>JACBYF010000041.1 GCA_013415235.1 Gemelliphila palaticanis
CATCAACAAGTGCAAGTGAGTCAGCAAGTACGTCAGCTTCTGAATCAGCGTCAACAAGTGCGTCAGAATCAGCAAGTACATCAGCTTCTGAGTCAGCATCAACAAGTGCGTCAGAATCAGCAAGTACGTCAGCTTCTGAATCGGCATCAACAAGTGCGTCAGAATCAGCAAGCACTTCAGCATCTGAGTCAGCATCAACAAGTGCAAGTGAGTCAGCAAGTACGTCAGCTTCTGAGTCAGCATCAACAAGTGCATCAGAATCAGCAAGCACATCAGCTTCTGAGTCAGCATCAACAAGTGCGTCAGAATCAGCAAGTACATCAGCTTCTGAATCAGCATCAACAAGTGCAAGTGAGTCAGCAAGTACGTCAGCTTCTGAATCAGCATCAACAAGTGCATCAGAATCAGCAAGTACATCAGCTTCTGAGTCAGCATCAACAAGTGCAAGTGAGTCAGCAAGCACATCAGCTTCTGAATCAGCATCAACAAGTTCAAGTGAATCAGCAAGCACATCAGCATCTGAATCAGCAAGCACATCAGCTTCTGAGTCAGCATCAACAAGTGCGTCAGAATCAGCAAGTACATCAGCTTCTGAATCGGCATCAACAAGTGCGTCAGAATCAGCAAGCACGTCAGCTTCTGAATCGGCATCAACAAGTGCAAGTGAATCAGCAAGTACGTCAGCTTCTGAGTCAGCATCAACAAGTGCATCAGAATCAGCAAGCACATCAGCTTCTGAGTCAGCATCAACAAGTGCGTCAGAATCAGCAAGTACATCAGCTTCTGAATCAGCATCAACAAGTGCAAGTGAGTCAGCAAGTACGTCAGCTTCTGAATCAGCATCAACAAGTGCATCAGAATCAGCAAGTACATCAGCTTCTGAGTCAGCATCAACAAGTGCAAGTGAGTCAGCAAGCACATCAGCTTCTGAATCAGCATCAACAAGTGCAAGTGAATCAGCAAGCACATCAGCATCTGAATCAGCAAGTACGTCAGCATCTGAATCAGCAAGTACGTCAGCATCTGAGTCAGCATCAACAAGTGCATCAGAATCAGCATCAACAAGTGCAAGTGAGTCAGCAAGTACATCAGCTTCTGAATCAGCATCAACAAGTGCGTCAGAATCAGCAAGCACGTCAGCATCTGAGTCAGCAAGTACGTCAGCTTCTGAATCAGCATCAACAAGTGCAAGTGAATCAGCAAGCACATCAGCTTCTGAATCAGCATCAACAAGTGCGTCAGAATCAGCAAGTACGTCAGCTTCTGAATCAGCATCAACAAGTGCAAGTGAGTCAGCAAGTACATCAGCTTCTGAATCAGCATCAACAAGTGCGTCAGAATCAGCAAGCACGTCAGCATCTGAGTCGGCATCAACAAGTGCATCAGAATCAGCATCAACAAGTGCAAGTGAATCAGCAAGCACATCAGCTTCTGAGTCAGCAAGTACGTCAGCTTCTGAATCAGCATCAACAAGTGCGTCAGAATCAGCAAGTACATCAGCATCTGAGTCGGCATCAACAAGTGCATCAGAATCAGCAAGCACATCAGCTTCTGAATCAGCATCAACAAGTGCGTCAGAATCAGCAAGCACATCAGCTTCTGAGTCAGCATCAACAAGTGCGTCAGAATCAGCAAGCACATCAGCTTCTGAGTCAGCATCAACAAGTGCATCAGAATCAGCATCAACAAGTGCATCAGAATCAGCA
>JACBYF010000042.1 GCA_013415235.1 Gemelliphila palaticanis
GCAGTCTGGAACCACCTACCGGACAGACCGGAACCACCTGCCGAGCACGCCGGAGCCACCTGTTCGACTCGCTGGAACCACCTGCCGGACAGGCCAATATTAACTGCTGGCTATGCCAGAAGCATCTGGGGGACAGTCCGGGATCACCTGCCAGCCATGGCGGAACCACCTCTCAGACGTACCAGAACCACCTGCCGGAGAACCTGGAAACACGTCCTGGACAGACTGGAACCACGTGACGGCCATGCCTGAACCACCTGCCGAGCACGGCGGAACCACCTGCCGGACACGCCAAAATCACCTGCGGGCTACGCCAGAACCACTTGGACGACTCTCCGAAATGACCTGCCGGGCATGTTGGAACCACCTCTCAGACGTGCCAGAAGCACGTGGCGGACAGTCCGGAATCACCTGTTGGGCATGCGCAACCACCTCTGAGACGTACCAGAACCACGTGCCGTGCACGCCGGAACCACCTACCGGACAGACCGGAATCACCTTTTGGGCATGCCGGAACCACCAGTCAGATGTGCCAGAAACACGTGCCGGAGACGCCGGAAGCACCTGCCGAGCACGTCGGAACCACCTGCTCAACTCGCCTGAACCACCTGCCGGACATGCCAAAATCACCTGCCGGCTACGCCAGAACCACTTGGCGAACACTCCGGAATCACCTGCCGGGCATGCCGGAACCACCTCTCAGACATGCCAGAACCCCGTGCCAATGACCCCGGAAGCACCTGCCGAGCATGCCGGAACCACCTGCTCGACTCGCCAGAAACACCTGCCGATCACGCCAAAATCACCTGCCGGCTACGCCACAACCAGTTGGTGAACACTTTGGAATCACCTGCCAGGCTTGCTGGAACCACCTGCTAGTCATGCCAAAATCACCTGCCAACTACGCCAGAACCGCTTGGCGGACACTGCGGAAACACCTGTCGGGCCGGCTGGAACCACATCTCAGACTTGCCAGAAACGTGTTCATGAGATGCTGGAACCACACCCCGAACAGACGGATACCACCTGCCAGAACCGCCTGAACCACCTGCTGAGCACGCC
>JACBYF010000043.1 GCA_013415235.1 Gemelliphila palaticanis
ATGCTGATTCTGAAGCTGACGTACTTGCTGATTCTGACGCACTTGTTGATGCTGACTCAGATGCTGATGTGCTTGCTGATTCTGACGCACTTGTTGATGCTGACTCAGAAGCTGACGTGCTTGCTGACTCACTTGCACTTGTTGATGCTGATTCTGAAGCTGATGTACTTGCTGATTCTGACGCACTTGTTGATGCTGATTCTGAAGCTGACGTACTTGCTGATTCACTTGCACTTGTTGATGCTGACTCAGATGCTGACGTACTTGCTGATTCTGACGCACTTGTTGATGCTGACTCAGATGCTGATGTACTTGCTGATTCTGACGCACTTGTTGATGCCGATTCAGATGCTGATGTACTTGCTGACTCACTTGCACTTATTGATGCTGATTCTGAAGCTGATGTACTTGCTGATTCACTTGCACTTGTTGATGCTGACTCAGATGCTGATGTGCTTGCTGATTCTGACGCACTTGTTGATGCTGACTCAGAAGCTGACGTGCTTGCTGACTCACTTGCACTTGTTGATGCTGATTCTGAAGCTGACGTACTTGCTGATTCTGACGCACTTGTTGATGCTGATTCTGAAGCTGATGTACTTGCTGATTCTGACGCACTTGTTGATGCTGACTCAGAAGCTGATGTACTTGCTGATTCTGACGCACTTGTTGACGCTGATTCAGAAGCTGACGTACTTGCTGACTCACTTGCACTTGTTGATGCCGATTCAGAAGCTGACGTGCTTGCTGATTCACTTGCACTTGTTGATGCTGATTCAGAAGCTGATGTACTTGCTGATTCTGACGCACTTGTTGATGCCGATTCAGATGCTGACGTGCTTGCTGATTCTGATGCACTTGTTGATGCCGATTCAGAAGCTGACGTGCTTGCTGATTCTGACGCACTTGTTGATGCCGATTCAGAAGCTGATGT
>JACBYF010000044.1 GCA_013415235.1 Gemelliphila palaticanis
GAGAAGAAAAACAAAGAGAAATTTCTAGTGAAACCTTAGAAATTTATGCGCCACTAGCTCATAGATTAGGTATTAGTTCTATAAAATGGGAATTAGAAGATACATCTTTGAGATATCTTCACCCTGAAAAATATTTCAATATAGTAGGACTGATGAAGCAAAAAAGAAGTGTTAGGGTTGAAAGTATAAAACAAGCCTCAGAGAAAATAAAAGAGATATTGAAAGAACACAATATAATTGGCGAGGTAAGTGGAAGACCTAAACATATATATAGTATTTATAAGAAAATGCAAAAACAAAACAAAAGTTTTGATGAAATTTATGATTTGTTAGCAGTTAGGGTCCTTGTTAATGATGTTGCTGATTGTTATGCGACTTTAGGTTTAGTTAATAATATGTGGCTACCAATACCAGGTAGAATGAAAGATTATATAGCAATGCCTAAGCCTAATATGTATCAGTCTTTACATACAACTTTAGTTTCTTCTACTGGCCAACCATTAGAAGTTCAAATAAGAACTTATGAAATGCACGAGATTGCAGAAAAAGGTATAGCAGCGCACTGGGTTTATAAAGAAGGAAGAAAAACAGGAAAACAAGATGATTTTTATAGAAAATTAAATTGGTTTCAAAAAATGGCTGAGGGTGATGAAACAGAGGCTACAGCAGAAGATTTCGTTGATTCTTTAAAAGTGGACCTGCTTAGTGACAAAATATATGTTTTTACACCTAATAGCGATATAATAGAGTTGCCTAAAGGTTCCTGTGTAGTCGATTTCGCATATGCAATACATAGTGAAGTAG
>JACBYF010000045.1 GCA_013415235.1 Gemelliphila palaticanis
AGTGACCGACTATGCATCATCTCCCCGGTGAAACTGGGGAGATGATGCGCGGTCCTGCCGGAGGCAGAGGCAGAGGCAAAAGCAAAGGCACCGGCTGAGCAAAGGCCGGTGGCCGGATGCCGTGGAGCGGCACCGGAGAGACAGGGGGCGGCCCCTGAAGGGGGCCGGGGCGGTGAACCGAAAGAACGCCCCACTGGCGTGCCCCCCACGACGGAGCGGCAGCCGGTAGGGCTTGGCTTACAGAGAGGGGAGGGCCATCCAGCCGAGAGCCTCGGCCCTAGCTTCTTCGAAAGCTTGCTCCACATCCCCAGCCGAGGCGTCTAGCGGAAACACGCCGCCGCCGACTTCCTCGCCGTCTTCAATCAATCGAAGACGAAATCCCCCGCCAAGCTCGGGAGGCCGTGGGGTGATCTCATAGCTTCGCTTCGGCCCGCCAAGCTTGACTTGACGATACTTCCGCTCTCCGGCTTTCCAGCCGAAAAACAGGGGCGGCAGCTCGGGGCGGACTTCGGCGTCTTTCCCCTCTTCATCTTCCAGCCCCGTCTCGACCATTTCCGCATTGCTTGCCGTCTCTTTCAGCCAGCCCTTGAGGACGCCGCCCGTTGCGAGAAAACGGAGCTTGGCCAACTGCTTTGTGATGCCAAACAAAAAGGCCCCATCCGTCAGCATGTCTTCAGGCTTGATGGAGTATTTGAGCGTCTC
>JACBYF010000046.1 GCA_013415235.1 Gemelliphila palaticanis
GACTAGCATAAATGGCATTCCCACGCGACCGCGCACGATTGCGGAATGCCCGTTCTGCGCAAAAAACATCATCCACTTGTTACAAAGTGTGAAAATCCATGCTGGATGTTGCTACTGGTAATCTTTCCCTGTATCTTGCAAACAGGAAATTAAAAGTACAGGAAACCTCGACCCTGTTGCCCTGTATTTCACTCCTGACGATGATGAGCGGGCCGCCTTCCCCCCTGCCGCCACTCACGCTCCATCGACCAAATTTTGTCCTGAACAATGAAGAACTGCCTCGCCCATCTGGTGCTTGCCGTTATCCGTCCGGCATGCGCAAGCATGGTTGCGCCCTTACCAAGGAAAATTGCATGCTGTCGAATATAACAATAAAAATGCGCCTGATTGCCACCATGAGTGTGCTGGGCGTGCTGATCGCCTTGCTGGGCGTGATGAGCATCATCAGCCTGAAATCGGCCAACAACAGCCTCAACGAGGTCTACAGCAACCAGCTGGCGTCGACGCTGGCCATCGGCGAATCGCAAATCGCCCTGGGCCGCGCCCGTTTCACGATGGACCGCGTGATGGTGCACCCGGATGCGCCGGATGCCAAGGATACCCTGGCGCGCTCGGAACAATTCCTGGAAGCATCCAACAAGTCCTGGAAGGTGTATCTGGGC
>JACBYF010000047.1 GCA_013415235.1 Gemelliphila palaticanis
GTACCTGATAAGGTTATAGGGACAAGCCGTACGGGCAATTAGTACTGGTTAGATTAATGCATTACTGCACTTACACACCCAGCCTATCAACGTCCTGGTCTCGCACGACCCTTCAAAGAGCTCAAGGCTCTGGGAAATCTCATCTCAAGGCAAGTTTCCCGCTTAGATTCTTTCAGCGGTTATTTCTTCCGTATTTAGCTACCCGGCAATGCCACTGGCGTGACAACCGGTACACCAGAGATACGTCCACTCCGGTCCTCTCGTACTAGGAGCAGCCCCCTTCAAATTTCCAACGCCCACGGCAGATAGGGACCGAACTGTCTCACGACGTTCTAAACCCAGCTCGCGTACCACTTTAAATGGCGAACAGCCATACCCTTGGGACCTACTTCAGCCCCAGGATGTGATGAGCCGACATCGAGGTGCCAAACTCCCCCGTCGATATGAACTCTTGGGAGGAATCAGCCTGTTATCCCCAGAGTACCTTTTATCCGTTGAGCGATGGCCCTTCCATACAGAACCACCGGATCACTATGTCCTACTTTCGTACCTGCTCGACTTGTCAGTCTCGCAGTTAAGCACGCTTATGCCATTGCACTATCAACACGATGTCCGACCGTATCTAGCGTACCT
>JACBYF010000048.1 GCA_013415235.1 Gemelliphila palaticanis
CTTGCTGATTCTGACGCACTTGTTGATGCTGACTCAGATGCTGATGTGCTTGCTGATTCACTTGCACTTGTTGATGCCGATTCTGATGCTGATGTGCTTGCTGATTCTGACGCACTTGTTGATGCTGACTCTGATGCTGACGTGCTTGCTGATTCTGACGCACTTGTTGATGCTGACTCTGATGCTGACGTACTTGCTGACTCACTTGCACTTGTTGATGCCGATTCTGATGCTGATGTGCTTGCTGATTCACTTGCACTTGTTGATGCCGATTCTGATGCTGCTGATTCAGAAGCTGATGTGCTTGCTGACTCACTTGCACTTGTTGATGCTGATTCTGAAGCTGATGTACTTGCAGACTCACTTGCACTTGTTGATGCTGATTCAGAAGCTGATGTGCTTGCTGACTCTGACGCACTTGTTGATGCTGACTCAGAAGCTGATGTACTTGCTGACTCACTTGCACTTATTGATGCTGATTCTGAAGCTGACGTACTTGCTGATTCTGACGCACTTGTTGATGCTGACTCAGATGCTGATGTGCTTGCTGATTCTGACGCACTTGTTGATGCTGACTCAGAAGCTGACGTGCTTGCTGA
>JACBYF010000049.1 GCA_013415235.1 Gemelliphila palaticanis
ACGGGGCATGGAGAGAAAATGAGATAAATAACTAAGCGGCAAATTGCTGCTTAGTTATTTTTTTATCAACCAAATCTCCAATAAATTTACGATCAGAGACAAATAATCTAAAAACAACTAAAATACGCAATCTAAAATTATAAAAGCTACAGTAACCATAAGAAACTCTTTTAAGAACCTTAACTTTATTATTAATACCTTCTAAAGAACCATTAGAAATATCATATTTAACACTATTAAGAATATACTCTTTATGCTTTCTCATAGTATTAATAGCTACCTTAACACTATCAGCTAAACCATCAGTAGAGGCATCTATTAACCTATTTAATTCAAGTTCATTTCTATATTTTACAGCGTATCGTATATCATGAACACGCTCATAACTAGATTTAAACACTGAATCAAGTTCCAATAAATATTCAAGAATATCCCTTCTAGTAACATAACTTTTAAAACTTCTATTATATATAAACTTATCATGAGTAACATTGTCTACATCTTCTAAAATCAATTTCCAATTATTTTTAAATAAGGTATAATTCATACCAGTATAAGTATTCATTAACTGAACTCTAGCACTATTTAACTTTC
>JACBYF010000004.1 GCA_013415235.1 Gemelliphila palaticanis
GTTGATTCTTTAAAAGTGGACCTGCTTAGTGACAAAATATATGTTTTTACACCTAATAGCGATATAATAGAGTTGCCTAAAGGTTCCTGTGTAGTCGATTTCGCATATGCAATACATAGTGAAGTAGTAAATAAAATGATAGGAGCTACAATAAATGATAAAATAGTTCCATTTGATTATGTTCTTTCTACAGGAGAAATATGCGATGTTAGAACAAATAAAAATTCTTCGGGACCAAGTCGTGATTGGTTAAATATAGCTACCTCGTCACAAACCAAATCAAAAATAAAGTCATTTTTTAAAAAAGCTGCACGAGAAGAAAATTTAATAAAAGGTGAAGTTTTATTAAAAGATGAAATAAAGGCTAATGGTTTTGATGTAGATGACTTATTAAAAGATGAATCATTAGAAAATGTTTTAAAGAAATATAGATTTAATAATATAGATGAACTGTATAGAACTATAGGCTATGGAGCCTTAACTGCTAATCAGGTTTTCATGAGGTTGACAGAAAAAATTAGAAAAGAAAAACAAACTCAAGAAAAGCTGGAAAAATTAATAAATTCTGATAAAGAAAATATAAAAAAGATAGTTACAGAAACAGGTGTTTATGTAAAAGGTGTAGACAATATATTAGTTAGACTATCAAAGTGTTGTAAACCAATACCAGGAGATGAAATAGTTGGATTTATAACAAAAGGAAGAGGTGTAACAGTTCATAGAATTGAATGTCCTAATGTTAAAAATGAAGATGAAAATAGGTTGCTTGATGTTGAATGGGTCGATAGTATAAACAAGAGGGATTATCCTATTAGTTTACAAATATATGCATTTGATAAAGAAATGATTTTAAATACAGTATTATTAAAATTAAATGAAAGTAAATTAGTAATAACTAAACTAAATTCTGAATCAAAAGCTGACAAAACATGTGTTATTAATGTAAGTCTACTAGTAAAAAATGTAGAAGAATGTGACTTTATTATTAGAAAATTAAGACAAGTATCAGATATTTATAACGTTGAAAGAGTAGTTCAGTAGGAGCAAAAATGAAAATAATTTTACAAAAAGTACTTAAAGCAAGTGTTAAAGTAGATAGTGAAATAGTAGGAGAAATAAATAAAGGTTACTGCTTATTAGTAGGTGTTCATAAAAATTCAACAGAAAAAGATGCTGAATTTTTAGCGAAGAAAATAGTAGAATCAAGACTTTTTGAAGATTCTGAAGGTAAGCTAAATTTAAGTTTGGAAGATGTGAACGGAGAAATATTATCTATCTCTCAATTCACACTATACGCAGATACAAGAAAAGGAAAAAGACCTAGTTTTACAGAAGCAGCTTCTTCAGAAAAAGCAAAAGAATTGTACAATAAATTTAATGAATATCTAAACAAATATAACGTAAAAGTTGAAACTGGAATATTCCAAACTCATATGGAAGTAAATATAATAAATGATGGTCCAGTTACTATAGTATATGAAAAATTATCTGAAAATATGTAGGTATTTATATGAGAATAAAAAGAAGAAGAAAATTAGATGTTATGACACTATTTGTAATATCAATAATATTTTTATTACTATTATCTACAGTTATTTATTATAATTACAATGAAAAAATTATAGGAAGGGTTGCAGAAAATAAGATTATAATTACTTCAAAAGATAGTATTATAAGAACTGGACCAGATGAATTATTTCCTATAGTTCATAATATTCCTCCTGGAGAAGAACTTAAAAAACTATCGGAAATAGGAGAATGGATAGAGGTTAAAACTAATAATAATATTGTTGGTTGGATTGCTGGGTGGGATATTGTTGGTAGTAATATAAAAAGTCCTGAAGAGAAATTTAGAGAAAGTCTGAACAAATTTACTGTTTTAATAAATCCCAAAATAACAGAAGGGGCCACAGATTATAGTTTAGACTACGCATTAGCTCTAAAAGAAGAATTAAATAAACTTAATATAACAGTAGTTATATCTAGAGATGGAGATAAAAATACAGATGAAAATACTATTTCTAATTTAATTTCAGATAATAAAGTTGATATAGTTTTAAATATTGATTTATTGAATGGGGAAAATAAAGGTCCGGGTTTATATTATGAAACCTATAGCTCACAAATATTATCTAAATATGTAGAAAAATCTCTATCTAATAACTATATAATGAAGACTAGAGCTTCAGAAAAAAGTTCACTAGCTATACCTATAAATAATAATATTCCTGAAATATTGTTAATTCTTGGAAATATGGATAATCCAGTAGATATAAGTATAATAGATAAAAATATTTATAAAGATGAATATATAAATGCTTTGAAAAATGGAATAGAAAATTATTTCTATTATTTATTAAGAATAGAAGATCAAAATAATAAAAGAAGAGAATCCTTATTAAATATGCCTCAAAAAGGTCTTAATGTTCCATTTTATTACATGAAACAGGAAGAATTTAAAAATATATCATATGGAAATGATAATAATAAAAAAATAAGTGATAATGGTGATTTAATAATATCTATGGCGATGATTACTAATTATATCGATCCTACTTCTAAAATAACTGTTACAAATATAGTAGATTGGGCAGGATTAAATTATTACAAATATGGAGTAGGAACTAGTGAACTTATTATACCAGCTTTTGCAGAAAAAAATAATTATAAATTAGACACTGTAACTTCTGACTATTTAAAGAAAATAGATGATGCTTTAAAAAATAATAAACCGGTATTAGTAAAATTCAAATCTGGAGGAGCTTTCGGTAAAAAACCTAGCTATAAAGTTATAAGAGGATTAGAGGATAGCAAATACTATATCAACGATCCTGATGATGATGATTTAAAATTAAATAATTACACAGGCTTTAATAGTAGTGATATAGAAAAAAATATTGTAAAAGCATGGATTTTATCAAAATAACTATTGACTATTATAATTCTATATGATAGAATTGAAATGTTGAAGTAGCTCCTGATGCTACTACAACCGCACATTTAAGGTTTAAGAGAGAAATCCACCTTATTTTGGCGAGTCTTAGTAAAAATTTAAGGAGGTGCAGATATGTACGCAGTTATAGAAACAGGTGGAAAACAATTAAGAGTTGAAGAAGGACAAACAATCTTCGTAGAAAAATTATTTGTTGAAGAAAATACTACTTTTACTTTTGATAAAGTTTTATTAGTAGGTGGAGAATCATCAAAAATTGGAACACCTTATGTAGAAGGTGCTTCGGTTACAGCTAAAGTTGTCGAGCACGGAAAAGGTAAAAAAATTACTGTTTTCAAATACAAAGCTAAGAAAAATAATCACCGTAAATTAGGTCATCGTCAACCTTTCACTAAACTGGTTGTTGAAAAAATTAACGGATAATTATGATTAATGTTTTAATAAAAAAAGAAGGACAATTTGTAAAAGAGATATCTATAGATGGTCATGCTGACTTTGCTGAACATGGAAGTGATATTGTTTGTGCCGGAGTATCAGCTGTATCATTTGGATTAATAAATTCTATTGATGAATTAGATGATGATGTAGTATTCGATATATCAGCTAATGAAGACTTAACAGGGCATCTAACATATAGATCTATAGAATCTACAGATAATGAACAACTTCTTTTAAAATCATTAATTATATCATTAAAAACAATTGAAGCAAATTATTCAAAATTTATTAATATTGAAACAAGAGAGGTGAAATAGTGATGATGTTAAATTTAAATTTACAATTCTTCGCATCTAAAAAAGGGGTAGGATCTACTAAAAACGGTCGTGACTCAGAATCTAAACGTTTAGGAGCTAAACGTGCAGATGGACAATTTGTAACAGCAGGTTCTATACTTTACAGACAACGTGGAACAAAAATTTATCCAGGAACTAATGTTAAAAAAGGTGGAGATGATACTTTATTTTCACTAGTTGATGGAGTTGTTCGTTTTGAAAGATACGGACGTAGCCGTAAAAAAGTTTCTGTTTATCCACAAGCTTAATAGTAAAAAACACTATACTTTATGTATAGTGTTTTTTTGTTATTAATATTGTAATTTTATATATATTATGATAAAATTACAGATATGTTTGGAGGCAATATAATGAAATTAAATTACGAGAAAATACCTTATTTATTTTTTTCCTTAACTACATTTTTAATACTGCCTGTTTTTTATTATTTATTTAATAATAAATCAGAGGTACTTATATATATGCTACTAATAATATTTCCTATACTAAGTTTCTTAATTTCTTATTTATATGCTTATAAAGTGGAAGATTTTAGTTATACTTTTTCAATTATTATAGGGATTTTCTTTTTGATTTCATGTATAATATTTTGGAATTTTGAAATATATATATATATAATAATATATATAATATCTAGTCTATGTGGACAAGGGACAGGCTTTATAATAAAAAAGATAGTAACAAAAATAAAAAAATAAAATATGCAATTTAAGATCAGTAATAGGGCAAAAATACAGTTAGTATAAACTTATCCATTATTGATTTTTATTTTTACTTATGATAATATAGCATTATAAAATAAATATAAGAGAGGTATAGTAAAATATGAAATTTTTTATAGACACTGCTAATGTAGAAGATATAAGATCAGCTTATGAACTAGGAGTAGTAAGTGGGGTAACTACAAATCCATCATTAATAGCTAAAGAAGGTCGTGATTTTAGGGAAGTTATTAAAGAAATTACTGAAATAGTTGATGGACCAATAAGCGGAGAAGTTAAAGCTACAACAGAACTAGCAGAAGATATGATAAAAGAGGCTAGAGAAATAGCAGCAATACATCCTAATATGGTAGTAAAAATACCTATGACAGCAGAAGGACTAAAAGCTACTAGTGTATTATCAAAAGAAGGAATTAAGACAAACCTAACATTGATATTCAGTCCTAATCAAGCTTTATTAGCTGCTAGAGCAGGAGCAACATATGTATCACCTTTCTTAGGAAGACTAGATGATATATCACAAGATGGATTAAACTTAATCGCAGATATAGTTGATATATTTAGAATAAATGATATAAATACAGAAATAATAGCAGCTAGTGTTAGAAATCCAATACATGTTCAAGAGTGTGCTAAACTTGGATGTGATATAGCTACTGTTCCATTTAAAGTAATTGAACAGCTAATTAAACATCCATTAACAGATAAAGGTATTGAACAATTTAAAGCTGATTATTCAAAAGTATTTGGTGAATAGATTATTACTATATTAATAAATTGAATTTATTGGAGTGGGTTTATGATTATTAGAAAAATTCTATAATGCCCACTCCTAATTTTTATGGAGGTAATTGTGGGGAAATTTATTACAATAGAAGGTACAGATGGCTCAGGAAAAACTACAATGACTAATTATATTAAAGAATATTTAGAAAAATTAGGTTATCAAGTTATTGTAACAAGAGAGCCCGGAGGAACTCCTTTTAGCGAAAAAATAAGAGATTTAATTTTGAAAGAAAATATTGATTCAAAAACTGAGGCACTTTTATTTGCTGTAAGTAGGCGAAATCATTTAAAAAATAAAATATTACCAGAATTAGAAGCAGGAAAAATAGTAATATGTGATAGATTTTTAGATAGTTCAATAGCATATCAAGTCTACGGAAGGGGACTAGATGAGAAAGATGTTTTAAGTATAAATAATTACATACTGGACGGATTTGAACCTAATAACACAATATATTATGATGTTGATATTGATTTAGGACTTAGTAGAACTAGAACTAGAGACTCTAATAACAAAATGGATAATGAAGAATATAATTTTTATATAAATGTCAAAAAAGGGTATGATAAAATAGCACAAAAAAATAAACAAAGAGTAATTACTATAGATGCTAATAAAAATTTAGAAGAAGTTAAGCTTGAAACAGAAAAAGTATTAGAAAGCCTTGTAGAAAAATGGAAACAAGAAAAATAGAAAAAACAAATGTTTATTTGAAATATATTAATACAATATTAAAAGAAAATAAATTATCTCATGCATACTTGTTTTCTGGTAGTAATGAAAACATGATTAATAATAATATTCTAATGTTTGTAAAATCTCTATTTTGTATAAATAATAAAAATAGAGAATATTATTGTTGTGATAAATGTGATAAATGTTTGCAAATAAATAAAAATAATTATATAGATTTTTACATTGTTGATGAAGAAAAAAGTATAAAAAAAGAAGATATTTTAAATTTAAAAGAAGAATTAAATATAAAACCTATTTATAGTAAAAAAATATACTGGATAAAAAATATTGAAAATATCACTTCTCAGGCAGCAAATAGTTTATTAAAAACTTTAGAAGAGCCTGAAGATAACATAGTGGCAATTTTGTCTACAAAGAATATAAATTCAGTTTTAGATACTATAATCTCTAGATGTCAAATAATAAAATTACCTAATACAGAAGAAAAAATAGTAGAAAATGATAAATATTGTGAAATAAAAAAATATACTTTAGAATTTATAGAAAAATATGTAAATAACAAAAACTTATCTTTGATTTATTTAGCTGATAAAATATCTCAAAAAGATGATATATTAATATTTTTTAATGAAATGTTAAATATTCAAAGAATAAATATAGAAAAAATTGTTTATGATAACAATAATGAAATCATAAGATTATACGATATGACACTAGAATCTATACAAGACATACAAAATAATACATCTCCAGTTTTGGTTTTAGAATCGTATATAATAAATTTAATATTAAACAATATTAATTTAGAATGGATAATAAAATATTATGATAAAAGATAACGAAAGATTAGATATATTATCTAAAAAATATAAAATAATACAAAAAAAAGATTACTACAGTGTTTCTACAGATACATTTTTATTAGCTGATTTTGCTAACGTTCCTAAAAAAGATAGTAAAAGAATAATAGAATTGTGCTCCGGAAGTGGAGCTATATCTATGCTTTTAAGAGAAAAAAGTGATGCTAAAATTACTATGGTAGAAATTCAAGAAGAATTAGTTGAGTTATCAAAAAGAAACTTAAAATACAATAATATAAGTAATATAGAAGCTATAAATTTTGATGTTAAAAACATAAAAGAAAAATTTTTACCTTCGTATTATGATTTTGTAGTATGTAATCCACCTTACTTTCCTGTAGGTATAATGCCTAATCAAAAAGAAAAAAATAATCATAACATATCTAGGCATGAAATTTTATGTGACTTATCAGATGTAGTAAGAGCTATAAAATATCTATTAAAACAAAATGGTAAATTTGCTATAGTTCATAGAAGTTATAGAATAGCCGATATAATAAAAGAATGTAATGATAACTCTTTAGCAATAAAAAGAGTAAGATTTGTATATGGTAATAAAAATAGCCAAAATAGCAAAATAGTTCTTATAGAAGGAAGTATTTCTAAAGTTAACGATATAAAAATAGAACAACCAATGTATATTTACAATGAAGATGGTAGTTATACTGAGGAAATGAAAGAAGTATATGGAATATAATAAATTTTATACCTATATTTTAATATGTAATGATAATACGTTATATACAGGATATACTAACAATTTAGAAAAAAGATTAAAAACACATAATTCAGGAAAAGGTGCTAAATATACTAGGAGCCGACTTCCTGTAAAGATATTGTATTATGAAACTTTTGAAACAAAAAGTTTAGCTATAAAAAAAGAAATTCAAATAAAAAAATTAAAGAAAATCAATAAAATAAGCTATATAAATAACAGTATAGATAAAGATAAAAAAAAGGTTATAGATAATATAAATAAAAATATATAGAGGAGGAAAAAATGTTATACTTAGTATCTACTCCTATAGGAAACCTAGAGGATATTACTCTAAGAGCACTACGAATACTAAAAGAAGTTGATATAATTGCTTGTGAAGACACTAGAAACACAAAGAAATTATTAAATTATTATAATATAGAAAATAAAAAATTAATAAGTTATCACGAGCATAATGAAGAAAAATCCAGTATACAGATTATAGAATATTTAAAAGAAAATAAAACTATAGCTTTAGTAACAGATGCAGGTATGCCATGTATATCTGATCCAGGTTATATATTAATAAAAAAATGTATTTCTGAAAATATAAAAGTAAATACTGTACCTGGAGCTAATGCAGGTTTAACTGCTTTGGTATCTAGTGGCATAGAATCATATAATTACACATTTTATGGTTTTTTACCTAGGAAAAATAATGAATTAAGAACAAAACTTAATGAAATATTATTGCAAAATACTACTGCAATTATATATGAATCGCCACATAGAATAAAAAATGTTGTAGAAAAAATAGTAGAATTAGATTCAGATAGAGAAATATCTGTTGCTAGAGAATTAACAAAAATGTATGAACAAATTGAAACCGATACATCTCAAAATATTTTATTCCAATTTAACGAAGAAAAAATAAAAGAAAAAGGAGAATTTGTGTTAATAATATCTCCTAATAAAAATATAACCAGAGAAAATATAGATAATAATCAATTATTAGAAGAAGTAGAAGAACTAGTACAATCTGGTATGAAAAATTCTGAAGCAATAAAATTTGTATCAAGAAAATATAATATAAATAAACGAGAGGTTTATAACTTATATCATGAAAAGAATTTATAACCTCATATTAGTAAATATATTAATTTTTATCTTGTTACTATTGTTATATTTAAAATTTTTTGAGGGAATATACACATATATTGGGTTAGTATTATTATTAATTATAAATATATATATTATATATCAAAAAAGTAATAGTTTTGATAAAAAAGAACAACAAAAGAAAATAATGCTACATAAAATAAAAAATTCTTTATCTATAATAATGGGGTATAACGATGCTTTTAAAGATGAAATTATAGACAAAGATCAGTTAGATAAAAATGTAAATAGTGAAATTGCTAAAATAATAAATATAATAAAGGAAGAGATATATACTAAATAGTAAATTATTTAAAATTCACAACATAGATTGAGTTTTGAAATATAATGTGATAGAATTATATTATTATAAATATATAAAGGAGAAGTTATAAAAATGGGATTATTTTCAAAATTATTTGGTAAGGAAGAAAAGAAAGTAGAAAGTCAAAAAATATTATCTTTTACAAAAGGTAAATTGGTAGACTTATCTGAAGTACCTGATCCAGTATTTTCTCAAAAAATGATGGGGGATGGATTTGCTATTTTCCCTAGTGAAGGAAAGGTAGTATCTCCAGTTGCAGGAGAAGTTATTCAGGTATTTCCTACAAAGCATGCAGTAGGAATAAAAACAGAATCTGGAATTGAAATACTTATACATATAGGGTTAGAAACTGTCCATATGCAAGGAGAAGGATTTGAAGCTCATGTTCAGGCAGGAAATGTAGTTTCAGAAGGAGACATATTAATTACATTTGATCTTGATTTAGTTAAAGAAAAAGCTAGTTCTACTGTTATACCTTGTATAGTTACAAATATGGACTCTGTAGAAGAACTAGAATTATTATCTGATAGTAAAGAAATAGACTATAATGAAGAAGTAGCATTAGTTAAATTAAAATAAATTTTATTTTGACTAGTTAGTATAAATTATGAGTGAAGAACAGTTTTGGAAAACAGTTTATCTGTATTTGAACAAATATGGCTATGATATAATACATTATAGACCAGAAAAAAAAGATGTTTGGTTAATTAATGACTATAATGAAATTTATAGGTTCGTATATTTAGATGATTTTAATATAAAAGAAGTAGATTCCAATGTTTATAATATTATTAAAAACGAAAAGAAATTAAAAAAATCTTTTAAATTAAACTTTTTAAAAATAAAATCAATTTATATTACAGAATCTACAAAGTATAGTTCTACAGATTATAAAAAATATAAAGTTTCTGATGGATTAACAATAGAAAGAATTATATTAAGTGATAATAATAAGTATAATTTCATCAAAAATTCAGATTATGCTTTTATTAATGTCGATTCAGGAATTGATAAGTATAAAAAAAGAGTTGTAAATTATTACAAAAATAAGAATAGTATAGATAATAACATTAATTTTAGATTTAATTTATTAACAGTTTCAATAATATTTATTTTTTGTTTGAATTATTTATTTTTAAACTTTTCTGATAAAAGAATAGTTTTGTATGACTACATAAACTTTAATTTCTATAAAATTATATCTGGAGAATTTTATAGATTATTTAGTGATATGTTTGTATATAGCGATATAAAAAGCTTAATTTTATCGGTATTAGTGTTGTTATTGTGCTCAATATTATTTGGAGATAAACTCAAATTAAATGTATCCATAACTATAATGTTTATAGTTTCAATCATAAATAATTTATTTGTTATACTAGGATATTTTGAAAATATAGAAATATCAAGCTTAGCGGTATTTTCACTACTAGGATCTATATTTATATCTGAACTTAATAGTAAAAGCAATAATTTGATAACTATATATTCATTGACTATACCTATAATATATATTTTTTTATATTCAATATTTTTTGAATATAGTATAGGTATTTATATGTTATCTTTTACATTAGGTATTTTTATTAAGATTATTTTTATAAAGAATGTTAATTTAATTATTTCTTATTCTTTAATATTAACTTTGATAGTATCATCTTTTATTCTAAACATTTTTAATATAGATATGAAGAGTGGGATTAATAATTATTTGTACCAAATTTCTAATGATAAGTTTTTAAAAGAAAATTCAAATAAAGATAGATTGAACTATTTAGAAAATAAAATAAAGTCTAATAATAAGTCTGTAATATCATATTATGAATTAGGATTATTAAAAATAAAATATTCTTCTGTTTCAGAAGCTAAGAATGTATTTTTAGATGGGATAAGTTTTGATCAAAGTTTTGCACCACTATATTATCAATTAGCTATAATTTATCGTGCTGAATTAGATGAAGATAAGGCGAGATACTATATAGAAGAAGCTTTAATATTAGATAAAGATAATAAAGAATATTTATATTTGAAGAATGAGTTGAATAAAGCTAGTTAGAGGTGATTTATGAATACATTTTATGATGTGCAGGAATTATTGAAATCTTTTAATATCATAATTTATATGAAAGATAGAAAATATATGTTACAACTAGTAGAGTTTGAGATAAGAGAATTATATCGTTTGAAATTAATAAATCAAGATTCATTTTTAAGAGCGATATCTATATTAAAGTCTGAATTTAAATTAATATAAATAAGGTAAAAAAATTATGAATAGCATATTACAAGCAAAAGTAAAAACAAAAATAAATAGAGATGTAAAAAAAATAGAAGATTTGATTGAAGCTCAACTATCAATAAAAAAATATAGAGAATGTCCATTATATGAAGATGTAATAGATACTCATATATTCGGCATTTCAAAGCAATTAGAATTAGCAGTAGAAGTAGGATTTATTAACGAGGAATATAGTAGAAATATATTAGAGCAATTAGAAAATAAAATTAATAGTCTGTATAACATTATTGAAGAAAAAAAAGTAAATTAGCATATGAATATAAAATACTTATTTAAAAAATCTATAATTTTTGAGAAAAGGCATAAAAGAATAGATATATTTATAACGATTTCTTTTATTTTATTACTTTTCTTTAGTTGCATAATGGTCTATAGTGCAAGTATGATAGGTAATAAATATGGAATGTTTACAGGGTATGTGCCTGTGGAACCTTCTTATTTTTTAAAACGTCAAGTTGCTTGGGTCGCCTTATCATTGTTGTCTTATTTTTTATTTGCACTATTTTTCCCTTACGAAATATTAAAAAATAAAAACTTATATTTTTGGGGATTATTTGGAATAATAATTTTATTACTTTTGCCACAATTACAGACTAGTGTTAATGGAGCAAAATCTTGGTTGAGAATAGGTGGATTTACTTTCCAAACATCTACTCTAGCGCAAATATTCTTAATACTCTATATGTCTTTAATTTTAGAGTCAAGAAAGTATAATCTTATGAGACCAATGTCTTTAAAACATTTATCTAATATATTTTGGATACCTTTGTCTATTATGTTTTTTATATTTATTCAAAATGATACTGGAACAATGTTAATAACAGGAGCTGTATTAATAATTATGGTATTGTGTTCCAATATGAGTTTTAAAAATATAATAAAACTTTTAAAAATAGGGACCGTTAGTTTAATTTTATTATTTTTAATAATATTTTTAAAATCTACTTATTTTTCAAATAATTCATATCAAGTAAATAGGTTTAAAGTTTTTTTAGACCCTTTTTATGGAACAAATGATTCTAATAATCAAGTAGTTAACTCTTTAATTGCTTTTGGTAATGGAGGCTTATTTGGTAGAGGATTAGGTAATTCTATACAAAAACTAGGTTACCTATCAGAAGCCCATACAGATTTTATATTAGCTATAACTGCAGAAGAATTTGGATTTATAGGAGTGATTGTTCTAGTAGCATTATTAATAACCATAATAATAAAGGTAATGTATGCTGGAATAAAATCAGATAACACTTTTGATTCTATTTTTGCAATAGGATTTGCTTCTTTACTACTAGTTCAAACAATTATTAATATAGGTGGGGTAACAGCATCTCTTCCACTGACAGGAGTACCGATACCATTTTTTAGTTATGGAGGTAGTTCTTTACTTATTCTAAGTACTACATTAGGGATAACAGTAAATTTACTATCCCATGTTAAATATAAAAAGGGTGGCATATAGCTACCCTTTTATAGTTTTGGAGGAAAAAATGAGATTAGAAGATTTTGATTTTTATTTGCCAGAAAATTTAATAGCGCAGGTTCCTTTAGAAAAAAGAGATTCGAGTAGATTACTGGTTATAAATAAAAAAGAAGATAAACATGAACATAAAAATTTTTCAAATATAATAGATTATCTTAATAGAGGAGATACACTAGTATTAAATAATACTCGTGTTATGCCTGCAAGATTAATAGGAAGTAAAGTAGATACTAAAGCTACAATAGAGTTATTATTATTAAAAAATATTGAAGGTAATATTTGGGAATGCCTTGTAAAACCAGCTAAGAGAGTTAAACTAGGAAGTGTCATTAGTTTTTCGGATATTATGCAGGCAAAGTGCACTAAAATTATGGATGATGGTTTTAGACACTTTGAATTTATATACGATGGAATATTTAACGAAAAATTGGATATATTAGGAACTATGCCTCTCCCCCCTTATATTAAAGAAAAATTAGATGATAAGGAAAGATATCAAACTGTATTTTCAAAAGAGTTAGGGAGTTCTGCAGCCCCAACAGCAGGTCTTCACTTTACAAAAGAGCTATTGGAAGATATAGCTAATAAGGGAGTTAATATAGTATATTTAACACTCCATGTAGGTTTAGGAACTTTTAGACCGGTTGTAGTTGAAGATATAACAAATCATAGTATGCACTCTGAATATTATGAGGTAAGTAAAGAAACTGCAGATATAATAAATAAAACCAAAAATAGTGGAGGTAGAGTTATAACTGTAGGAACTACTTCTACAAGAACTTTAGAAAGTATAGCTAGAGATAATAATGGAAATATAGTTGAAATATCAGGCTGGACAGATATTTTTATATATCCTGGTTTTGAATTTAAGTGTGTTGATGCTTTAATTACTAATTTTCATTTGCCAAAATCTTCGTTGATTATGCTAGTTAGTGCGTTCTATAGTAGAGAAAAAATAATAGATATATATAATATTGCTGTAAATAATCAATATAGATTTTTTAGTTTTGGTGATAGTATGTTTATATACTAAAATATATTAAGGAGGATTATAAATGGAAAATATAAGAGAAAATGCTGTATGGTATGAGCATATAAAAACTTGTAAACAGTCAGGAGCTAGGCTAGGAATAGTTCATACCCCACATGGAAGTTTTGAAACTCCTGTTTTTATGCCAGTAGGAACTCAGGCCACTGTTAAAACTATGTCTCCGGAAGAAGTTAAATCAATGGGAGCTAATATAATTTTGTCTAATACATATCATTTATGGTTAAGACCAGGAGAAAAAATAATAGAAAAAGCTGGAGGACTTCATAAATTTATGAATTATGACGGCAGTATTTTAACTGATTCAGGAGGATTTCAAGTATTCTCTTTAAGTGATTTTAGAAGAATAGAAGAAGAAGGTGTACATTTTAAAAATCACTTATCTGGAGAAAAGTTATTTTTATCACCAGAGAAAGCAGTACAAATACAAACTTCTTTAGGAAGTGATATAATGATGGCTTTTGATGAGTGTCCTGATTTTGGTCATGATTATAAGTATATTAGACAATCTGTTGAAAGAACGTCTAGATGGGCAGAAAGATGTTTAAAAGAGCATCAAAACACTAAAAAACAAGCTCTTTTTGGAATAGTTCAAGGAGCAGGTTATAAAGATTTAAGAGAACAAAGTGCAAAAGATTTAGTTTCATTAAACTTTCCAGGTTATGCAATAGGGGGGCTATCTGTAGGAGAACCTAAAGATATTATGTACAGAGTTTTAGAAGAAACAACTCCGTTACTTCCTACTAATAAGCCTAGATATTTAATGGGAGTAGGTTCTCCAGATGCATTATTTGAAGGTGTTCTTAGAGGAATAGATATGTTTGACTGTGTACTTCCAACTAGAATTGCAAGAAATGGAACTTGTATGACTTCTAAAGGAAGAATTGTTATAAAGAATGCAAAGTATGCAGAAGATTTTAGTCCTTTAGATCCTGAATGTGATTGCTATTGCTGTAAAAATTATACTAAAGCATATTTAAGACATTTATTTAAAGCAGATGAGATATTTGGAGCTAGATTAGCAACGACTCATAATATTCATTTCTTATTAAATATGATGAAAAATATAAGACAAGCTATAATGGAAGATAGGTTACTAGATTATAAAGAAGAATTTTTTGAAAAATATGGATTAAATGTAAAAAATCCTAAGAATTTCTAGCAAAAATGTTTTATTTTTATTAGATATATAGTAAAATAAAGTGATAACAATTAGGAGGGAATTAAATTGCAAAATTATTATAGTATAATTATGTTTGTTGCATTAATGGCGTTTATGTATTTCTTTATGATTCGTCCTCAAAACAAACGTAATAAAGAATTAAAATTATTACAAGATTCATTAAAAGTAGGAGATACTATAGTAACATTCTCTGGTTTATACGGAGAAGTTGTTGAGGTAGGAACTGCTACACTTATAATAAGAATTGCACCTAAGACAGATGTAAAAATAGATAGACAATCTGTTAGAGGAATAGCTGCTTAATAGAAATAATGCGGACATATTGTTAAATATTTTGTCTGCATTATTTTTTTGTGAAAATGTTAAATTGATAAGGATAATAATATATGATATAATTATTTAAATTGCAAATTTTAGCAATTTAGGAGGATATATGTTTGATTTTTTAAAAAATAAAAAAAATAAAAATGAAAATAATAGTGATAAATTAGTTAAAATTCCAGAACATGTAGCAATTATCATGGATGGTAATGGTAGATGGGCTAAGAAAAGAAATTTACCACGAATCAAAGGACATTATGAAGGAATGCAGACAGTAAAAAAAATAACAAAATATGCTTCTAATTTAGGAGTAAAGTATTTAACTCTTTATGCATTTTCAACAGAAAATTGGTCTAGACCAGAACAAGAAGTAAATTATTTAATGAGTCTTCCGAAAAAAATGTTTGGTAGTTTTATGCCAGAATTAATAGAAAATAATATAAAAGTTTCTGTTATAGGAGATATAGATAGTCTTCCTGCTGAAACTAAAGAAGCAGTTAGTGATGCTATAAACAAGACAAAAGACAATACAGGATTAAATTTGATTTTTGCATTAAATTATGGATCTAGATTAGAAATATTATCAGCTGTAAAAAATATATCGAATGATATAAAGTCAGATATAATAAAATTAAATGATATAGATGAGGATTTATTTTCTAGATATCTAAATAATAATTTACCTGATCCAGATTTATTAATAAGAACTTCTGGGGAACAACGTATATCAAATTTTCTTTTATGGCAAATTGCATATAGTGAATTTATTTTTACTGATGTATCATGGCCAGATTTTAATGAAGACCATTTTTATAATTCATTATTAATTTATCAAAAAAGAGATAGAAGATTTGGAGGATTAAATGAAAACTAGAATAATAACAGGCGCTTTGGCGCTAATTGCATTTTTACCATTTCTTATTTTAGGTAATAAATATTTCTTGTTTGCATCTATATTATTATCAATGTTATCTGTATATGAAGTAATTAAGATAACATTAAAAGAAATAAATTTATTTGCTTTTCTTTCAGCAATAATTATAGTTCCTTTGATTTTTTTTAGAGATGGAATATTTGAGAAATATACAAACTTATTTATCTTTATTTCTGTTTCGATATTATTTTCTATAGTAATATTAACTAGTCATAGAATCAGATTAAATGATGTAGCAGTTTTATATTTCTTATTCGTTTATGTTATTAATGGATTTTATTCGTTATTTTTACTTAGAGATATTAGTATTAGTATGGTATTGTATTTGTTAGTTACAATATGGGTAACAGATAGTGGAGCATATTTTGGTGGAATGAAATTTGGAAAAAATAAATTATCTCCTAATATAAGCCCTAACAAATCTATAGAAGGTTCAGTAATAGGGAGTTTGTCATCTATATTTGTAGCTATTATATTTTATTATTCTACAAATATATTTAATAATTTACTTATTGCTATTTTAATAACAATATTAGTTAGTATAGTAGGGCAAATAGGAGATCTAATAGAGTCAGCTTATAAGAGAGAGTATAGTGTTAAAGATAGTAGTAATATACTACCGGGACATGGAGGTATTTTTGATAGATTTGATTCTGTTATATTAGCAGCTCCATTTTTAATAATTTTATTACAATTAATATAATAAAAGGAGAATTAAATGCAAGGAATAATAGTATTTATATTAGTATTTTTTATAGTAGTTACAGTTCATGAATTAGGACACTTTATAGCAGCTAAGAGAGCGGGGATTTTGTGTCAGGAATTTGCAATAGGATTTGGACCTAAAATATTTCACAAAAAAATAGGAGAAACTAACTTTACTATTAGGTTGTTGCCAGTAGGTGGATATGTTAAAATGCCTGATAATGTTTTTGATTTTAATAATGAAGTATCTCCTTATGATATAAAAAAAGGAATGAAGGTTTATTTAAAGCTTGATGAAAATAATTGTGTTGAAAAAATAGTACTTGACAACACTAATGATCCAGAGTATGTAAGTTTAGAGGTTAACGAATATGATTTAACAGAAAAATTATTCATTGATGGATTTTCTTCTGGTGGTCAAGATTTAGAATATTATAAAGTAAATGAAAATGCTTGTGTTGTATTTTCTGGGATGGAGGAACAGATAGCACCTATTCATAGAATGTTTTCATCACACTCTTGGTACAAAAAATTTATTACTTTGTTTGCAGGACCACTTATGAATTTCATTTTAGCTTTGCTAATTTTTATAGGAATGGCTGCTTATAATGGAGTTCCTATGGATAAAGTAGTTGTTGGGAATGTATTAGAAAATTCACCTGCCCAAAAGTATGGTTTATTAGTAAATGATGAAATAAAAGAAATAAATGGGGTTCAGGTTAATAATTGGTCAGAATTTAAAAATGAAGTTGTAAATATTAAAGAAAATACTATAGATTTAAAAATTGTTAGAGATTCTAAAGAAGAAATTATAAAGCTAAATCCAGAAATAGTTTCTGATCCAGATAATAAAGGAAAAGAAGTAAAAAAATATTATTTAGGAATAGAACAGAAACTTGAAAAAAATTTCGTTAAATCTATATCTTATGGTGCTAAAGAAACACTTTATTATTCAACACTTATATTTACAGGTATAATAAAGCTATTTTCTTCTATATTTACTGGAGGATTTAGTTTAGATCAATTAGGAGGACCTGTTGCAATATACGAAATAACTTCTAATGTAGCTAAAAATGGGCTATTTACAACACTTAGGTGGATAGGTTTACTTAGTGTTAACCTAGGTCTTATGAATTTAATTCCTATACCTGTTTTAGATGGAGGAAGAATAATATTTGTTCTTTATGAGGGTATTTTCAAAAAGCCAATTAGTAAAAAAGCACAATATTATGCTACAGCAGTGTTTAGTGTTTTATTGATAATCTTAATGTTAGCAGTAACTTGGAATGATATAACAAGGCTATTTAATAAGTAATTAAGTAAAGATATTAAAATTTTGTATGTAAGTTTCTTTATTAATATTATAAATTAAAGAAATGGATACAATTCTGTATATAACAGAATGTATCCATTTTTATTTATAAGTGATAGCAAAAAAGCTATAAAAATATTTATTAAGTATATTCTTATAATAAATTGAATATTTTAATTGAGATTAATATTATTTTAACATCAGCTGAACTTATATTTTAAATTTATCGTATAATACCTTTGAAAGTGTTAACATAAAATGTTAAAATTATATTATAAATAAGGAGGATTTATATGAAAATTACTAAAGATCACTTAGAACTATTATCTAAAAGTTATAAAAATATAAATGAAGTAAGTAGAGAAATAATAAATTTAGAGTCTATTTTATCTTTGCCAAAAGGGACAGAGCACTTTATAAGCGATATTCATGGAGAATTTGAAGCATTTGATCATATTTTAAGAAATGGATCGGGGGTCATAAAAGAAAAGTTAAAAGAAATTTTTGATAAGAGGCTAACAACAAAAGAAATTAATTTATTAGCTACTACTATATATTATCCAGAAGAAAAATTAGAACTTATAAAAAAGAATATTAATAAGAAAGAATATATAGAGTTTAAAAAAATATTAATTTTAAGACTACTAGAGGTTACTAGGATGGCTGCAAGAAAGTATACTCGATCTAAAGTTAGAAAAATATTACCTACTAGTTTTAGTTATGTTATAGAAGAACTTTTATATAAAATGGACATAACTAAAGATAAAACAAATTATTATGATGCAATACTAGATTGTATAATTGAATTAGAAAAAGCAGAAGATTTTATAAAAGAGTTATCTTTTATTATTCAAAGATTAGTAGTAAATCATTTACATATAGTAGGTGATATATATGATAGGGGACCATTTCCAGATAAAATAATGGATAGATTAATTAGCTATCATTCAGTTGATATACAATGGGGTAACCATGATATGTTGTGGATAGGAGCTAGCTGTGGAGATTTAATTTGTATAGCCAATGTACTTAGAATTTGTGCTAGATATGACAATCTAGACATAGTAGAGGATAGGTATGGAATATCATTACGAGGATTATTAAATTTAAGTGATCATTTTTATAAGGATGATGATTGTTTAGAATTTATACCTAAATTGTCTAACCAAAATAAGGCAAAATATAGTGAGTTTGAATTGAAACAGATAGCTAGAATGCACAAGGCAATATCAATAATACAATTTAAATTAGAAAAACAAGCTATAAAAAGAAATCCAGATTTTAATTTACATAGAAGGCTTTTGTTAGATAAAATAGATTATAACAATGGAACTATTAATATAAATAATAAAATTTATAAATTAACAAGTTGTAATTTTCCTACAATAGATAAAAAAGATGTCTATAAATTAACCAAAGAAGAAGAAACATTAATTTTAAAAATTAGAAAGTTATTTGTTTCTAGTGAAAAATTAAGAAAACATATTGATTTTATTCTTAATAATGGAAGTATGTATAAATGTTATAATGAAAATTTACTATTACACGGATGCATGCCTAGTGACGAAAAAGGTAATTTTCAATCATTTATATATAAAAACAAAAAGTATTCAGGAAAAAATATGCTTGACTTCTTTGATGAAAAAGTTAGAAGAGCATTTTATTCAAAGCAAAATATAGGGGATGATATATTCTTTTATTTATGGCAGGGAGAGTATTCACCTCTATTTGGTAAAAAAGATATGACTACTTTTGAAAGATATTTTATTTCTGATAAAGAAGCACATATTGAAGAAAAAAATAAGTATTATGAATTAAGAGATAACGTAGATTATTGTAATAAGTTGCTTTTAGAATTTGGACTTGATCCTAGTGGTCATATAATTAACGGACATACCCCTGTTAAAGCTAAAAAAGGAGAGGATCCAATAAAAGCAGCAGGAAGAACAATAGTTATAGATGGAGGTATGTCAAGAGCTTACCATAATACTACAGGCCACGGAGGATATACTTTAACATATAACTCTTATGGATTACAGATAATGAAACATAACATATTTAGTAGTAAAGAACAATCTATAAAAGAAGAAACAGACATAGTTTCAACTAAGAGGGTAGTAGACGAGATATTAGTAAGAAAAACTATAAAAGACACAGATATAGGTAAGAATATAATAAAAGAAATATTACAATTAAAGAGATTATTAAAAGAATATAAAACTGGTAAAATAAGAGAAAAGTTTTAAAATTTTATTTATATAACAGACAAAACATTGTATAATGTATTAATAAAATATATTGGAGGATTAATATTGAGAATAGTTTTAATTTGTAAATACGATGGTACTAATTATCATGGATTTCAAATACAGTCTAATCATTTAACAGTACAAGAAGTTATAGAAAAAAGTTTAAAAAAAATACATAAAGGACTAGATATTAGAATACATATGAGCGGTAGAACAGATAGTGGAGTACATGCTTATTGCCAACCCATACATTTTGATACGCATTTAAGTATAAGTAATGAGGGATGGATAAGATCTGTAAATGCTTATCTTCCCAAGGATGTAAGGATAATAGATGCTATAAACCTAGGTAATAGTGATTTTCATGTTAGATTTAATAGTGTAGAAAAGACGTATGAGTATAAATTATTTATAGGTAGATATGTAGATCCATTTCTAGTTAATTACGTAGGTCATTATCCATTAAAATTTGATTATAATAAAGCAAAAGAGTGCATTCCTTATTTTTTAGGAACACATGATTTTAGTTCTTTTTGTTCTAAAAATAGCAGTATTGAAAATAAAATAAGGACCATACACAATTTTAAAATAGAACAATCAGGGAATTTAGTTACTTTTGAAATAACAGGTGATGGATTTTTATATAATATGGTTAGAATAATAGTTGGTACTATTATAGATGTCGCACATGGAAAATACGATAAAGAGTATATAAAATATATTTTTCAAAGAAGAGATCGATCTTTAGCAGGAAAAAGAGCAGATGCTTCAGGATTGTATTTAAAAAGTATAAAGTATGATAATAAACTAGTTAATAACTTTTTAAAAAATAATATATAGAGAATTATGACTATAATAAATATTTTAAATTGCTTTGTTTTTTTATAAAAAAATGATATAATTTTCAATGTATTTATTTTTTATTTAAATAAAATTTAGGAGGTAAAAGTATGGTATATTTTTACGGTATTATTTTAATAGTTTTAATATTAGGTATAGTGTACTTATTTGTATTAAAAAGTAGAAAAAAAGATGAGTTATTACCACTGAAAGCAATACAGGATGAATTAGAAAGAGAAACTTTATCTGATGAATTAAAACAAGTAAAAAATCTTAATCTTTCAGGGAAAGCACAAAATTGGTATGAAGATTGGGAAAGTTCATGGTATGAAATACAAAGTATAGATATAGAAGAATTAGATAAAGATTTATATCAAGCTGATGAGTATATAGATAAGTTTAACTTCAAAAAAGCAGATGAAATAATTTTTAATTGTGGAGAAAATATTGCTTCTATAAAAGGTAAAATAGAAACTATAAGAAGTGAAATAAAACAATTATCAGAAATAGAACCCAAAAATAAAGAAAAATACGAAGATGTTGTTAGAGAATATAAAGATCTTAATAGAGAAATATTAGCTAAAAGGCATCAATATGGAGCTGCAGCAGATGGATTTGAAGAAGAAATAAAATTAATAGCACCAAAACTAGAAAGCTTTAAGAGTATGACGTCTTCTGGAAAGTTTATAGAAGCTGAAGAAATAATAGATGAAGTAAATTTAGAAGTTATAGATTTAAAGGAAAGAATATCAATTTTACCGGAGATACTTAAAGAAATTGAAAAAACAACACCAGCTCAAATACAAGCACTTAAATTAAAAATAGAAGAAATGGAAAAAAAAGGTTTTAAATTATCTCATCTTGAAATTTCGTCTAAAATAGAAAATTGTGTTTGGCAATTAAATGAAGCTCGTGAAAAAGTTAAATCTGGGAATATAGACCTTATAGAAAATATACTAGATGGCATATATGACATTATAGATGAAGTTTCTAATAGTTTAAAGAAAGAAATAGAATATAAAAAGTTTATTGAAGAAAATTATTCAATTGTTAAGGATAAACTAGATAAGCAAGATAGACTAAATGAAGCTTTGTATAATAATATTCAAGAAATAAAAAATAGATATCATATATATTCGGAAGATGAAGAAATGATTAATAAAAATTATGATCATTTAAGCAATCTTATTGAAGTAAAGAAAGACATAGATGTTTATATTAGCAATCAACCTAGATTAAACTATAAAGATTTAAAAGAAAAAGTTCAAGTTATGATAAATGATTTGGAAGAAATAGAAGAGTCTCAAACTAATTATTCAAAATATTTAACAGGATTAAGAGAAGAAGAACTTTATTCTAGAGAAAAATTAAATTATATAAATCAAGAAAAAGAAATAATAAGAAGAAAGTTGTCTAATTCAAGAGTTCCAGGATTTAGTGATAGATTTGTTGTACTTTATAAAGAAGTAACAGATAGTTATAAGTACGCTGTTGAAGAGTTAAAGAAAGAACCTATGAATATAGATTTAGTAAGAGAATCAGTTGCAGAAGCACTAGAATCTTTAAATATTTATAAGACAGAAGTTCATAGTATTTTAACAGATATAGAATTAATAGAGAAATTAATTAGATACACAAATAGATATAGAAAAGATAATTTAGAATTGCATAAACAATTAAATATTGCAGAACAGTACTATAAAGAGTATAGATATAATAAGACATTAGAAATAATCAAAACAGCTCTAGATAAGGTTGATAATGGAGCCTATGATAAAATAAGAAGAGAAGTAAAAGAAAGAATACAATAGATATAAAATAAAAGTAACTAATCATAAAATTTTAGTTACTTTTATTTTTTTTATTGAAAATTATTTCATTATATAGTAAAATACAGTATAGTAACAATAAAAACAAACAATTTGTTTAATATTAGTTAACAGAAATACATAAAGTTTACTAGAGTTAAACTTAGTTTATTTTTAGTTACGTAATACTAAACTAATATAAGGAGTTTTATGAACTTAATAGGATATAGATTAAAAAAATTGAGAATTCAAAAGGGACTCACCCAGGAAGAATTAGGAGAAAGGACAGATTTATCAAAGGGATATATTTCTCAGGTTGAGAGAGACTTATCGTCCCCATCCATGGAGACATTTTTTAATATTTTACAAGTATTAGGATGTGAGCCTAAAGATTTTTTTGATAACAAGTCTTCAGAACAACAAATATTATATACTGTAGATGATCAAACAGTTTATGAAGAAACTGACGATCTTTATAAACTTACGTGGCTAGTTCCAGAATCTAATGAAAAGGAAATGGAATCTTTAATACTTACTTTAGAAAGTAATAGTAGCTACAAAACTTTTGATCCGTCTGAATCAGAAACACTCTGCTATGTATTAAAAGGGAAATGCCTTTTAACTTTTGGAGATAAAGAGTACATTGCAGAAGAAAATGAAACTTTTTATTTTAATGCCACAGATGAACATACACTATCTAATCCATTTTCTGAGATTTGTGAGGTTTTAATAGTGGCAACAAATTCGTATTTATAGGAGATAGAAATGACAAATATAGTTGAATTTAAAAATGTATCTATGACTTTTGGTAAAACAAATGTATTAAAAAATATAGATTTAGAAATAGAAAAAGGTAAATTTTATACTTTATTAGGACCTAGTGGTTGTGGTAAAAGCACAATATTAAAATTAATTGGAGGCTTCCTTGAGCCTACTTCAGGAGATGTATTAATTGATAACAAAGTTGTGAATACTGTACCAGCTAATTTAAGACAAGTAAATACTGTGTTTCAAGATTATGCACTATTCCCTCATATGAATGTTTTTGAAAATGTTGCATTTGGATTAAGGGTAAAAAATGAGAAAAAAGAAGCTATAGATAGAAAAGTAAAAAGAGCCCTAAAATTAGTTAATCTTTCAGGATTTGAAAAACGTGAAATAAAAGAAATGAGTGGAGGTCAGCAACAAAGAGTAGCTATAGCTAGAGCAATCGTAAATGAACCTGAATTAATACTTCTTGATGAATCGTTATCTGCATTAGATTTAAAGTTAAGACAAGAAATGCAATATGAACTTAGAGAATTGCAACAACAGACAGGAATAACTTTTATTTATGTAACGCATGATCAAGAAGAAGCTCTAGCCATGAGTGATTATATTTTTGTTATGAACAATGGAAAAATAGAGCAAAGTGGAACACCTTTAGATATATATGATGAGCCAGTTAATAGATTTGTAGCAGACTTTATAGGAGAGTCAAATATAGTAAATGCAGTAATGATCGATGATTATTTAGTAGAAATATATGGAAAACAATATGAATGTGTTGATGCTGGTCTAGATAAAAATAAAAGGGTAGAAGTTGTTATCAGGCCCGAAGACATAGAAATTAAAGATCAAGAAAAAGGAAAAATAAATGTTGTAGTTGATACACAATTATTTAGAGGAGTACATTATGAAATATGCTGTTTAGATGATCAATATAACGAATGGATAGTTCATTCAACAAAAGCAGCAGAGCCAGGAAAATCAGTATCATTAGACTTTGATCCAGAATCAATACATATAATGGTTCCGGGTGAAACAGAAGAAGAATTTGATGCTAGACTTGAAGCATACGAAGAGGAGGAGTAAAATGTTTGATAAAAAAACTAGATCTATTTTTATAATTCCTTATATAATGTGGATGGCGCTATTTGTGGTATTTCCACTTGCCTTAATCCTGTATTATTCTTTCCATGATGTAGATGGAAATTTAAGTTTTATAAATTATCAAGAGTTTTTTGGTAAAACTTATATGTGGATGACATTTTATAGTTTTTGGTATGCCTTTTTAGTTACATTAGTATGTCTTATTATAAGTTATCCATTAGCTTTTATAATAAGTAGAATGAAATATAAAGAGCTTATAATTTTATTAATAATATTACCGACTTGGATAAATATACTTTTAAAAACTTATGCATTTTTAGGATTGTTCGGTAAATTTGGTAGTATAAATTCTTTATTAGAATATATAGGTATTGGTACACATGATTTATTGTTTAACTCATTTAGTTTTGTTTTTGTAGCAAGTTATATCTTTTTACCTTTTATGCTACTTCCTATATATAACTCAGTATCTGGAATAAACGAGAATATTATATCAGCATCTTATGATTTAGGTGCAGATTTTAAAACAACATTTAGAAAAGTAATATTACCTCTAAGTATAGAGGGTGTAAAAACAGGTATACAAGTAACTTTTATACCAGCTTTGTCAATATTTATGATTACTAGGTTAATAGCAGGTAATAAAATAATAAATTTAGGAACAGCTATCGAAGAACATTTTTTAGTAACACAAAATGTTGGATTAGGTTCAACAATAGCAGTATTCTTAATTATAGTTATGGCATTTGTTATGCTATTAACAAACAATAAAAATAAATTAGGAGGTAATAAATAATGAAAAACATATCTTCTAAAATATATTTAGCGGTAATATTTATAATTTTATATATACCTATAATATACTTATCATATTACTCATTTAGTTCAGGTAAAAATATGGTGGAATTTCAAGAGTTTTCTTGGATACACTATACAGAACTTTTTGAAAATACAAGAATGATGGTAATATTAATAAATACTATAGCAGTAGCGTTACTTTGTGGTGTTTTTTCAGCTATTTTAGGTACACTTGGTGCATTAGGGATATATTCTATAAGAAGCAATAAATTAAAGAATAGTTATCTTGTAGGAAACAATTTACTTATAGTTAGTCCAGATGTAATAATAGGATGTTCGTTTCTTTTAGTATTTACATTTATTTCAGATAAATTAGGCTTAGAAAGCGTACAAGGATTTTGGTCTGTACTAATATCTCATATAGCTTTTAGTATACCTATAGTTGTATTAATGGTTTTACCTAAACTCTATGAAATGCCTGTATCAATAATTGATGCAGCAGTAGATTTGGGAGCTAGTTATTATCAAGTTGTAACTAAAGTTATAATACCTTATATTACTCCAGGTATTCTTGCAGGCTTCTTTATGGGATTAACATATTCTTTAGATGATTTTGCAGTAACTTTCTTTGTTACAGGTAATGGGTTCCAAACTCTTTCTGTAGAAATATATTCTATGGCTAGACAAGGTATAAACCTTCAAATAAATGCTTTGTCTACAGTAATAACTATATTTGTATTTTTAGCAGTTTTAGTATATTACTTAATTAGTGTTAGAAACTTAAAGAAAGAAGGTAAATAATTATGAAAAAGTTATTAGTAGGAGCAATTTCAATTATAATTATATGTATTTTAATGTTAGAAAGTAGAACATATATAAATCCTTCTCAAGCAGGTGCTGAAAATACACTTACTATTTTTAACTGGGGTGAGTATATTGATCCGGAGTTAATTGAGAAGTTTGAGGAAGAAACAGGTATTTCTGTTATTTATGAAACTTTTGATTCTAATGAAGCCTTGCTGACTAAGTTACAGTCAGGGTCTACATCGTATGATATTGTAGTACCATCAGATTATATGATAAAAAAAATGAAAGATATGGATTTACTTAAGAAAATAGATAAGAGTAAAATAGAAAATTTTTCTAACTTAAATCCAGATTTAATATATTTAAGTTTTGATCCAAATAATGATTATTCTATACCTTATTTTTGGGGGACATTAGGAATAGTTTATAACACAAAACTTGTTGATGAAGATATGACTTTTAAAGACTGGAATGAACTTTGGGATGATAGATTAAAAAATGAAATATTACTTGTTGATGGAGCAAGAGAAATGTTAGGGATAGCTCTTCAATCTGATGGTTATTCAGTAAATGAAACAGATGAAGTTAGGTTGAAACTTGCAGAGAAAAAACTTGAATTAATGGGAAAAAATGTTAAGGCAATAAATAACGATGAAAAAACGATGTTAATGTCTAATAATGAAGCTAAAGTTGCAGTAACATTTTCAGGGAATGCGGCAGCGATGCTAGCAGAAAACGAAGATTTGGTATATTCAGTACCTAAGGCAGGAAGTAATATATGGTTCGATAATATGGCTATTCCAAAAGTTTCTAAGAACACAGAGGCAGCATATAAATTTATTAATTTTATGCTTAGTGTAGAAAATGCAGCAAAAAATGCTGAATTTATAGGTTATTCTACACCAGTATTAGGAGCATTAGAGTTACTTCCAGAAGAAGTTAGAAATGATGAACAACTGTATCCTAAAGAAGAAACATTAAAAAAACTAGAAGTTTATGAATCTCAAGCACAAAAAATAGTTCAATTACAGAATGATTTATTTTTAGAATTTAAAATAAATATAAGTAGATAAAATATAAGTAGTTTTATCTACTTATATTTATGTATATAGATAATTAAAGGAGAAAATATGAGCAATATATATATAAATAAATTAAATAATTATGTAGAAAAAATAAATACGGGTTATTCTTTTGATATATCAAAAAGCCTTTTAAAGTATAAAACTAATAAAGATTTAGGTTATAGAACTGCTGGATCAAAAGCAGAACACGAAGCTGCAGAATATTTATTTACAGAAATGATAAAATTAGGTCTTACAAATGTAAAAAAAGAAAAATTTTATTTAGATGGGTGGACTTTTGAAAAAGCTGAAATGACTTTTAACTATGAGGGTAAATATAATAATTTTATTTTAGGAGGGTATCAAACTAATTTTGATACAAAAGGAAAAAAGAAATACGAAATTGTTTATTTAAATAAAGGGACTAAAAAAGATTATAGAGAAATAGATATAAAAGATAAGTTAGTTTTAATTGATATTAATCAAAAAGATGAGTGGTGGGTTAATTATCCTGCGTTACAAGCTAATTATAAAGGAGCTGCAGGAGTAATAGTAGCCCAGTCAGAAGGTTTTAGTGAAGTTAATGATGATGCTCTTAATGCTAATGATATAATAGGTCCTGATTATGCTCATATTTTATCTATAACAAATAGAGATGCTAATATTTTAAAAGAAATACTATTTAGTAACAATAATTCTTTTGAAGTATATTTAGATGTAAAATCAAGTGTAGAAAAAAATACTATTGCTTATAATGTAACAGGAGAGATTGAAGGAGAAGACAAAGATAGTTATATAATATATTCTTCACATTATGATGCTTATTTTGATGGATTTCAAGATAATGCGACAGCTGTAGGAATAATGTATGGTATAGCAAAAGCATTTGTCGATAGTGGATATAAACCTAAAAGAACACTTATTTTTACTGCTTTAGCAGCAGAAGAATGGGGAACAAGTAATACCAGATATGATTGGTCTACAGGAGCTTATAATGAGGTTTTTAATATAAACAGACATTGGCAAGGTAAGGCAGTACTTAATATTAATTTTGAGTTACCAGCATTTTTACATAATCCTTTTGACGAAATAACAGCAGGATATGAGTTAGAAGAATATCTTAACAATTTTGTAAATACAATTCCCGCAGTGAAAGATGCATATACAGAATCAACTAAAGTACTAACACCTTTAACTACGTGGGCAGATGACTGGTCTTTTTCAATAGGAGGGATACCTGCTGTAAGAAATGATTTTACTAGTTCTAAATTTAGAGAAACGCATTATCACACTAATTTTGATAATGTAGACACATATAATGAGAGAGTATTTTATCATCACCATTTACTTTACGGAGCACTAGCTATAAATTACGATATGTTAGCAGTAGCACCTTTAGATTTTACAAATACTATTTCTAAAATAAAAAGTAGTTTACTAGAGTATAAAAATGTTATAAATACAAGCAATAATGATTTAATAGTTTTACTTGATAAATTGTTGATTAAATTATCAACTTTAACATCAAATATAGGACAAACTAATAAAGACTATTTAAAACTTATATATGAAGATATTGACAAAGCCAATGTTTTTTATAATAATAGTCAAGAATTAAATAAAAAAGTCTTATCTTTATTTAGATACTTTCAGGACAACTTTTTACGACTTAATTGGGAAGATGAACCTATCTTTCCTCATGAGCAACTATGTAAAAATATAAATAATTTGAATAATGCGATAAATTCATTAGAAAAAAACGATATTAACAAGGCTTATGATTATATTTTCCAAATAGATAATAATTATTTAGCATACAACTTTGATAAATTTGTTTGGGATTACTTTAATAATTATGTTTTAGATGCATCTCCAGAAAAGCTAATGTGGGGTAATGGTAGGATAGTTAGTCATTGTGATTTATATGAGTTAATTAATTTACTAGATAATAATAAAAATACAGACTATACTATAGAAATTGATATGTTAAAAGGTAAGTTAGAAGAGGAATATAAAAAGTTAGATAATATTTTAATTGAAGAAATAAACAATTTAAATAAAGTTTTTGATTTAATATAATATTATAAAAAATGAGATGATTAGAAAATATAAATATCAATAATGTATTTTTGATTCTAACCATCTCATTTTTGTTTTCTGTAATTAACATTTAAGACAATTTTATTAAAAACTTTTCCCTATTAACAATAACTCTAGTATGTTCAGCATCACCTATTTTACTTGAATTACCTTCTTCTGAAATTTCATATGCTTCAATTAAGAATACTACAATTTTGTCTTTTATTATATTGTTTATTTTTGATATTATTTTCACACTATATCCTAATTTTGTAGGTTTTAAGTGATTAATATTTATATTACTTCCCACACTTGTAAATTCAGAAGATATATATTTATTAATTAAATCTCTTGAAGTTTCTTCCATATATGCAACTAACATAGGCGTAGAAAGTACTTCTAAATCACCGCTTCCAAGTTCTATAGCGCTATGATTATTTTTTACAATAAAAGATTTCTCTAATTCTTTATTTAAAATTTCCATATAAAAACTCCTTATTAGTAAAATATAACATTATAATCTTTTAAATTTTTATTTTCATATACAAATTTAGCAGAAAAAAATGGTTTGTTTTTTATTATCCATTCTAGAAAAACAAAATCTCCTTCCCAAGTATTAATTTTTTTATCTAGTATATCTTGTTTTTTTATCCACATAAGATCTCCTTCGGAACAATCATTTGTTATTGTTCCAGAAAAATTTTCACAAGTAAATACATATGTGTACCAATTTGTATTTTCTTCAAAATCAGGGAAAGTAATTATACCCCTTAATTGTGGATTAGTTATATCTAAATCTGTTTCTTCTTTAACTTCTCTAATAATACATTCTTCGGGAGTTTCCCCCTCTTCTATTTTACCTCCTACACTTATAATAAAATTTTGATGAACATCGTTTTCTTTTTTATTTCTTTTTAACATTAAAAAAGAATCACCATTGTCTATGTAGCACATACTTCCTAATTTAAACAAAATTACCTCCAATAATAAAAAAGAACTGTCTAACAGTTCTTAATTTTTCTTAGGTGAACCTATTGCTAAATCTAAAAGTGCAACCCCTAAAGTAAATGTAAGAGATAATATAGCACAATTAGCTAGAGATACACCTTCGCTAATTCCATTGCTTCCTAATATAGAAGAAACTATAAAAATAGCTATAAAACCGAAAATAAATCCCCAGAATAAAGAAATTAAATATTTCAAAACATAATACCCCTTTCATTAAATATAATTCTATTATACAACTAAAAAAATAAAGATACAATATAAAATTATGGAAAATAGTGTTATTTTAATACAATGATAAATTATGCTATAATATATTATCATAGTAAAATAGGAGAATTATATGTTTAAAAATTTATTAATAGATAGTAAATTAAAAAATCATATTACAAATGAACATATAGATTTGTTTAAAAAAAATAAAATAATTATTGAATATATAGATAGCCCACATAAAGTTTATAATAATGAATATATGTTTTTAACAAACGATATAAATAATATATCAGATTATTGTAATAATATTTTTTTAATTAGTAACAGTTATGATATATTAAGTTTAAAAAATGTATTATATATAAATAAAATAGAAGATATAGTAAAAATTTATGAAAAGAGTTTTGTTTTCGATTGGGCTATAGAATTGCAGTCAATAGCTCAAAGTACTTTATCTTTTAGTTCAAATGAATTTGAACTTAATAATGCAAGGCGTTTAAGAGAAATTTCTTGTGAAATGTTAAGTTATAAATATAATTTAGAACAAGAATACTTTAGTGAATTATTTAAATTAGAAAAAGGTTATCAAACTCCCAAAATTGAAAATAGAGCAGTAGTTTTTAAAAATAATAAATTATTATTAGTAAGAGAAAAAATGGATGGAAAATGGGCATTACCTGGAGGCTATCAAGATATAAATAAAACATTAAAAGAAAATATAATAAAAGAATGTTTTGAAGAAGCAGGTGCTGTAGTAAACCCAGAAAAGGTAATAGCATTTCTTAATTATAATAATCATCATGATTATAAATTTCCCGGAGGAATGATGAAAGTTTTTGTATTTTGTGATTATATAAGACATATTTTTGAAGATAATATGGAGACTTCTGAAATAGGATTTTTTGACATAGATAATTTACCTGATTTATCACTTACTAGGAATACTTTTTTACAAATAAAAATGTGTTTTGATTTTATAAAAAATAAAGATTCTTGGGAAACAATATTTGAATAACTTTATGGAGAACAAAATGAGAATAAAAAAAACGTTATTTAACAATACTTTACCTAGCCACGAACAAATTTTTTTCGGTCTATTATTAACATTTGTAGGTGGATATTTTGATTCTTATTCTTATATAAACTCAAATGGTATATTTGCTAATGCTCAGACTGGTAATTTAATATTTTTTGGAATAGAACTATCTAATAAAAATTATTCAGGAGCATTTAATTATTTACCTTCGATATTTTCATTTGTTATAGGGGTTATATTTAACGAATATATAATTAGTAAAAATCAATTTATGAGTATAAAAAGATATATAAATATTTCTTTATTATTTCAAATATTATTATTGATATTCGTATACTTAATTCCGAGTATTAACTCATTTGATATTAGACCACTTATTATATCTTTTGTTTGTGCTATGCAATTTGATAGCTTTAGAACCATAAATAATATACCTTTTGCTAGTATTTTTTGTACAGGGAATCTGAGATCTGCTAGCGAGCATATTTTTAAATATTTTATATTAAAAAATAATGCTAGTAAAGTCAAGATATATATATATTTATCACTGATAATATTCTTCTTGCTTGGTGTATTTATAGGAGGGGTTCTATCTAACATATTGGGACACTCAGCAATTTTAATTGTTATATTTGTATTAATATTAAATCTTATTTTTGCGAGTTTTTATGACATAAAATTTAAGAAAATATAATAATTAGACATAATTTGTTCACAATGTTATAATTTATAAAATAAGGAGAATATATGAATCGTAATTTAATTTTAGAATTTGAAGATTTTTTAAATGTAAGAAATAATCTTTCTATTAATACGAAAAAATCTTATTTGCTGGATATTAATCAAATTTTTATTTATGTTGACAATAAAGATATTATTAAATGGATATTAGTAGAAGAGAATATAAAAAATTATTTATATAGTCTAGAAAAAAATAATTATTCTAATGCTAGTATATCAAGAAAAATCTCTACAATAAATTTATTTACAAAATTTTTATATAAATATAAATATATAGATAACATTATAAAATTTGATATTAGTTTATCATCAAAAAGTATAAATAAATCTAAAGATAATATTATCGATATATTTAGTAGAGAAGAGATAAGTAGTATATTAGATTTTAAAGGCAATGATTTCTTAAGTTTACGAGATAAATCTATATTTGAAATAGTATATGCTATAGGAATAAAAGCATCTGACTGTATAAATTTAAAAACAGATGATGTTAATTTGGAAATAGGATATATAAAGTATAAAAATACAAGTAATAATTATATAACTACTCCTTTAAATAGAGAGTCATTACAATCTTTAAAGAAATATATATCTAAACGTAAAGAATTAAATTTAGAAAACGAATATTTATTTTTATCATCTAGTGGAAATAGTATAACAAGGCAATCTTTTTGGAAGATATTTAAAAAACGTCAGAAACAATTAGGTTTAAAAAAGGATTTGAATCCAACATCTTACAGAAATTCTTTAGCAGTACATTTATTAGAAGATGGTATAGCCCCTTCAATTGTTCAAGAAATACTAGGTCTTAAAAGTATTCTTAGTTTAAAATCTTATATAAACAAGGCTGATTCTAATAAGACTAATAAGATATTGTCTATTAATCATCCTAGAAATAAATTAGAATAGTAGGTATTTTATGTATAAAGTAGATTTAGAAGTATTTCAAGGACCACTTGATTTATTATTACACCTTATAGAAAAAATGGAAATAGATATCCATAATGTATCTATATTAAAACTAACAGAGAGTTACTTAGAATATATTCACTCTGTTGATGAAATATCTCTAAATAACGCTGAAGAATATATAGTAATGGCATCGACTTTAATTCATATGAAAAGTAAGAGTTTATTACCTAAAGAAAATTATTATAACGAAGAAGAATTTAATGAAGAAGATTTAGTTCAGCAGTTGGTAGAGTATAAAAACTATAGAGAGCTTTGTTTTAAATTTGAGGAATTAAGAAAAGAAAGGGAAAAGTTTGGAGAAAAATCTGCTAATGATATACCTTTGAATATTTCTCTTTCAAATATGTCAGTAGAAAGTCTTTATAGTTCTTTTAAAAGAGTTATAAGTAATATAGATTCAGAACAATTAAGTAATGTTCAGATAAAATATAGAAAAGAAGTGTCGTTGGATCTATTTAAAGATACTATATTAAAACATATAAGTAATAATAAAAGAGTTGTATTAGATGAAATATTAACTAATTATGAAACAAGATATGAAATAGTAGTAGCTTTTTTATCAATACTAGATTTGATTAGTAAAAATAATATTAATGTTATTGATGAAAATGAAAAAGTCTATTTAGAAATAATATATTAAAGTCTGGAACTGTAAAAATGATATTAGAAGAAACAAAAAAAACATTAGAAGCTTTATTTTTTATAAAAGGAGATGAAGGTATTTCCATAATATTTTTATCTGATTTTTTAGAGATTTCCAAAAATGAATCTGAAAATATACTTAATATATTTAGCGAGCAATATAATAGAAATAATGATATATTTGTAATAAAGAAATTTGGAAATGTTTATAAAATGTTAGTTAAAGATAATATATTTAAAGTAATAAAAGAAAAATTAGAAAATAAAAAACTAGCTAAATTATCAAAGGTATCACTAGAAACATTAGCAATAATAGCTTATAATCAACCTATTTCTAAAATAGAAATAGATAAGATAAGAGGAGTTAATAGTGATTCTGTTATTAACTCTTTATTAGATAAAGAACTAATATATTCTAATAAAGTATCAGATAAAATAGGAAAACCAAAATTATACGAGACAACAAATTTATTTTTAGATATTTTTGGTTTAGAAAGTTTAGATGAATTACCAAATATAGAAGAAGATAATAAATTGTTAGAAGAATTCTTAAATGAATAGGAGAAAATAACACAATGAAAGAAAGATTACAGAAATTAATAGCCTCATCAGGATATACTTCAAGAAGAAAAGCAGAAGAATTAATAAAAGAAGGTAAAGTTACAGTAAATGGCGAAGTTGTGACTGAATTAGGAACCAAAGCTAGTGCTAGTGATATAATAATTGTAGAAGGTATTAGACTTTTAAGAGAAAATAAAAGATACTATCTTTTTTATAAACCAGAAAAGGTTATTACATCTATGTCTGATGATAAAGATAGACCTTGTGTAAGTGATTATTTTAAAGAAATACCAGAGAGAGTATTTCCTGTAGGTAGATTAGACTATGATACTTCAGGAGCACTTATAATGACAAATGATGGAGAATTTACTAATTTAATAACTCATCCTCGACACAAGATTAATAAAACTTATATAGCAAAGATAAAAGGAAAAGTTGAAGAAAGACATATAAAAATATTAAAAAATGGTGTTAGAATTGATAACTACAAAACTTCACCAGCGCAAGTAAACATATTAAAAAATAAAAATAAAAGTGATAATACACTTGTCCAAATAACTATCCATGAAGGTAAAAATCGTCAAGTAAGAAAAATGTTTGAAGTTTTAGGATATGATGTTTTAAAACTTAAAAGAACTGCAATTGACAATTTAACTTTGGAAGGCCTTAAAATAGGAGAATATAGAGTATTGTCAATACACGAAGTAAAAGTTTTGATAAATAAGGCTAATAATGGAAAATAACAATTAATCATGTATATTTAAGGAGAGTATGTATATGGCTGATAGAATACTGATAGTAGATGATGAAGAGAGAATTAGAAAACTATTAACTATGTATTTAGAAAGAGAAGGATACATAGTAGATGAAGCTAGTGATGGATTTATAGGGCTAGAAAAAATAAAAAATATAGATTATTCTTGTGTTTTGTTAGATGTTCATTTACCAAAATTAAATGGAACTAAAATACTAAGAGAAGTAAGAACTGTCAAAGCTACTCCTATAGTAATAATATCAGCTAAAGGAGATGAGCAAAGTAGAGTAGATGGTTTTGAGATGGGAGCTGACGATTATATAATCAAGCCATTCAGTCCTAGAGAAGTGGTACTTAGAGTAAAAGCTATATTACAAAGAACAAAGAGAAGTGTATTTTATATACCTGAATTTAGTGTTAAAGATGTTTTAGTTTTTAATGACTTAATAGTAGACATAAATGCTCATAAAGTAATAGTTGATGGTAATGATATAACTTTGACACCAAAAGAATTTGACTTACTTATATTTTTATGTAAATCTCCAGATAGAGTACATAGTAGGAGTGAACTTTTAAAAGCAGTTTGGAATTATAATTCTTATGGAGACTTAAGAACTGTAGATACACACATAAAGAGAATAAGAAAAAAAATAGATGAGAAATCTGAAAATGCATCAAAAATGATTGTTACTGTTTGGGGGAAAGGGTACATGTTTGATGCCAGTAAAAACTAGTTTAGGAGTTACAAATGAATAATGTATATAAATTTATTGCTAAAGCAGTAAGAGCAGGAAGCAAATCTATAGGAAAAAAAGGAACAGATTTACCAGGAAAAGTTTTAAGAAAAATAAATAGCAATGTACTAAAAGATTTAACAAAGGATTTTGACGACATAGTATTCGTAACAGGTACAAATGGAAAAACTACTACATCAAATTTAATAGGGCATACTTTAAAAACATCAGGATTAGAAATAGTCAATAATTATGAAGGAGCTAATATGCTCGATGGTATAATATCAACTTTTGCAATACAAAGTTCTAAAAATACTAAAATTGCAATAATAGAAATTGATGAAGGATCAATAAAAAAAGTAATGAATTATGTAACTCCTACAAAATTTGTTTTTAATAATTTTTTTAGAGATCAAATAGATAGATTTGGAGAAATAGATACGTTGATAGATACTATAGGGAGGCAGCTAGAAGGCAAAAATATACAATTAATTTTAAATAGCGATGATCCTTTTGTTAGTAGATTATCAAAGTACGGTAAAGAAAATATTTATTTTGGAATATCTAAAAATACTTATAAATTTGATAATATAGGCATAACAGAGTCAAAATTTTGTCCTGTTTGCTCTAGTGAATTAAATTATGATCATATTCACTATAGTCAGCTAGGTTATTATAGTTGTAACAATTGTGATTTTAAAAGACACAAAGTAGATTATGAAGTAACATCTGCTAGAGTTAATCCTTTGATAACTATTTCAATAAATAATAATAAAGAATTTACTACTTCTCAGTTAGGAGATTTTAATATATACAATATATTATCTGCTTATACTACGCTATCAGTATTAGGAATTGATGAAGATAATATAATACGTGGTTTATCATCATATACTTCTAACAATGGTAGGATGCAAATAATTAGAAAAAAAGATAGTGATGTAGTTTCCCTATTAAATCTTGCAAAAAATCCTGCAGGAATGAATGCATCTTTAAATATAGCTAATTCAATGGATAAAAATATTTCTATAAATTATTTATTAGTATTAAATGATAATGGAGCAGATGGATTTGATATATCTTGGATATGGGATAGTGATTTTTCTATATTAGAATCTCAAAATATAAAAAATATAGTTTGTTCAGGAAAAAGGGCTAAAGAACTTGCTTTAAGATTAAAGTACACTAATATTAGTGCAAATATTTATGTAGATGAAAATATAAAAAATGCAGTAAATAAATTAAAATCATTTAACGAGCAGTATAATATAGTTATACCTAATTATACTGCGTTAGTAGAAACTCAAAATGAATTAGAAAGATAGGTTATAATATGAATTTAAAATTATATCATTTTATGCCAGATAAATTAAATCTTTATGGAGATATAGGGAATGTTATAGCTCTAAAAAAGAGATGTGAATGGCGAGGAATAAATTTAGAAATAGAAAATATCACAGATACTTCTAATATAAAGTTATCAAACTGTGATATGTTCTTTATTGGTGGGGGATCTGATAGAGAGCAATCTATAGCAACTGAACAATTTGCAAAAATAAAAAATGAATTTAAGGCAGCTATAGAAGGAGGAACTCCGGCTCTTACTATATGTGGAGGATATCAATTTTTAGGAGAATATTACAAAACAGTAGAAGGAGAAAAACTACCTGGACTTAACATACTAGATTTTTATACAGAGTCTTATAAAGATAAACCAAGATTGATAGGAAATATTTTAGTAGAGTCAGAACAATTTGGAGATATTGTAGGATTTGAAAATCATGGAGGAAGAACATTTCATAATTATGGAACTTTAGGAGATGTTGTAGTAGGTTATGGTAATAATGATTCAGATAAAAAAGAAGGATTATTATATAATAATTTAATTGGAACATATCTTCATGGAGCAATATTACCCAAAAATCCTAATGTTACAGACTATTTAATAAAAGCTGCTCTTGAAAATAAGTATGGTAATTATGAGTTTCCCGATATAAATAACGATATAGAATTAGATGCAAACAGATATATGGCTGATATATTAAGAAATAAAAAATAAAAAATAAAATAATAAATAGGTTAGTAAAAAGTGAAAATAGTTTATAAAGAATATGTTTTTAAAGAAATTAATGAATTATTAGATTTATACAGAAATGTGGGTTGGAGTAATTATTATGAAAATCCTATTATGCTAGAAAATGCAATTAAAAATTCTTTGTATTTAGAAGCTGCATATTTTAATGACGAGCTAATAGGCTTAATAAGAGTAGTAGGAGATGGTTATTCTATAGTATATATACAAGATATTTTAGTTAAACAACACTATCAAAGAAAAGGTATCGGAAAAAGATTAATAGTTGATGTTATTACAAAATACAAAAATGTATATCAAAAAGTTTTACTAACTGATAATACAGAAAAAACAAAATTATTTTATGAAAGTATTGGTTTTCAAGAAGTTTCTAGTATAGACTGTATTTCATTTATAAAATATTAATTAAGGAGAGTTATTATGGTTAATATTAGTGGAATTATTTTAGAAACAGAAAGATTGATACTTCGAGAGTTCAACATATCAGATTTAGAAGATTTTTATGAATACTCTAAAGTAGAAGGAGTAGGGGAAGCGGCAGGTTGGCCGCATCATAAAAATGTAGAAGAGTCAAAAGAAATACTATTAGATTTTGTAAATAGTAAAAATGTTTTTGCTATTTATAATAAAAAAGATATGAAGGTAATTGGTTCAGTAGGATTGCATTCTGATTACAATAAAGATATTTTCTCTGATTATATAAATTTAAAAGTAGTAGAAATTGGCTATGTTTTATCTAAATATTATTGGTTAAATGGATTCATGACAGAAGCATTGAATATTTTGATAAAATATATATTTAATGAATTAAAATATGATATAATAGTTGCTGGATATTTTGAAGGTAACTGTGCTTCAGAGAGAACTCAGAAGAAATTAGGTTTTAAAGATTATAAAAAATCAGTATATTATTCTAAACTTCTTGATACTAATTTTACTATTACTAATACTATAATATTTAAAAATTCTAAATAATTGATTTATTATACCGTTAAAGAACTAATACTGTTTTATTAAAAAGTATTAGTTCTATTTATTTTATAACTAGAGAAAAAAAACTTAAAATGGTATAATATACCTTATATAAAATTATAATTAATAAGTAATTCAAGGAGAATTTATGCTTAATATTAGAATAAAAAGTTTAGAGGATACTGAGCGTTTAGCAAAGATATTATCAAACTTAATAGATAAAAAGTGCTTGATTACACTAAATGGAGATTTGGCTGCAGGGAAAACGACTTTTACGAAATATTTAGCTAAATATTTAGGTGTTGTAGATACAGTAAATTCACCAACATTTAACATTTTGAAAGAATATAACTCTAATAAAGGAACTTTTTATCACATAGATGCATATAGATTAGAAGGTTCGGAAGAAGATTTAGGTTTTGAAGATATTTTTTATGAAGATAATATAATTGTTATTGAATGGGCTGAATTTATTGAAGATTTTTTACCTAATGATAGATTAGTTTTTGATATAAAATTGGAAGGATTAGAGAGGATTGTTAGTATAGAATCTAAAGGAGAGACATACTATAACATATTAGAGGAGATAGAAAAAGAATGGTAAGGTTGATATTAGATGCTTCAAATTCTCATTTATCGATAGCTTTACTTAAAAATAACGAACTTATAAATGAGTTTAATATCGAATGTAAGCGAAATTTATCAGAAATATTACTACAGGAAATTGATAATATTTTAGTAAATAGTAATTTTACTAAAAATGATTTATTAGAAATAATAGCAACAAAAGGGCCTGGTTCTTATACTGCTCTTAGAGTAGTATTATCTGTAGCTAAAACATTGTCAATGGTACTTAATATACCTATAAAATTAATATCATCATTAAGACTACAGGCAGCTAACGTAAAAGAAGATGTTGCAGTGGTCCCCTTAATAGATGGTAGACGAGGAAATGTTTATGCGGCTATTTATGATAATGATGTAGATGTTTTTCAAGAGGGTTATTATTCATTAGATGATGTCATAAATAAATTGAACGAATTAAATAAGAAAGTTATTTTTGTAGGTAATGATGTTTCTAACTTTTCATATGATAATTTAAATAATATTTATGATTTGGATACGACTCCGATACTTGCGAAAAATATTATTTATGTAGAAAAATATTTAGAAAATAGTGATTTTTATAATGCACTACCCAGTTATTTACGTTTAACAGAAGCAGAAAGGAATTTGAAAAATGATAAAAATTAATAGAGTTGGCGTAGAACATTTAGAAAGATTATCAGAAATAGATAGAAATAATTTTGATGATCCTTGGTCTTTAGAGATGATGAAAGTAGAATTAGAAAACGAAAATGCAGAATACTATGGTATATTTAATGATGATGAAATTTTAGGATTTTGTGGTGGATGGTATGTAGTAGATGAATATCAAATAAATAAAATAGTTATAGATAAACCACATCAAAATAAAAAGTTAGGTCAAATGTTTTTAGTGTATATTATGGAAATGTATAGACTTAAAAATGCTAGACAAGCTACAATAGAGGTTAGAGAAAGTAATGTAAGAGCTATAAAAGCATACACTAGATCAGGCTTTGAAGTTACGGGATTCCGTGAAAATTATTATCAAAATAATGGTGAAACAGCATATGTTATGATAAGGGAATTTTAAAAATGAATGATGTAAATATTTTAGCAATAGAGACTAGTTGTGATGAAACTAGTATAGCAGTAGTGAAAAATGGAAAAGATGTTTTGTCTAATATTGTAAGTAGTCAAATAGATACTCATAAACAATATGGAGGAGTAGTACCAGAAATTGCTAGTCGTCAACATATAGAAGTTATAATGCAAGTATTAAATGATAGTTTATTAGAAGCAGATGTAAAACTTGCTGAAATTTCTGCTATATGTGTTACTCAAGGACCGGGTTTGATAGGTTCTCTACTCGTAGGAGTTAATGTAGCAAAAACTTTAAGTTATGCTTTGAATAAGCCTCTTATTTCAGCGCACCATATAGCAGGTCATATATATGCTAGTAATATTGATGCAGATATAAAGTATCCATCTTTAGCTTTAGTAGTTAGTGGTGGTCATACTGAATTAGTATATATAAAAGATGAATTAAACTTTGAAATTATAGGTACCACGCAAGATGATGCAGTAGGTGAGGCTTATGATAAGGTAGCAAGACAATTAAATTTAGAATATCCTGGAGGTCCTAAGGTAGATAAGTTAGCCCAGTTAGGAGAAGATACTTATAATTTACCTAGAGCTATGATAGATAGTGATGATTATAATTTTAGCTTTTCTGGAATGAAGTCAGCAGTTATTAATTTGATTCATAATGCTAACCAAAGAGGAGAAGAAATAATTCCAGAAAATTTGGCTTGTAGTTTTCAAAAAGCTGTTGTAGATATTTTAGAAACCAAAAGTGAGAAAGCAATTAAAGAATTTAGTATAAAACAATTTATTTTAGCTGGTGGCGTTGCAGGTAATAGTGAACTTAGAAGTAGAATGATTAATATGGCTAATAAATTGGGGATAGAAATACTTATACCTAAAATGCAATATTGTACAGATAATGCAGCAATGATGGGAGCTGTAGGTTATTACTATTATAAAAATAATTTGTTTGAAAATCCTTTATTAACAAATGCAAAATCAACAGTGAATTTAGAAAACATAATAAGTTAATATAGTTAAATTTATGTAAACTATAATGTTTATTATAAATATTATTAGTTAAAATGAGTTAACTAATGGAAATAGATAGATATTATTATAGATTTAATAAATAATGGGGAAACAATAAATGTAGAGTTTAAATAGTCAAGAAATTCTTTAAATAAAGATGTATATGATACTTTATGTGCTTTTAATAATATAAATGGTGGGAATATAATATTAGGAGTAACTGATAAAAAAGAAATAACTGGAGTCAATAAAGACAGTATAGATAAAATTATAAAGGAGTTTACGATGTCTATAAATAATCTTCGGAAGATATACCCACCATTATATTTAACTCCAGTAGTATTAATTATAGATAAAAAGATTGTTATTTATATAAAGGTTCCCAAAGGTTATCAAGTACGCAGACATAATCGTAGAATTTGGGATAGATCTTATGAAGGTGATATGAATATAACAGATAATTCAGAATTAGTTTATAAATTATATTCAAGAAAGCAAAGTACTTATTTTGTTAATAAGGTATACCCTAATCTTAATTTGGATTGTTTAGACAATAATATTATAGAAAAAGCTAGAAAAATGGCTATATCAAGAAATACAAATCATCCATGGAAATATGAACGATGAAGAATTATTACGTAGTGCTAATTTAATATTATTGAATCCAGAAATAAATAAAGAGGGTTTAACTTTGGCTGCAGTTTTGTTATTTGGTAAAGAAAACACTATTATGTCAATATTATCTCATCATAAAACTGATGCAATTTTTAGAGTTGAAAGTAAGGATCGCTATAATGATAGAGATGTTATTACTACAAATCTTATTGAAAGTTATGATAGTCTTCTAAAATTTGGTCAGAAACATTTAAATGATTTATTTATTCTAGAAGGAATAACTAATGTAAACGCACGAGATCAGATACTTAGAGAAATAATCTCTAATACTCTTGCACATAGAGATTATTCTAGTGGGTTTCTTGCAAAATTTATTATAGATGAAGATAGAATTGTTATTGAAAATAGTAATTTAGCTCATCATATTGGGGAATTAGATTTACAAAGGTTTGAACCTTTTCCTAAAAATCCCTCAATATCAAAAGTTTTTAGGGAGATAGGACTGTCGGATGAACTTGGTTCAGGTATGAGAAATACGTACAAATATACTAATCTGTATTCTGGGCAAAATCCTATATTTGAATAAGGGTATATATTTATAACTTTTATACCTTTAAAAAATATTGCTACCCAAAAAGTAGGTGGTATATATGTCCCTCAGAATAGAGAAGAGATTATTGATTATATAAAGGAACTAGTAAAGATTAATAATAAAGTTACGAGAAAAGATATTGCTCAAAAATTAGGGCTAAGTGTAAAAACTATTCAGAGGATAATTAAGGAAATAGAAGGTTTAAATATGTTGGTAGAGGAAGTAATGGCTACTGGGAGTTAAATAAATAGTTGCATTTTTTTATAGATTTATAATAAATAAAAATCCAAGATACAATTTTTTAATCTTGGATTTTGTTTGTTAAATTTTATTTAAACATTTAATTTTTTATTATTTTTATAAACTTCATCAATCATTGCCCCACCAATACAAGCATCATCTTTATAGAAAACTACCGCTTGTCCGGGAGTTACTGCTCTTACAGGTTCATCATATATAACTTCTACTTTATTATCATCTAATATATTTACTGTTACAGCAGTATCTTGCTGACGATATCTAAATTTAGCAGTGCATTTGAATGTTTTTCCTAATTCTTTATTAGTCGTAAAAGATAATGAACTAGCTAAAAGTTTATCTGAATAAAGTGCTTCATTGTGGAATCCTTGGCAAACATATAAAATGTTTTTTTCTAAATCTTTTCCACAGGCAAACCATGCCTCTCCATCGGTATCTTTTGTTCCTCCAATACCAAGACCGTGTCTTTGACCTATTGTGTAGTACATAAGTCCATGATGTTCACCTCTTATATTACCATCTAAGTCAACCATTTTTCCTTTTTTAGCAGGAAGATATTGACTTAAAAATTGACGGAAATTTTTTTCTCCAATAAAGCATATTCCGGTAGAATCTTTTTTCTTTGCAGTAGCCAGATTAGCTTGTAGGGCTATTTCTCTTACTTCTGATTTTTGTAATTCGCCGACAGGGAACAAAATATTTTTTATTTGATTTTGACTAAGCTGACTTAAAAAGTATGTTTGATCTTTGTTGTTATCAACCCCTCTTAGTAATAGTCTCTCTTCTCCATCTTCTTTAGTTCTTGCATAGTGACCTGTTGCTACGTAGTCAGCCCCTAAATCATAAGCATAGTCAAGAAATACTTTAAATTTTATTTCTTTATTACACATTATATCTGGATTTGGAGTTCTTCCTTTTTTGTATTCTTCTAAGAAATATGAGAATACTTTATCCCAGTATTCTTTTTCAAAATTTATTGAATAATAGGGAATATCTAGTTGCTCACAAACTTTTATTACATCTGCATAGTCTTTATCAGCTGTACAGTTTCCAAATTCATCTTTTTCTTCCCAGTTTTTCATAAATACGCCTATAACATCGTACCCTTGTTCTTTTAGTAGGTAAGCCGAAACTGATGAATCAACTCCACCACTCATTCCTACTACAACTTTTTTTCCATTCATTACATACCTCTTTCTAGTATTCTGTCTTCTAACTGTTTTATTTTAGCTATTGTTATGTCAATCATATCTTCTGTATTATTAAAGCCTATACTAATTCTAACGGAATTATTTGCTCTATCTTCATCGTATATAGTTGTTATTATTTTACTTGCTTTAATATTTCCTGAACTACACGCTGATCCTCCAGATATAAATATATTATTAACATCCAGATAGGTTATTAATCTTTGTGATTGAATATTATCGAAATATATATTAATTATGTTAGGCAGTGAATTATCCGCTTCTCCATTTATTTTAAATGATATATTTTCTTCTTTTAATTTTTCTAAAAAGTAAAGCTTTAGCTCTTTTAATTTATCAATGTTATCAATAGTTCTTTTGGCACATTTTGATAACATTACAGCTCCAATGGGATCACTACTTCCAGATCTTAAACCATTTTCTTGACCACCACCTACTAATAGGGGAGTTATTTTACTTGTTTTACTGTATAAAAATCCAAAGTTATTTGTTGCTCCTATTTTATGAGCTGAAACTGATGCAAAGTCAATATTTAGTTTTTCTATATCTATGTTAACTTTACAATATGCTTGAACTATATCGCTATGGAATAAAATATTTTTATCTTTTATTATTTTAGATATTTCCTCAATAGGTTGTATTATCCCTGTTTCATTATTAGCAAACATAATAGATATTAAAACTGTCTTTTCGTTAATGGCTTGTTTAATATCTCCAACAGAAACAACTCCTGTGTGTTTTGTAGAAAGTTCTATTGTTTTAAATCCTGATTTTTCTAGTTTATACGCAGCTTCTTTAACAGAAGGATGTTCGATATCAGATATTATTATTTCTCCTTCTGAAAATATTTCTGAAATATGATTAAAAACCATATTATTGGCTTCTGTGCCACCAGAAGTGAATATAATTTGTTCACTTTTTGCATTGATTGTTTTCGCAATTGCTTCGCGTGCATTTTTTAATAGAACATTATTTTTTTTACCTAGTGAATGATTGCTACTAGGATTTGCATAAATTTCTTCAAATTCACTTATTGTTTCTTTTAATAAATCAAAGTGTTTAAGCGATGATGCAGCGTAGTCTAAGTATATTTTATTCACAATATCACCTCAAAATTATCTATTTGTTAATTTTAACATAAAAAATATATCCCCTGCAAGATATAGATTTTTCTAATTTATTTATATATACCTTTAAAAAACTGTTTTACTGTAATATAATATAAGTATATTAGTATTGTATGAGGTGTTAATATGAAAATAGGGATTGTTGGATTTTATGGTAAATTAGGAAAAACTAATTATAATGTAATAAAAGATTCTAAGATATGTAGTGTAGCTTTTGGTATATCAAGATCTGCTCCAAACGAAGGAGAAGTTTTTGATAATATAAAAGTTTACAATAATATATTTAATACTCATGAAGAATGTGAAGGTGTTATAGATTTTTCTAATAGAGAAAATATAAATAGTAGTGTTAATTACTGTTTAGATAAAAATATTCCTTTAGTTATAGGAACAACAGGATTAAATAGTGATGATGAAGAAATAATATTAAAAGCATCAAATTATATACCTATATTACTTTCACATAATACTGCATATGGTGTAAATGTATTGTTAGATATAGTTAATAGTGCTTGTAAAAAACTTTATGATTTTGATATAGAAATAATAGAAAAACATCATAATAGAAAAGAAGATGCTCCTAGTGGAACTTCTAAATTAATATTTAATAGTTTAAAAGAAGCTAATCCTAATTTGTACACTAAATTTGGTAGAGAAGGCAATAATTCTAAAAGAAATTATGATGAAGTAGGTTTTCACTCTGTTAGGGCAGGATCTATAATAAGTGATCATGATGTGATTTTTGCTAGTGGAGAAGAGGTCATTACTATTAGTCACAGGGCACTATCGGATGAAGTTTTTGCTAAAGGTGCTTTAAAGGCACTATTATTTTTAAAAGAAAAAAATAGTGGTCTATACGATATTAAGGATATTTTTTTGTAAAATTAAAATAGGGGATTAATATGAAGTGGAGTAAAGAAGAAATATTAGTTTTTTTAAAACAAAATTTATTTACTATATTGTTGTCAATAGCAACTAGTATAGTAATAGTTGTAGGGATATTATTTTTTATAAATTATAATAAAGTTGAAGAAAAAGATTATTCTCAAATAAATAATCAAATCTCAGAGGTTAAAGTTGATTCTAAGGAAGAAGAAAAACAAATTCCAGAAAAAATTTTTATCGATATTAAAGGTGCAGTAAATAATCCTGGAGTATACGAATTCACAAAAGATGATAGAATTAAAGATGCCGTAGAAAAAGCTGGAGGAACATTAGCAGATGCTGATTTAACAACTATTAACCTTAGTCAAAAATTAAAAGATCAGATGTTAATAGTTATTCCAAAAGTTGGAGAAAAAGTAGATAGTAATAGTTCTTCTAATAGTAATCAAAATACAATAAATATAAATTTAGCAACTAAAGAGGAACTTATGAAAATTACTGGTGTGGGAGAGACTAAGGCTAAAGCTATAATTGATTATCGAGAGAATAAGGGTGAGTTTAAAAAGAAAGAGGATATAACAAAAGTCAAGGGAATAGGAAAAGGTACTTTTGAGAAAATAAAAGATGAAATAGACGTATAGAGGAGATTTTTATGAATAATAGAATTAGTTGGGATGAATATTTTATGGCACAAAGCCATATACTATCTTTGAGATCTACATGTTCTAGGTTAAATGTAGGGGCTACTATAGTTCGTGATAAAAGAGTTATAGCAGGTGGGTATAATGGATCTATTCAAGGCGATGAGCATTGTATTGATATTGGATGTAAGGTTGTAGATGGACATTGTATAAGAACTATACATGCCGAAATAAATGCATTATTACAATGTTCTAAATTTGGAGCATCTACTCAAGATGCTAATATTTATGTTACACATTTTCCTTGTTTAAATTGTACAAAAGCTATTATTCAAGCAGGAATAAAAGAGATATGTTACGCTAATGACTATAGAAATAATGACTATGCAGAAGAATTATTAAAAAAATCTGGAGTAACTGTAAGAAAAATATCATATAACCCTAATGATATAGTTGCTCATTTATTGAAAGAGTAACAATTATGAAGTTATTTATCTATTCTATTATTTCTTTAATTTCTGTATTATTAGCTTTAAAGTTATACATGTTTAGTAGTGTATTATTATTGCTAGTTATTATATTAATTTATTTAAATAAAGAATATTTTGAAGTTAAAGAGACTATAATTTTAATTTTAGTTTTTTTAACTTTTTTTATTAGAACTTCTTATAGTCAATATAATCATTATTCAAAATTAGAAGATAGTAGTGATAATTTTCAGGTTGAAATTGTCGATAAATTGAATATTAATGGTAACTTTTTAAAAACATACGGTTATATAAATAATGAAAAAGTAATAGTTAATTATAAAATAGAAAACGAACAAGAAAAAGAATATTTTGTAAAAGATTTTAAAGGAGGAACTTTTTTAGTAGGGGGAAGTATCGAAGATATAAAAGAAAAGAAAAACTTTTATTCTTTTGACTATAAACAATATTTAAATAGAAAAGGAATATTTAAAGTTTTGAATGTTGAAAAAATTAATAATATTAATTATGAGTTTTCTAGTACGTATAAAAAAGTTTTGAATTTCAGAACTAATTTAATTAGGAATATAAGTAATAATATAAAGTTTAATGAAAAAGGATATTTTGAAGCTCTTATTTATGGTGATAAAACTAATATGTTTAGAGATGACATAGAAGATTATCGTAATTTGGGAATAAGCCATCTTTTAGCTATATCAGGATTACATATAGCTACTTTGATTATGTTAATATATAAGACTTTAAAATTATTCTCGATTAATAGTAAATTAATAGATAAGGTAATATTTATAACTTTACCAATATATTCTATATTTGCAGGATTATCTGCATCCGTTATTAGAGCAACTTTAATGATTTTAATATTTTTATTGTTAAAGAGAAAACAGGTAGACTCTATAAAATCTTTAATTATAGTATTTCTTATTACAATTTTCTATAATCCTTATTTTATTTACGATATAGGATTTCAATTTTCATTTTTTATAACATTTAGTATTTTGATGTCAAAAAGTTTTATAGAAAGTGGTAATAATAAGATTTTAAAATTATTCAAAGTTAGCTTAATAGCTTGGCTAGCTAGCTTACCAATAAATTTATTTAATTTTTATAGTATTTCATTTATTTCTATATTTTCTAACATTATTTTTGTTCCTTATTTTACTTTAATAATTTTTCCATTAATATTGGTTTCTTATTTAATATTTATTATAAGTTCAAAAGTTTTTGACTTTATTTGTGTTCCGATTTTGAATGGTGCTTTTTATGTACAGAATATTTTTGAAAAAATTTTAAATTACTTTAGTTTTGAAGTTTTTGCAGGTAAACAAGAGGATTATATAGCTTTGGCTATTGTTATACTTATATTAGCTATTATAATTTATGTAAATAAAGGTTATTATAAGGAAATTATTTATTTATCTACAGCTATATTATTTTTAATATTTATAAATAATAATTTTTTAAAAGATGAATTATATGAAAAATTAAGTATTAATGGACAAAATGTTTATTATTTAACTACTAGGAATAACAATATATTAATTAATACTTCTAATAATAGTAATAACTTTTATAAAGATTTTAGAAAAAAAGAAAATAATTATGATATAATTAACGAATACAATAATTTATTAGCTTATGACGCTAAAAATAGTATAGAATTTTTAATTATAACTAAAACAAAATTGAGAGATATAGGTTATGCTAGAAATCTAATAGGAAAAGATAAGGTTAAGAAGTTATATGTAACGGAACAAATTTTAAACAATGATAAAATTTTAGAAATAATAGACGTTTCTAAGTTTAAAAATATAGATATAGAAATCATAAAAAATAACTCTATATTTTATTTAAATGATATAAAGTTTACTAATAAAGATACTGATTTTATAGTTTCATATTTAGATAAAGAGATTAACATAAATAAGGATAAATTAAAATAAATGAAAAATATATATTTGTTAAATGGAGAAAATGAAATAGCTATTTCAGAATTTCAATATGAAATAGCTAAAAAATATTTAAAAAACGAACTTACTGATTTTAATTATATAAAAATAAATATGTTGGAAAATAAAATTTCTGATTTAATTTATGAATGTCAGAGTTCTGGATTTTTTTCGGAAAAAAAAGTTGTAATAGCAGATAATAGTATATTTTTTATGGCTAAGCCTAAAAAAACAAAAATAGAATATAATATTGATGAACTTATTGAATATATAAAAAATCCTAATGAAGAAGTATTATTAATATTTAAGTGTTTAGATAATATAGATAGTAGAAAAAAAATAGTTAAAGAAATAAAACAACATGGTGAAGTTAAAACTATAAATAATTTTAATGCTGAAGATCTTCAGAAGTATACAGTAGAATACTTAAATAAATTAGATATAAAAATTAGCAAAGATGTAGCTAGATTTTTAATAGATTATAGTGGATTAGAACTATCAGGATTAAAAAAAGAGCTAGAAAAATTAGAATTACTTTGTAAAAATGAAATAACAATAGATGATATAAAGAATACTGTTGTAAAAAGTTTAGAATATGATATTTTCTCATTAACTAATGAGTTGTTCTCAAGAAATTATGAGGCTCTTAGAGGAGTATATAACAATTTAAAACTTAATGGAGAAGAACCCGTATTTTTATTATCTTTGATTTCTTCACAAATAAGAACGTATTTAAAAGTTAAAATTTTACTTCTTGAAAATTATAGTCAAAAAGAAATTGCAAGTAAATTAAATATTCATCCATATAGAGTACAGCTAGCCGCACAAAAAGTTTACAATTATGATATTAAACTATTAATGAATATTTTAGTTTTATGTAAAAATTATGATAGAGATTTAAAAACAATAAATATTGATAAATATACTATGTTTGATATTTTTATAAATAAATTAATAGCATTAATAGATTAAATTTTATAGTAAAAAAAGTATTGCAATGTAATTAATAATGTGCTAAAATTAGATAGTTGCATTTTGCAATACTTAATTATTCGTAATTAAGAATATTAATTAATATTTCTTAGTAAAAAAATATATTAGGAGGTGTAAGGAATGCCAAATATTCAATCATCAGTTAAGAGTGTAAGACAAGATTCAAAAATTAATGCAGCTAACTCAGCTAAAAAAGCTGAAATGAGAACTGCTATTAAAAAAGCTAGATTAGCAAAAGCTGAAGGTGCTGATAATTCTGCAGAATTAGTAAACTTAGCTTTCAAAAAAATCGATAAAGCTGCAAAAACAAACTTAATACACAAAAACGCAGCTGCAAGATATAAATCAAACTTAACTAAATAATTTTAAACCGGTCTTTAGTGATCGGTTTTTTTAATTAAATAAATTTGAAAGTAATTATTTTTAATGTTATAATTGACTAGATATTTATTAATATTTAGGAGGTCTTTATGAATAAAAAACAACTATTAGCAATTGGCTTAATAAGTTTGGGAACCTTAGCTTTTATAAGTAAAAATAAAGAAACTTATTCAGAAGAAGAGTTAGAAAAAATAAATAGATACAAAAAATATTTGAATGATAAAAACTTTGTTATAGTAAGTAAAAAAGATTACGATAAAATTTCAAAAAATAGTAAAAAATTATTTAGTATATCTTCTATACCTAGCTATTATTCAATTGCTAGATCTGTTGCAAGGTATGTATTATAGCTATGTTAATACCAGAGAAAACATATTCATTTATAGGAGATAAACCTAGAAATAAATTAACATTTAAAAAATTTTGCAAAGAAATATATTATAGAATTATGTATGATGAAATTTCTTTTCAAGCAGCTAATTTAAGTTATTATTTTATTTTATCAATATTACCAATGTTAGTAGTGGCTTTAGCCTTAACTCCCTATTTTAATATTGATCAAGACTACTTATTAGCTAAAATAAACTCTATAGCTCCAGGGGTACTAGGGGACTATATTTTTGGTATGATAAGTGAAGTCTTAAATAACAGAAGCAACACAATTTTAACTTTTGGTATTATATTTACTTTATGGTCAGCATCTAATGGTATTTATGGACTTATGTATGCATTTAATATGGCTTTTAGAGTTAGGGAAGAAAGAATATGGATAGTTGTAAAATTTATTAGTATTATTCTTACCGGAATAATAATGTTAGCTATGTTTTTAATGTTAGTACTTCTTGTATTTGGTAAGCAAATAACATGGTTATTATTCCATAAATTTAATTTTGACGAAGGTTTTTATACTATGTGGAATTATGTAACGTATTTACTACCTTTATTGTTTACATTTGTTATTTTTATTTTTTTATATACTCTAGCTACAAACCTAAAACTAAAAATCAAGATAGTAGCGCCAGGAGCTTTATTTGCTTCTGTATCATGGATAGTACTTAGTAAATTATTTGGATATTATATAGATCATTTTTCTAATTATATAAAAACCTATGGCTCTATAGGTGCAATAATGTTATTTATAATGTGGTTATACTTAACAGGGTATGTTTTAATTTTAGGGGCACAAATAAATGCTATTTTTTACAACTATAAAGTTGAACATAGAAAATTTGAAGAAACACACATATACTTAAAGGAGGAGGAATAGAATATGATTAAAGAAGTTTATCTTGCAGGTGGATGTTTTTGGGGAATGGAAGGATATTTCCAACAACTAGATGGAGTTATTAAAACTAAAGTAGGTTATAGTAATGGAAAAACTTCCGATACTAGTTATAAAGAAATTAAAGATACTGATCACGCAGAGGTAATTTATTTAGAATATGATAATTCTAAAATTTCATTTAATGAAATTTTAAGGCACTACTTTAGAGTTATTGACCCTACTAGTATTAATAAACAAGGAGGGGATAGAGGTAGACAATATAGAACAGGTATTTATTTTCTAGATAATGATACCAAAGAAGAAGCCAAAGATTTTATAAAAGAAGTGCAAAATAATTATTCTAAACCTATAGTAGTAGAGATAGAGCAAGTATCAAACTATGTTGATGCCGAAGAATATCATCAAAAATATTTAGACAAGAATCCATTTGGATATTGTCATATAGATTTATCATTAGCCAAAAAAAGTTTATAAATAATATATTTAAAGGAGATTAATAATGAGTAAAGTTTTAATTTTTGGACATAAAAATCCTGACACAGATACAATCTGTTCAGCAATAGTATATGATTATTTAAAGAGATTACAAGGTATGGACACTGAAGCTGTTCGTTTAGGAGAACTTAACGATGAAACAAAATATGCTTTAAAATATTTCGGTGCAAGTGTACCTAAATTAATAGATTCTTTAGAGAGTGGTCAAGAAGTTATTTTAGTAGATCACAATGAATTTCAACAATCTGCCAACGGAATAGAAAATTCAGTTATAAAAGAAGTAATTGATCACCACAGAATAGCTAATTTTGAAACTGCAGGACCTTTATATTATAGAGCAGAACCTCTAGGATGTACTGCAACTATTTTGAAAAAAATATTTGATGAACAAGGTGTTCAAATAAATAAACAAATAGCAGGATTAATGTTATCAGCAATTATTTCGGATTCTTTATTATTTAAATCACCTACTTGTACTTTAAGAGATAAATTAGCTGCTGAAGATTTAGCAAAAATAGCAGATGTTAATTTAGAAGAATATGGTCTAGCTATGTTAAAAGCAGGAGCTTCTACTAAAGATAAATCAGTAAAAGAATTAATAGATGTAGATGTAAAAGAGTTTATACTTAATGAAAAGAAAATAGTAGTAGCTCAAATTAACACTGTAGATGCCAAAGAAGTTACAGATAGAATAGATGAATTAGAAACTACCATTACAAATGAAATAAATTCTAAAGAATTATCAGCATTTGTATTTGTTATAACTAACATATTAACTTCAGACTCTGAAGTATTAGTGTTAGGGGAGGATAAAGATAAAGTAGCTAGTGCCTTTAATAAAAAATTAGAAAATAACCTTATGACATTAGAGGGAGTTGTATCTCGTAAAAAACAAGTAGTTCCACAAATTACAGAAGAATTTAATAAGTAGGTAGTTTCATGGATAAAATTGATTATAAGTATTCATTACTTGCTACTTTAAAAGCTATATTAGTTAACTTTTTAATAATATTAGCTTTTGCTGGATTTTTTCCAAAAAGTTTATATTTAGAAAATCCTTTTTATGCCTTGTATGGTTCTATTTTAATAACTCTTTTTTATAAGTTTATTAGACCGGTATTATTATTCATAAGTATAATACCTATAATAATGACTATGGGACTTTTTGTAATAATAATAAATTCTCTAATAATATTGTTAGTATCTAATATTTTGAGTAATGGATTTGTAATAAGTTCATTTGCTTCTTCTTTAGGATTAGCAATATTTATTTCAATATTTAATTTATTTATAAATAGTAAAGATAGAAAGATAATTATAAAGAGGTATAAGTAAAATGACTACTAAATTAACAACAAAATATTTAATAGATAAACTAGGATTAGAGCTTGTAGCAGGAGAAAATGGGATAGATAGAGAAATAGAAACCTCAGATATTTCTAGACCTGGTTTAGAGTTAGCAGGATATTTTTCTTATTACACACCTACTAGAGTTCAAGTTCTAGGTACTACAGAGCTATCTTTTTTTAGTTTATTAAATGACAAAGAAAAAAACTCGAGAATGAGAATGTTATGTACAAGAAAAACACCTTGTATAATAGTTTCTAGAGGACAAGATGTTCCAGAAGAACTTTTGGAAGCTGCCAAAAAATATGATACTCCTATATTAAAGAGTAATAGTATAACAACTAGCCTTATAGCTAAAATAACAATTACGCTGCAAAGAGAGTTAGCTCCTGATACTTCTGTTCACGGAGTATTTATTGAAGTTTATGGTATAGGAATGCTTATAACTGGAGAAAGTGGTATAGGTAAGAGTGAAATAGCGCTAGAATTGATAAAAAGAGGGCATAGATTAATAGCCGATGATAGAGTAGATATTAAAGAATTAGACAATGGAATTTTAGTTGGAAGATGTGGTTCTGAGTTGATAAAGCATTTATTGGAAATTAGAGGTTTAGGAATAATAAACGTAATGACTTTATTTGGAACAGGAGCAGTTAGAGAAGAAAAAATAGTTAATTTAAATGTTCACTTAGAGTCATGGGATAAACAAAAACAATATGATAGAATAGGTCTTACAAAAGAGTATATAAAGATACATGATACAGAAATAGAAAAGAAAACTATTCCTGTAAGACCAGGAAGAAACGTAGCTATTATATTAGAGTCAGCAGCTATGAATTTTAGACTGAATGAAATGGGTATTGATACTGCAAAAGAGTTTGAAAATAGACTTTTAGAGCAGATAGCGAATAGGGAGGATTAATGAATGAACATTTTTTCGATAGATCCTATAGCTTTTCATTTGTTTTCTAAGCCTGTATATTGGTATGGAATAATAATATCTACAACTATATTTATAGCTTATTATCTTGCAGAAAAAGAGGCGATAAAAAGAGGTTTAAAAAACGATACTATGCTAGACTTGTTGCTAGTAGCTTTACCTATATCACTAATTACAGCTAGACTTTATTATGTTGTATTTAGATGGGATTATTATTCTAAACATAAAAATGAAATTATTGCAATATGGGATGGTGGTATTGCTATCTATGGGGGTCTTTTAGGCGGAATAGCTACCTTGTATTATTTTTCTAAAAAGAGAGATCTAAATATATTAAAAATGTTAGATATAATAGCTCCTAGTTTATTAGTAGGACAAATGTTAGGTAGATGGGGAAACTTTTTTAATCAAGAAGCCTATGGAGGAGAAGTATCTAGAAAATTTTTAGAAGATTTATTTATCCCAGAATTCATAATTAATAACATGTATATAGATGGTTTATATAGACATCCTACATTTTTATATGAGAGTATCTGGTGTTTAGTTGCTTTTATAGTAGTAGTATCTATAAGAAAGCACCTTTATTTAGGAGAAGTTTTATCAACTTATTTAATATTATATGGAGCAGAGAGATTTGTTGTTGAGGGAATGAGAACTGATTCTTTATACATAGGAATGTTTAAAGTTTCTCAATTAGTATCTATATTAATGTTAATTATTGGTGTTTCTATCTTTATTAAATCAAGATTTTTTAATAAAGATAAAATAAAATATATAAATAGTTAAAATTAGGAGAATTTGCAATGGAAAAAATATATGATGTAATAATTATAGGTGCAGGTCCAGCAGGGCTTACAGCATCTATCTATGCAAGTAGAGCTAATTTGAGTGTTTTAATGTTAGAGAAAAAATATCCTGGCGGACAAATGCTTTCTACTCATGAAATAGAAAATTACACAGGATATGAGTCTATTTCAGGACCTGAACTTTCTGAGAAAATGTTCGAACACTCAAAAAAATTTGGTACAGAATTTGCTTTTGGGGAAATATTAGATGTAAAATTAGAAGATAATATAAAAGTTCTTTATACATCTGATAAAGAATATAGAAGTAAAACTATAATTATTGCTACAGGAACTGAAGCTAGGTTATTAGGAATACCTGGAGAAGAAGAGTTTTCTAGTAAAGGTGTTAGTTACTGTGCAGTATGCGATGGAGCATTCTTTAGAAAGAAAAATGTCGTTGTAATTGGTGGAGGAGATTCTGCTATAGAAGAGTCATTATATTTATCTAATCTTGTAGAAAAAGTTACTATAGTACATAGAAGAGATGAATTAAGAGCTCAAAAAATTCTTCAAGATAGAGCATTTTCTAAAAAAAATATAGAATTTGTTTGGGATAGTGTACCAGTTGCTATTGAAGGTAAGTTTAAAGTATCTTCTGTAAAAATAAAAAATGTTAAAACAGAGGAAATTAGCGATATTGTAACTGATGGAATATTTATTTATATAGGAATGAACCCTCAAACGGATAGTTTCAGATCTTTAGGTATTGTTGATAATTCAGGATACATAACTACTAATGAGCATCTAGAAACTACTATACCTGGTATATTTGTAGCTGGAGATGTTAGAACGAAAGAAATAAGACAAGTTGTTACAGCTGCTAGTGATGGTGCTATTGCTGCACAGAGTGCATATAAATATATAGAGTTACTTTAATAATAAAATATTAAAATATAAAGAGTATATTAAATTAATATACTCTATTTTTTATTATTGTATACAACTAATTTGTAATAAAAATTTTACTATTTAGCTATGATATGATAAAATTATAAAGATATTATTTGTTTGAAAGGAGAAGCAATTGGGTATAGAAAAAATAATAAAGATTTCTCAGTTGTATGATTTTTATTCTGAGTTACTTAATGATAAACAAAGAGAATATATAAAAAATTATTATTTTGATGATTTATCATTAACGGAAATGTCAGAAATATATGGAATTTCAAAACAAGCAATCTCTAATAATATAAAAAGATCTGTAAAAGATTTAGAAGATTTTGAAGAAAAATTAGAAATGATAAAAATTAGTAATGAAAGACAATTTTTATTAAATGAGATAAATAGAATTAATACTAATAATGAAGTTTCTGAATTATTAGACCAATTGATGAAATTAGATAATTAGGAGATATTAAATGGCATTTGAAAATTTATCTGAAAGATTACAGAATACTATAGCTAAAATAACAGGAAAAGGTAAAGTTTCTGAATCAGATGTAAAAGAAATGATGAGAGAGGTTAGATTAGCTTTGTTAGAGGCTGATGTTAACTTTAAAGTAGTTAAAGAATTTGTAAAAAAAATTAGTGATAGAGCTGTAGGAGCAGAAGTAATGAAGTCTCTTACTCCTTCGCAGCAAATTGTTAAAATAGTTAATGAAGAATTAGTTCAACTTCTTGGAGGAGAAAGAGAAGAAATAAAAATAGGTAGTGGAATTACTACATTAATGATGGTAGGTTTACAAGGAGCAGGTAAAACGACAACCGCAGGAAAGTTAGCATTAAAAGCTAAAAAAAGTATGAAAAAAAGACCATTATTAGTAGCTGCTGATGTTTATAGACCTGCTGCTGTAAAGCAACTTCAAACTTTAGGTAAGCAATTAGATATTCCAGTCTTCTATGAAGATGCAGATCCAGTTCAAATAGTGAAATCAGCATTAGAACACGCTAAAGAACATAACCTGAATTTTGTAATAATAGATACTGCAGGACGACTTCACATAGATGACGTTCTTATGCAAGAACTTAAGGATATAAAAGAAGTATCTAATCCAGAAGAAATACTTTTAGTTATAGATTCTATGATAGGGCAAGAAGCAGTAAATATAGCTACTTCTTTTAATGAACAACTAGATATTACAGGTCTAATACTTACAAAATTAGATGGTGATACAAGAGGTGGGGCAGCATTATCTATTAAGTCAATTACTAACAAACCTATAAAACTAGTCGGTATGGGAGAGAAAATGAATGAATTAGACTATTTTTATCCTGACAGAATGGCGTCTAGAATATTAGGTATGGGAGATGTTCTTACACTTATAGAAAAAGCTCAATCCTCTATAGATGAAGATGAAGCTAAAAAAATGCAGGAAAAAATGTTAAATCAAACATTCACGTTTGAAGATTTTTTATCACAGCTACATCAAATTAAAAAATTAGGATCAATAAAAGATATATTAGGAATGATTCCAGGAATGGGGCAACTAAAAGGATTAGATACATCAAAAATTGATGATAAACAATTTGTTTACATAGAGGCAATTATAAATTCTATGACAATAAAAGAAAGGCAAAATCCTGAAATAATAAATGTTCCTAGAAGAAAAAGAATAGCAGAAGGTAGCGGAAGACCTATAAGCGAGGTTCATAAACTTATAAAACAGTTTGAAGAAATGAAAAAAATGATGAAGCAGTTTGGTGGTCTTATGAATGACAAATCTAAGAGAAAAGGTCTTGGAAAATTATTTGGAGGGAAATTACCATTTTAAATTATGAATAATATAGTTTTATATCAACCAGAAATTCCAGCTAATACAGGTAATATAGCAAGAACATGTGTTGGAACAAATACTAGGTTACATTTAATAATGCCTATAGGTTTTTCTATAGATGATAAGCATTTAAAAAGGGCAGGTTTAGATTATTGGGAAAATTTAGATTTAGTAATTTGGGATAGTCTTGATCATTTTTTATCAGAAACTAGTGATAAAAACTATTATTTAATTACTAAATTTGGAAGTAAACTTTATTCAGACTGTAATTTTAAAAATGATAGTGATGAGGAGATATACTTTATATTTGGTAGAGAAACAAAAGGTTTACCAGAAAGTTTTAGAGAAAAATACTTAGATAAAACTTTAAAAATACCAATGACTGATAAAGTAAGATCACTTAATTTATCAAATACAGCAGCCCTTATAATATATGAGGCTCTTAGACAACAAAACTTTAAAAATATATAAAATAATAGAATAGGAGAGAAAATTGAAGTCAGATTTTCAAATATCAATAGAAAGTTCTAAAAAAAATATAATAGATATAGCAGAATTAATGGGAATACCGGAAAATGATCTCATAACTTATGGAAAGTATAAAGCAAAAATAGAAAGTTACGATACACAACTAAAAGATTTAGATTCTAATTTAATATTAGTAACTGCAGTAAATCCTACAGCAGGTGGAGAAGGTAAATCTACAGTTACAATAGGATTATCTGATGGACTAAATAGAATAGGAAAAAAATCATGTGTAGCACTTAGAGAGCCATCTTTAGGGCCTGTATTAGGAATAAAAGGAGGAGCTACAGGAGGAGGTTACGCTCAAGTAGTTCCTATGGAAGATATAAATTTACATTTTACAGGAGATATGCATGCTATTACAACTGCTAATAACACTATTTCAGCTATAATAGATAATCATATTTTTCAAGGTAATAGTTTAAATATAGATCGAGTTGTTTTTAATAGAGTTATGGATATGAATGATAGATCTTTAAGAAATGTTAGTATTTTTTCTAATAACTCGAAATATGCTAGATTAGATCACTTTGATATAACTGTAGCCAGTGAAATTATGGCTATATTATGCTTATCAGAGAATCTATTTGATTTAAAAAATAAAGTTGCTAATATAATTGTAGCATATGATTTTGATGATAGACCTATATATGTAAGGGATTTGAAAATAGAAGGAGTTATAGCTGCAATATTAAAAGATGCTATAAAACCAAATTTGGTACAAACTTTAGAAAATAATCCTGCTATTATACATGGTGGTCCTTTTGCTAATATAGCACATGGCTGTAATTCTATTATTGCTACAAAACTAGCAATGAAGCATTCTGAATATGTTGTAACAGAAGCTGGTTTTGGAGCTGATTTAGGTGCAGAAAAATTTTTAAATATAAAATGTAGAAAATCTAGATTGAGTCCAAAATTAGTAGTTATTGTAGCAACAATTAGAGCTTTAAAACTACACGGAAATATATCAAAAGATGATTTAAATAAAGAAAATATTTCTGCTTTAGAATTAGGAATAAAAAATTTAGAAAAACATATAGAGAACATTTCAAAATTTAATTTGAAATCAATAGTAGCATTAAATATTTTTGAAAGTGATACAGAAAAAGAAATTTCTTTCATAGATGAGTGGGCTACAAGAAATAACGTAGTTTTATCAAAGACGGAAGTTTATTCTAAGGGTAGTGTCGGTTCAGAAGATTTGGCTAATAAAGTCGTAAAATTGGTAGAGAATAGTGAAAGTGAGTTAAAGTTAACTTATTCAGATGAAGAATCTATAATAGAAAAAATAGAAAAAGTGTGTAAAGAAATATATGGAGCAGATGGAGTAGAAATATCTTCCAATTCACTAGAGGAAATAAATACTATAAATAAATTAGGGTATTCTAATTTACCTATATGTATGGCCAAAACACCTTTATCTATTTCAGATAATCCTGATTTAACAGGAAGACCTGAAAACTTTATAGTAAAAATAACAGATGTAAAATTAAAATCTGGTGCTGGATTTATAGTTGTTTATACTAATAAAATCTTAACTATGCCTGGATTACCAAAAATTCCTAATGCAGTAAATATAGATATAAATGAAAATAATGAAATAATAAATATATTTTAAGGAGTAATATGGATTTTGTAGAAATAATAGATGAAGATAATCTTATAAGTGAGAAAAACAAAAGTTTAGTATTAGAAATATTAGACTTTGCTGCTAAAAGTGAAAAAATAGATATAAATAACACAGAATTATCTGTTTCTTTTGTAGGATTAGAAGAAATACATTCTATAAATAAAGAGTATAGAGGTATAGATAGACCTACAGATGTTATTTCATTCGCACTTAATGATAAAACAGAAGATGAGATAGAAATAATAGGAGGAGATGAAACAAATTATTTAGGTGATATAATAATTTGTGTTGAAAAAATAGAAGAACAAGCTAAAGAATATAATCATTCATTCGAAAGAGAATTAGGCTTTTTAGCGGTTCATGGTTTTTTACATTTATTAGGGTATGATCATATGACAGAAGATGAAGAAAAAATAATGTTTTCTAAGCAAAATAAAATTTTAGAAGAATATGGATTACTTAGATAGAAAGGTATAATATGTTAGATAATAATTTAGTTAAAACAGGATTTGTTACGATTATAGGGCGTCCTAATGCAGGTAAGTCTACTTTACTTAATAATATTCTAAAACAAAAAATAGCAATAATGTCAGATAAACCACAAACTACTAGAAACATTATAAATGGAGTTTACACTGATTCTGATTCACAAATAGTTTTTATAGATACTCCTGGTATTCATAAACCTAAACATAAGTTAGGTGACTATATGATGAAACTAGCTAATAGTGCAATTAAAGAGTCTGAAATTGTTTATTTAATAGTTAATGTAGCTGAAAAATTTGGACCAGGAGATGAGCATATTTTAAATATAGTTCGTGAACTAAATGTACCTACTATACTATTATTAAATAAAATAGATTTAGTTACACCAGAAAAATTATTACAGACTATAGATTTATATAAAGATTTGTATGATTTTTCGGAAATAGTACCTATATCAGCTTTGAATGGTATAAATGTGGAAAACCTTTTAAAAGTAACAAAAAATTATTTAGTGCCTAGCATAAAAATGTATCCAGATGAAATAATAACAGATTCTCCTGAATATTTTATTATTTCAGAGTTTATAAGAGAAAAGGTTCTTCAATTAACTTCTCAAGAAATTCCTCATTCTATAGCTGTTGTTATAGACAAAATAGAAAGTAAAGATAATGATAAAAAATTAATAATAGCTTCAATAATTGTAGAAAGAAAATCACAAAAAGGAATGATTATTGGTAAACAAGGAGCTATGATAAAAAAAATAGGCTCAATGGCTAGAAGAGATATAGAAGTTCTTTTGGGAGAAAAGGTATATCTAGAATTATGGGTAAAGGTTATTGATAATTGGAGATCTAAACCTAATTTAATAAAAGACTTAGGATATAGAGATGACATTTTTGACTAGTAATAGCTGTACAGGAATAGTCATTAATAAAATTCAATATAAAGACTATCACGAGATATTAAATATAATTGATGATAAAGGTATAGTAAGTAGTTATTTTTATGAAAATATAAATAAAAATAAAAAGAAAACAAAAGTATCTGTGCCTAATAAAGTTAATGTCGTTTATATTCAAACTTCAGGAATGAGAAAAATAATATCACTAGATGTTATTGAATATTATAAAAATATAAGTTATGATTTATTCTTACTTAGTGATATAAACTATATATTAGAAATGATTTCATATGATGTTGATATCCATGGTTACTATTTGTTATTATCAAACATACTAGATTTAATAGAGTACGAAGATATAGATTCTAAATTAGCCTTACTATTTTTTACGGTTAAATTTTTAGAATTAAATGGACATAGCTTTAGATATAAAACTACAGATAATAGATATTTAGGATACAGTTTTAAAAAACATATGTTTTTAGATTACATAGAGAAATATCATTTTTTTGAAATGGATAATAAATTAGTTAAATTAATATATTTACTTAGGATAAGTGACTATAATATATTAACAAAAATTTATCTTGATAAAGAAGAATATAGAAAATTATTCATATTTATTAATCTAGTATTAAATAATTACATAGGTATTTATTTGAAAGCATACAATAAAATAATAGAATTGGAAGATTATGATAATGATTTTAGAGGTGATAATAAAATATGAATGGAGCTATAGGAGTTTTTGATAGTGGAGTAGGAGGTTTGACAGTAGTAAAGGAAATAATAGAAAAACTTCCTAACGAAACTATTTATTTTTTTGGAGACACAGCTAATTGTCCTTATGGAGACAAAACAAAAGAGCAAATAATAGAAAATGTAGATAAGGCGATAAAATTTTTAATAGATAAAAATATAAAAATAATAATACTAGCTTGTAACACAGCTACTGCAGCTGCATTGGATATATTAAAATCAAAATATAATGTTCCAATATTGGGTGTAATAAATGCAGGAGTAAAAGAAGCTATAAAATCAACAAAAAATAAAAAAGTAGTAGTTTTAGGTACAAGATATACAATTAATTCAAATATATATCCTAACGAATTAAAAAAAGAAAATAATGAAATAGAAGTTTTTGGAAAATCATGCCCTAGTTTTGTACCATTTATAGAAGAAGGAAAATATAAAGATAGCAATTTATCTTTCGAATTAGTTAGAGAAGAACTTAAAAATTTTGATATAAAAGGTTCAGATACCATAGTCTTGGGTTGTACACACTATCCAATTTTAAAAGATTCTATAGAAAAATTTTATGGAAGTGATATTAATATAGTTTCTCCTAGTAAAGAAGTTTCAGTAGAATTAGTAAATGAGTTAACAAAATATGATATTTTATCTAAAGAAAAAATAGATGACGATATATTATTTATATCTAAAAACGACAAAAACTTCCATGAAACAGCGAAAAATTTATTGTATAAAAATATTTTTATAAAAAATCTAGATGAAATAAAGGAATAATAAAATGAAAGAATTAGTTTTAGCATCAAATAATCTTCATAAAATAGAAGAAATAAGAAGCATTTTGACAGACTATAAGATATTATCATTAAATGATATAGGTTTTAACTTTGAAATCGATGAAGATCAAGATACATTTGAAGGTAATGCAGAAAAAAAAGCATATACTATTTATAAATATTGTAACAAACCTACAATAGCAGATGATAGTGGATTATGTGTAGATAAGTTGTCTGGTGAACCTGGAGTTTATTCAGCTAGATACTCTTCAACAGGTAAAGATTATGATAATATACAAAAAGTTCTAAAAAAACTAAATGGAGAAGAGTCAACAGCTAGATTTATATCTGTTATATCTTATGTAAATGAAAATGGAGAAGTATTTAACTTTAGAGGAGAAATAGAAGGTAAAATAATTAATGAACTTAGAGGCAATAATGGATTTGGATATGATCCCATATTTTATGTAGAAGATTATAAAAAAACATTTGCTGAGTTGACTTCTGAAGAAAAAAATAAAATAAGTCACAGAAATAGAGCTTTACAAAAATTTTATGATTATTTAAAGGAGATCTAAAATTTTGAAAACAAAAGTAAATAGAGAAACTTGTATATCTTGTGGAAATTGCTACTCAATTTGTCCAGAAATATTTGAGTGTGATGAAGAAGGTATAGCTTTTTGTCATTTAGATAATAATAAAATGGAAGTAACAATAGATGCATATTTAGAAAAAAGTCTAATAGATTGTGTAGAATGTTGTCCTACAGAATCCATTTTAGTAAGAAAATAGTGGAGGTGTGATTTGGCAAAGAAAAAAAGTAAAAAAACGAAAAATTCTTCCAGAGCAAAATCTTCTAAAAAAGAAAATTATTTAAGTTTTATAAGTGAACTTAAAAATAAAAATAGGTACCTTTATAACTTATTAATATCAATGATATTTTTTCTATTAGGATTACTTTCATTCTTTAGAATGGGGTTTATAGGTTCTTTTACAGATAATGGATTTAAGTATTTATTTGGAAGTTATATTTATATAATATATCTAATAATTTTATGTTATCCTATAATACTACTATTTAATATAAATATAAAGTATAAAAATTATATATTTTCAATATTATTTTTATTACAATTAGTTTTTGAAATAATATTCTACAATTTTAATAACTATAATTTTTTTGATTATAAATATGTTATTAATCACCCAACTAATTATTTAGGAGGCGGTATAATAGCATTTTATATTGTAAAATTATTAGTATACTTATTATCTTATTATGGAACATTAATAATAGTAGTTTCTACATTATTGTTTATAATTTTAATATTTATTAATAAACACTATCCTAGTTTTTTATCTAGTATTTATGATTTATTAAAAATAAAAAATAAAGAAACAGTTTCAGAAATTAATGAACAAGATTTAGGAACATTAGTAACTAGTGAAGAAAAAAATACAAATTTAGAAAATTATAATAATATAAATGAAAAAGATTTTGAAGTTGACATGCAAAGCTTTAAAAAAGATAGTAAATCAAGAAGTAATAGATCTTTACATAAAGATTATGATGATATATATAATTCTAATACGGATAGTATAATTACAACAGAAACTAGTACTTACGATAACTATAAATTACCATCGTTAAATTTATTAATGGATCCAATTGAAAATAAATCTATATCAAAAGAAGATATAGTAAATAAATCAAGAATATTACAATCAACATTTAAAGATTTTGGAGTAGAAGTAAAGATAGTAAAAGCGATTGTAGGACCCTCTATAACTCAATTTCAAATCTTGCCTACTCCAGGAACTAAAGTTAGCAAAATAGTTAATCTTAGTAACGATATAGCATTAAATTTAGCTGCTAAAGATGTTAGAATTGAAGCACCAATACCAGGGAAATCTCTTATAGGTATTGAAATACCAAATGATGTAAATCAATTAGTAACAATGAAAGAAGTCTTTGTCAATGATAATGATAATTCACCTTTAAATGTAGCTTTAGGAAAAGATGTATCAGGGAACTCTATTTTTGCAAGATTAGACAGAATGCCACATTTATTAGTTGCCGGATCTACAGGAAGTGGTAAGTCCGTTTGTGTTAACACTATAATAACTAGTTTACTTATGAAAAACAAACCAGATAAGGTAAAATTAATAATGATTGATCCCAAAATGGTTGAGTTATCTATATATGATGGTATTCCGCATTTATTAACACCTGTAGTAACCAATCCATTAAAAGCTGCTGATGTTTTACATAAAGTAGTTTTAGAAATGGAGAAAAGATATAAAGAATTTTCTATAGCTAGAGTAAAAAATATAGAAGGTTATAATAAAATAGCTGCTAAAGATGAAGACTATAAAGAATTTCCTTATATAGTAGTTATTATAGATGAGTTGGCTGATTTAATGATGGTGGCTTCAAAAGAAGTTGAGGAATCTATAGCAAGGATATCTCAAATGGCGAGAGCTGCAGGTATTCATTTAATAATAGCTACGCAAAGACCATCTGTAGATGTAATAACAGGAGTTATAAAAACTAATATTCCATCAAGAATAGCATTTTCTGTTAGTTCAAGTATAGACTCTAGAACTATAATAGATAAAGCAGGAGCGGAAACATTATTAGGAAAAGGAGATATGCTGTTCCAATCAGCAGAATCAAGTAAACCAATAAGAGTACAAGGAGCATTCTTATCAGATCAGGAAGTAGAAAATATTGTAGAATATATAAAATCACAATCAGATACAGAATATGATGAAAGCATGATGCCTAGTGAATCATCAAGTAGGGAAGGAAGTTCTGAAGAAACAGATCCATTGTATAAGGAAGTTCTATTATTTATAGCAAAAACTCAAAAAGCCTCAGCATCTCTACTTCAAAGAAGGTTTAAGATTGGTTATAATAGAGCTGCAAGAATAATAGAAATGTTGGAAGATGATGGCTATATAGGTCCATCAGAAGGAAGTAAACCTAGAAAAGTTTTCTTAGAACCGGAGTTTGCAGAAAATAATGAATAAATATTGTTACTAAAATTTATTTATGATATAATACTTTAAAATATATAAAATTATTATTAGAAAGGGATAATATGAACCTAAATTTACCTAACAAAATTACTATATTTAGAATATTTATGATACCGATGTTTGTATTCTTTATGATTTATAAAATAGACGGTTCAATATCTATTTTAGGAGGAAGAGAAATATCTTATAATATTTTTATTTCTGCTATAATATTTATTTTTGCTTCAATAACAGATTTTATAGACGGCTATATAGCTAGAAAATATAATTTAGTAACGAATATGGGTAAATTTTTAGATCCTTTAGCAGACAAGTTACTTGTAGGTAGTGCCTTTATAGTTATGATAGAGTTAGGGCTTATACAAAGTTGGATGGTTGTTTGCGTAATAGCTAGAGAATTTTCTGTTACTGGGCTTAGAATGCTTGCTATAGAGCAAGGAGAAGTTATAGCGGCAGGGCTATTAGGAAAATTAAAAACTATATTCCAAATAATTGCTATATGCTTGTTACTATTGGGTAATCCTATATTTAATAATATTGGAATTTCATTAGATATTATTATTTTATGGATTTCAGTTATACTTACTATATTATCAGGTTTAGAATACTTTAAAAATTCATTACATGTATTTAAAGATTAATTAAGAATTGCTAGTTTTTAACTAGCAATTCTTTTTGTATTAATGTTTATTAAAATAAAAAAAAATGTTATTATATATATTGATAATAAATTTTTTATAGAGGTATTTATGGTAAAAGAGAGAGCAGATGTGCTTAGTGTTAATCAAGGGCTTTTTGATTCAAGAGAAAAAGCCAAACGAGCTATAATGGCAGGAATAGTATTTAATGATAATATTAGAATAGATAAACCTGGTGAGAAGATTCCGATAGAATCAGAATTAAGAATTAAGGGAAAAAAACTTCCTTATGTTAGTAGAGGAGGTTTAAAATTAGAGAAGGCAATAAAGGAATTTAATTTTAATGTTAATGGAAAAGGAATGATAGATATTGGATCTTCTACAGGAGGATTTACAGACTGTGCACTACAAAATGGAGCGCAATATGTGTATGCTTTAGATGTAGGAACTAATCAGTTAGCTTGGAAATTAAGAGAAGATGAAAGAGTAATAGTAATGGAAAAAACTAATTTTAGACATTGCGATAAAAGTATGTTTCCTAGACCTATAGATATAGCTACAATAGATGTATCATTTATATCATTAACATTAATATTACCTAAATTATCAGAACTAATAGAAGTTGATGGAGAGGTATGTGCTTTAATTAAGCCACAATTTGAGGCAGGTAAAGATAAAGTAGGTAAAGGTGGAATAGTTAGGGATAAAAAAGTTCATTTTGAAGTTTTAGAGAAAATATATTACTTTGCTAATAGTTTAGGATTCAGTGTTATTAATGCTACATACTCACCTATAACAGGAGGAGACGGAAATGTAGAATACTTGATGATATTAAAGTTCAATAAAGAGAATGTAGAAAATGGTAAAATTAATTTAGAAAAGTTAGTGGAAGAAGCTAATACTAACTTTAAGTAGAGAGGTTTTTATGTTAATACAATTAAACATTAAACAATTTGGTATTATAGAGAATAGTATAATTGACTTTAAAAATGGACTAACAATATTAAGTGGAGAAACAGGTTCAGGAAAAAGTATGATATTTTCTGCTATTTCTCAATTATCTGGTCAAAGATCTTCTACTTCTTATATAAGACATGGTCAGGATAAGGCTACAATAGAAGGTATATTTGATTTACCTAACAACAATAAACTTATTAAATTATTAGATAAACTAGATATTGATTACGAAGATGGAATATTGGTTATCAGAAGGGATATATATATATCTGGTAAAAGTATATGTAGAGTTAATAATTTAGTTGTTAACTTGACAACTCTTAAGGAAATATCTTCATTTTTAATTGATATACATGAACAACACGATAGTCAAATATTACTCAATGAAAAAAATCATATTTCTTTATTAGATTCATACGCCAAAGAAAGTATATCTAGTCTATTATTAGAATATAAAAATAAATATAGAGAATATAAAAGTATTTCTAATAAAATTGAACATTTTAAAAATAAGGAAAGTGATATATTACAAAAACTTGATTTTTTAAAATATCAGTATGAAGAAATAAATAAACTAAACCTTGTAGAAAATGAAGATATTGAATTGAATGAAGAACTAGAGTACCTATCTAATTATGAAAAAATAAATAATATAATTCAAGAAACATCTAATATTATATCTTCAGATGAAGGAGTTTTAAGTGGGTTATATAGTATTAAAGAAAATGTAAAAGATCTAGCAAAATACAGTTCTAATTTCGAAGAAAAATCAGAAGATTTAGAAAATTTATACTATATATTAGAAGATCTACAGTATGATTTATCAAGATATTCTAGCAGTATTGAATATGATGAAAATAGGCTTAATAACATAGAATATAGACTTTCTAAAATAAAACAATTAGAAAAAAAATATTCAAAAACTGTTAATGAACTTATAAAGTATAAAACAGAAATAAATAATGAAATATTTGAATTAGAAAACTATGATGAAAATTATGAAAAGTATAAAGAAGAAAAGTTGATTATAGAAGATAATCTTAAAGAACTAGCAAGAAAAATAACACTCACAAGAAAAGATGTAGCTAGAAAATTAGAAGAACTAATCCATAAAGAGCTAAAATTTTTATATATGGAGAAGAGTATTATAAAGATTCAAATAAAAGAAAAAGAATTATCTGCTGATGGAGTAGATGATGTAAAAATTTTAATAAGTTCTAATTTGGGAGAACCACTAAAATCATTATCTAAAGTGGCTTCAGGTGGAGAATTATCTAGAGTTATGTTGGCGCTAAAAATTATATTTTCAAATAGTATTGATGCAATATCAATAATATTTGACGAAATAGATACAGGAATTAGTGGTAGAGTATCTCAAAAAATGGCAGAAAAAATATATCAACTATCAATAAATTCTCAAGTTTTATGTATATCACATTTACCACAAACTACAGCACTAGCAGATAATAATTTATTAATTAGTAAAGAAATAAGAGACGATAGAACAATATCTACTATAAGAGAATTAGGAGAAAATGAAGTTATACAAGAGATAGCAAGAATGATTTCAGGGAACACTACAACACAACTATCAGTAGATCATGCAATAGAATTAGTAAATAATTCAAAAATTATAAAAAATAATATAAAATTTGATAAAAAGGAGAATAATGACTAATAAAGAAGGAAAAATAATAAAAGCATTGAGTGGATTTTATTATGTCTTATCAGAGAATAATATAATAGAATGTAGAGCTAGAGGAAATTTTAGAAATAATAAAATTATTCCATTAGTTGGAGATATAGTTACAATAAAAAAAGAAAATGATTCTCTAGGTTACATAATAGATATACAAGAAAGAGAAAATGAACTCATTAGACCTAAAATTGCTAATGTGGATTATAACATAATAGTTACATCTTTAAAAGAACCTGAATTTTCTAGTAAATTACTAGATAAATTAATAGTATTAAATGAGTATAGTGATGTAAAAACAATAATTATTTTTACTAAGTGGGATTTATTGGATTTAGAAGAAAAATTGAAATATGAAAAAATATTCAATTATTACGAATCACTAGGTTATATTATTTTGAAAAATAACACTGAAGATACAGATAAATTAAAAAAATATATTTCGGGGAAATATGTATCTATATCTGGGCAATCTGGTAGTGGTAAATCAACATTTATAAACAAATTATCATCAGGGAAATTTGAATTAGAGACAGCTAAAATATCAAAAATGTTAGGAAGAGGGAAGCATACAACTAGGCATATAGAATTTCATAAAATAGATGATTTTTATATAGCAGATACACCGGGATTTTCATCATTAGATATAACATTTATAGAAAAGGAAGATTTAAAATATTTATTTATAGAATTTTCAAAAGAAGATTGTAAATACTTAACTTGTAATCACATAGATGAGCCTAATTGTGGAGTTAAAAATATACTTGATGATAGTTATATTTTAGAAAGATATAATAATTACAAAATATTGTTTAAAGAAAAAGAAGAAACTAAAAGGAGATACTAAAATGAAAAAAATATTACCATCAATATTATCAGCAGATTTTGCTAATTTAGAGAAAGACATAAAATATATGGAAAGTATAGGTATAGATACATTCCATATAGATGTAATGGATGGAAATTTTGTACCAAATATATCATTTGGTTTTCCAATAATAGAATCAATAAGAAAAAGAACTAACACAACATTTGATGTTCATTTAATGATAGCAAACCCAGAACAATATGTAGAACAATTTTGCAAAATAGGCGCAGATATGGTTTCTTTCCATATAGAAGCAACAAATCATGCTGATAGATTGCTACAAGTAATAAAAGATAATGGTAAAAAAGCTGGAATAGTATTAAATCCTCAAACGCCAATTGAAAGTATTAAGTACTTATTACATAAAGTAGACTATGTTTTAATAATGACAGTAAATCCTGGATTTGGAGGGCAAAAGTTCATTCCTGAGATGCTAAATAAAATAGAAGAATTGGATAGTTTAAGAAAATTAAATAACTATGATTTTCTAATAGAAGTAGATGGTGGAATAAATTCTGAAACTTCAAAATTATGTAGAGATAAAGGTGTTGATTTATTAGTTTGCGGATCATTTTTATTTAATGCCAACGATAAAGTAAGTACATTAAAAGATTTATTATCATAGGTAAATATTATGAATAAAAAAATAGAATCTATTAATTTAATGTTAGGTGGAGAAAAACCCAATATTATTGTTCCTGGGAACTGGTGTGCTGTAGATAGTGGTGCAGATTACTTATTAAATGTTGGAATAAAACCTCTTATGATCTATGGGGATCTAGATTCTATAGGAATAAATTATAATGGATTAAATATTAATAAAAAAGACAGTCAAGATATAACGGACTTGGAATTTGCGATAAATAGTATAAAAGTTGATTTTCCTATGATTAATAATATTAATATATACGGGGCAACAGGAGGTAGATTAGATCATTTTTTTGGTAACATCATGATATTATCAAATGAGAATATAAATAGTATAGAAGTGCAAATAATAGATGATAATAATATTATATACTTATCAAATATAGGAGATAATATTGTTAGTAAAAATAATAATTTTAAGTATATATCTTTTGTACCAATATATAAAAATACTAAAGTAACCATAAAAAATGCTAAATATGATGTAGAAGACTATATATTAACAACAAATAAACCAAATGCAACAAGTAACGAGTTTTTAGATAAAGACATATTTTTAAGAACAGATAAAAGATGTTTAGTAATATATTCAAAGGACTAGGTAAACAAATGAATGATATAATTTATTTAATAATAATAGCAATTTTTGCGGGTTTTATAGGTTCTCTAGTGGGATTAGGTGGAGGATTGATTGTTACTCCAGCACTAACTATACTTTTTGATCTCGATATAAAATATGCAATAGGAGCTAGTATAGTAGCAGTAATAGCGACAAGTAGTGGTTCTGCTATTGCATTTGTAAAAGATGGAATTTCTAATATAAATATAGGTTTATTTTTAGAAATATTTACTACTTTAGGAGGAATAATAGGAGCTCTATTAGCAGGCATATTTTCATCAAAACTATTATATATATTTTTTTCGATAATACTTATAAATTCTTTTTATGGAATGTTAAAAAAATCTGGATTAATTAAAGTAAAAAAAGATTATACTGAAATAATAGAAGAAGACAAGTATTCAAAAAAACTTAATTTTTCATCTGAGTATTATGACAAATCTGAAAAAAAATTAATAAAATATAAGGTTACAAATGTACCTCAAGGATCTGCTGTAATGTTTGGAGCAGGACTAGCGAGTGGATTATTAGGTATTGGTAGTGGGGCATTTAAAGTAGTTGCATTAGATAATTATATGAAGCTACCTATAAAAGTAAGTACAGCTACTAGTAATTTTATGATGGGAGTAACAGCATGTGCCAGTGCACTAATATATTTTTTTAACGGAACAATAAACCCTGTCATCGCTGGTCCAATAGCTCTAGGAACACTTATAGGCTCAAGAACAGGTGCAAAAGTTATGCAAAGAATTAATTCAAAATATATAAGATTAATATTTTTACCAATATTATTATTTACTATAATAAACATGTTGTTGAAAGGTTTAGGTATTATGTAATGAAAAAAAATAATAATTCAAACTTTATCCCTAAAATACTTTTATATGGAGTTATTACAAGCGCATTATTTATAATAATTGGACTAATAAAAATAGCTTTTGAAAAAAATTTATCTATATATTATGAATTTGATAAAAATAATATTTTTACTCTAAGCGGAGTAGGTATAATAAATACAGGTATATTTATATTAATACTTACTCCTATTATTAGAGTTATAGGTATGTTATTAAATTATATTTTAGAAAAAAATAGAACATACACTATAATATCATCAATAGTACTATTAATTCTATTTATAAGTCTAATTTTAGGTGTTAAGCATTAAATTTGTCTATATTGTGAACAAATAACGTTTAATTTTAAAAAAATTTTTAAAATTAATATATATTTGTTTTTTTAGTTAATGTAATATAGTACAATAAATTTAGTAATAATATTTTGTTATTATAATAAAATTTTAAAATTTAATTAAGGAGGAATTTAAAGTGGATTTATTATTACTTTCAAGGCTACAATTTGCAGCTACAACTGTATTTCACTTTTTCTTCGTACCGATAACTATTGGGATGGTATTCTTAATAGCGATTTTTGAGACTATGTACGTTAGAACAGGTGATGATCATTATAAAAGAATAACAAAATTCTTTGGACATCTATTTTTAATAAATTTTGCTGTTGGAGTTGTAACAGGTATATTACAAGAATTTCAGTTCGGTATGAACTGGTCTGAATATTCTTCTTTCGTAGGAGATGTTTTTGGTCCGTCACTGGCTGTTGAAGCTTTACTTGCATTTTATCTAGAATCAACTTTCATTGGTATTTGGATATTTTCTTGGGAAAAAATTAATAAAAAGCTTCATGCAATGTGTATATGGTTAGTATCTATAGGAACTATGCTATCAGCATTCTGGATTTTATCAGCTAACTCATTTATGCAAAGACCTGTAGGATTTAAAATAGTTGAAAATAGTGTTATAGGTAAAAAAGCAGAAATGATAGATTTCTGGGCTATTGCAACAAATAGTTACCTATGGAATCAATTCCCGCATGTTATATTTACATCATTAACAGTAGGAGCATTTGTTATAGCAGGTATAGCAGCTTGGAAAATCAATAGAAAACATGAAATTGCTATGTTTAGAAAAGCATTTAAAGTTTCTATAGTGGCGGCTTTAATAGGATCTGCAGGTTTACTTTGGACAGGTCATTCACAAATGCAATATTTAGTTCGTGAATATCCGATGAAAGTTGCTGCAGCTGAAGCACTTTATGAAGATTCAGAAGATCCAGCCCCATTTACTGTATTAGCATCAATAAATGAAAAACAACAAGAAACAAAACCACTTATAGAAGTTCCAGGATTACTTAGTTTCTTATCTTATGATAAGTTTGAAGGATCTTTAAAAGGTATGAAAACTTTACAGAAAGAATTAGATGAAAAATATTATCCTGTAGTAGGTGAACATCTAAATTATATTCCTGAAGTTACACTTATATTCTATACTTTTAGAATGATGTCAGGATCAGGAGCACTTCTATTCATAATAGCTTTACTTGGAACTATCTATGCATTTAGAAAAACAGAAGTTCAAAAATCATGGTATTTAAAAATGTTACCTTGGACAATACTTATAGCAGAAGTAGCAACAGCTTCTGGTTGGATTATGGCAGAAATGGGTCGTCAACCATTTATAATATTCGGTATTATGCCAACTAGTGCGGGGGTTTCTCCAATATCTGCAGAAGCAGTTTTATTCTCTTTAATAGTATTCTGTGCTTTATATACTATTTTAGGAATAGCTCAATTTGTATTATTTAGATATATGATGAAGAAAAAAGAATCTTCTGTAAAGGAGGTAGCGTAGTATGGATTGGTCAATAGTATTACCTAATATATGGTTCTTATTAATAACGATATTATTTACAGGATTCTTTATATTAGAAGGTTATGATTTTGGAGTAGGTGTATTATCACAAATTTTAGGAAGAAATGATTTAGAAAAAAGACTATATTTCAACACAATAGGTCCTTTCTGGGATGCCAATGAAGTTTGGTTATTAACAGGAGGAGGAGCTATGTTTGCAGCCTTTCCAATATGGTATGGAAAATTATTTAGTGGATACTATATAGCTTTTGTTTTAATGCTTGTTGCTCTTATTTTACGAGGCGTTTCATTTGAATTCAGAGGTAAATTAGGAGATAATAGAGCATGGATGAAAGCTTGTGATGCAGCTATGTTTATAGGAAGTATACTACCTCCAATTTTATGGGGAGTAGCAGTAGCTAATTTTATGACTGGAGCTAGATTAGACGAAAATAAAACTTTAGTAGATGGGTTTTTAGGTTTAATTTCACCTTATACAGTCCTAGGAGGAGTTATGATGTTACTTCTTATGCTAGTACATGGTGCTCAGTTCCTTGTATTAAAAACAGAAGGAGATTTAAGAGTAGGCGCTCAAAGAATATCAAGCTTATTATTCCCACTTGCTGCTTTAAGTACTTTAATATTTGCTGCGTGGTCATTAGTAAAAACAGATATTTTCACTAATAACTACTATGTAGGGTTAGTATTAGCTTTAATAGCAGTAGTGTTCTTTGTAATATCATTTATTCTTAATAAAAAAGGAAAAGATTTAGGAGCATTCTTATCAACTTCTGCAACTTTAGGGTTCTTAACTTTAAGTGTTTTCGCTGGAATGTTCCCAAGAGCAATTATTAATAGTGAAGATGTTACTAAATCATTATTTATATATGATGCTGCTAGTGGTATCTACACTCTAGAATTAATGACATATGTAGCATGCTTTATGTTACCTTTTGTACTAGGGTATCAAGTATGGTCTTACTATGTATTTAGAAAGAGATTAACTAAAGACGATAAATTGGAGTATTAATTAATGGATAAAAAAAGGAAGAAGAAAGTTCAACTTCCTATAAAAAAAAGTTTAATTATTACGTTAACTATATTATCACTATTAGAAGCAGTTTGTATTATAATGCAAACTGCTTTTTTAGCTAAAGCTATAGTTTCATTATTTAATGGTAATTATGATATATTAGTTGATTCAATACTATTTTTTGTAGGATATTTTTTAAAAACAGTATTTTTGCATCTACAACAATATTTCACAGAAAAGGAATCTATTAAGTTAGAAAAAAGTTTAAGAGAAAAACTAATAAGAAGTTACCTTTTTGGAGGAGCAGATTTTACGCAAAAAGAAGGTACGGGTAAATTAGTAACATTATCAATAGATGGTATAGGTCAAGTAAAAACTTACTTTGAGTTAGTTGTATCAAAAAAAATGAGAAGTCTTATTATACCGACAATGGTTGTTTTCTTTATATTTTATACCGATAAAGTTTCTGCTTACATGATATCATCTTTTATACCGGTAATAGTTATATTTATGATATTATTAGGTGTTACTGCTAGAGATATGGCTGATAGACAATATAAGAAATATAGAATACTATCTAATAATTTCATTGATACAATACGAGGGATAGAAAGTTTAAAATTTTTAGGTATAAGTAAACAGTATTTACCTATAATGGAGAAGAAAAATAGAGAGTATAGAAAAAGTACTATGACTACTTTAAAATATGCTTTTTTAAATAGTTTTGCTTTAGACTTTTTAACAACAATAGCTATAGCTTTCTTAGCAGTACGATTAGGAATACTATTGTTAGATGGAGAAACAAATTTACTACCATCTCTTACAGTATTATTGATAGCGCCAGAGTTCTTTTTACCAATGAAACAAGCTGCTACAGATTATCATGCAACCCTAAATGGTCAAGTTGCATACGAAGAGATATTAGCAATTATAGAAAAAAATGAAAAAAGTGTTAAACAAGTACAGAAAGTTAATAATTTCAACAATATAAAACTTGATAATGTTTTTATTGAGAAAAATGACAATACTATATTAGAAAATATTTCACTTAGCATAAACAAAAATGATAGGATTTGTTTAGTTGGAGCAAGTGGTAGTGGAAAAACAACTTTAATATCTTTATTATCTGGATTTTCTACACCTACTAAAGGGAAAATATTGTTAAACGATAAAGAAATAAATTTAAAATATTCTGATTGGTTAAATAACATATCTTATATATCACAATTCCCTTTTATTTTTCCGGATACAATAAAAAATAATATATTATATTATTCTAACGAGAATGTTGATGACAATAAATTATTTGAAATATGTAAGTTAGTAGGATTAGATGAATTTATTGAAAAACTAGAAAACAAATATGATACATTTATTGGAGAAGGTGGACTTGAATTAAGTGGAGGACAATCTCAAAGAATAGCAATTGCTAGAGCTTTAATAAGTGATAGAAAAATAGTTATCTTAGATGAACCTACAAGTCACTTAGATATAGAAACAGAATTTGAAATAAAAACTAAGTTGTTAGAACTTTTTAAAGATAGAACAGTTATAATTGCTACACATAGACTACATTGGTTAAACGATATGGACTATGTAATTCATATAAATAAAGGTCATATTGAGGATTTTGAAAAAATAGAGACTTTTAAAAATTCAGATAAATATAAAGATTTAAAAAATTCTTTAATGGGAGAATAATAAGTGGAAAAAAATTCAATTATAAGAAAAGATATAAATAAAAATAAATCACAAATGACACTTATTATAGTTTTAGGATTAATATCTGTAATGAGTGGAGCAGCTTTGATGTATGTTTCAGGATTTTTAATAAGCAAAGCTTCTTTGAAAATAGGAAATATTTTGATGCTACAAGTACCTACAGTACTAACTAGGACTTTTTCTCTTTCACAATCTGTATTTTCATATGTACAAAGATTAATAAGTCATGATCTAGTTTTAAAAATTATAGAGAAAATGAGAAGTAAAGTTTATAAAATTTTAGAACCTATGTCCCTTAGACTAAAAAAAGAATATAAATCAGGTGATTTACTTGGTTTATTATCTGAAGATATAGAAAATCTTCAAAATATATATTTAAAAAGTATATTTCCAAGTATAATATCATTATTGCTTTATGTTATATTTATAACTGTGATGTTTGGATATGATTCTAGCTACGCATTATTAGCAACACTTTTTGGAATATTTATAATATTTGTAATTCCTTTTATATCATTGTTAGTAACAAAAAGTAATTTACAATCTATGAAGCATTCTAAGCACTTATTATATTCAAATTTTACAAGTGCAATATTTGGAGTGACTGATTTAGTGTCTTCAGGAAAAGGAGAACAGTTTATAGATGAATATAAAAAAGAAGAAGAGAAGTTTTTGTTAAGAGAATCAAAAACAAAATTATTTATTCACATAAGAGAAATAGTTATTCAATTTTTAGCGGCGACAACAGTTCTTCTGATAATATATAGCTGTAAAAAAATGGTTATAAATAATACTATTGAAAATATATACATAGCTTCATTTTGTATGATAGCACTATCTGTTATGACAGTTGCTGCTATGACTGGAGATGCTATTTCACATATACCAGCATATCAAGTATCTATAGATAGAGTTAAAGATTTTTATAAAAATGAAGAAAAATTTGTAGATGACAAAGAAGAATTTATCGTATCAGATTACAACAATATAATTACTATAAATGATCTACATTTTTCATATAATTCTGGTCAAGAAGTTTTAAAAGGGATAGACTTGAATATAAAAAAAGGTGAAAAAGTAGCTATATTAGGTAGAAGTGGTGTAGGAAAAAGTACATTGTTTAAATTACTTACGGGAACATACAAAAATTATGAAGGGAACATAAGTATATTAGGCCAAGAACCTAGTGAAAAGTTACTTGGTTCTTCAATATCAGTATTAAATCAAAAACCATATTTGTTCGATATGACTATAAAAGAAAATATGCAGTTATCAACTTTAGGTAAAAATAATGTTTCAGATGAAGAAATAGAAAGTAGCTTAAAGAAAGCACAGATATATGATTTAATAAATGATTTACCAGATAAATTAGATACCAGTGTTTATGAAACAGGTAGTAGATTTTCTGGAGGAGAAAGACAAAGGATAGCTTTTGCTAGAACTCTTATTCAAAATAATGATTTACTACTATTAGATGAACCTACTGTCGGTCTTGATCCAAAAACGGAAACAGAATTATTAAAAACTATATTCGAAAATAGTAAAGATAAAACGATTCTATGGATAACACATCATTTAAACTCTATACAATATATGGATAGAATAATATTTATAAAAGATGGAAAAATAGAAATGGATGGCAGCCACGATTATCTTTATAAAAATAACGAAAAATATAGAAAATTATACGATATGGATATGGGAATTTAATACCATTTCATTATAAAATAAATAATAAGAGTACAGGTCTATAATTAGATTTGTACTCTTTATTTTAAAAGTCAAAATTTCTATTTTATGAAAAAAAATATTATTTATGATATTATATAATATATTAAACAGAACGGAAAAGATGTAATGAGTAGAATAAAAAATATTATTATTAAAGGTGCCAGAGAAAATAATTTAAAAAATATTGATTTAGAAATACCTAGAGATAAATTTGTAGTTATAACAGGTCTAAGTGGTAGTGGGAAAAGTTCATTAGCTTTTGATACTATATATGCAGAAGGACAAAGAAGATATATGGAGAGTCTTAGTTCTTATGCTAGACAATTTTTAGGAAATATGGAAAAACCTGATGTAGATTCAATAGAGGGATTATCACCAGCAATATCAATAAATCAAAAAACTACCTCTAAGAACCCTAGATCTACTGTGGCTACTGTAACAGAAATTTATGATTATTTAAGATTGCTTTATGCTAGAATAGGAGAGATTTATTGCCCTATTCATAATGAAAAGATAGAAAGTAGTTCTATTAGTCAAATAGTAGATTCTGTAATCTCATTAGGAGAAGGTACAAGAATCCAAGTTGTTGCTCCTATAGTTAAGGAAAAAAAAGGAACACATAAAAAACTAATAGAAAATCTAGAAAAAGATGGGTATATTCGCTTTAAAATAAATGGAGAACAATATGATGTTTCTGATATACCAGAATTAGAAAAAAATAAAAAGCATACTATTAGTGTAATTGTAGATAGGATAGTAGTAAAATCAGAATCAGTATCTAGAATTGCAGAATCTATAGAAACATCATTAAAACTATCTAATAATGGTATTGTTGAAATAGACGATATAACAAATAAAAAAAATCATTTATTTTCAACTAAACATAGTTGTAAATATTGCGATTTTAGTATAGGAGAATTAGAGCCAAGGATATTTTCATTCAACAGTCCTCAGGGAGCATGTGAAAATTGTGATGGATTAGGAATGCATGAAACTGTAGATGTAAAAAAAATAATATCATTTGATAAGTCATTAAACGACAACGCTATAGTTATATTTAATAATGCCACATCTGTGTATTATCCAAGTTTAATAGAATGTGTATGTAAAACATTTAATATACCTATGGATAAACCTTTTTCAGATTTATCAGATGAAGAACAAAATATTATTTTGTATGGAAATAATGAAAAAGAAGTAGTTCATACATATATTAATGATGAGGGAATAAAAAAAACAAGAGTAGTTTATTTTGAAGGTATAACTAATATAGTTTATAGAAGATATACTTCTGGTATGACAAAAAGTACTAGAGAAGCTATGGCAAAATATATTAAAGAAGATAAATGCAAAGTTTGTAGTGGAAAAAGACTAAAAAAAGAAATATTATCTGTTTATGTAGCTAATCAAAACATTATGGATATATGTGAAATGTCTGTTCAAGACAGTTATGATTTTTTTAAAAATATAAAACTTAGTGAAAAATATTTAGCAATAGCTAAACTAGTATTAAAAGAAATAAAATCAAGACTAGAATTTTTAAATAATGTAGGACTAGAATATTTGACACTAGATAGAGCTTCTGGAACATTATCAGGAGGAGAAGCCCAAAGAATAAGACTCGCAACGCAAATAGGTTCAAAATTAATGGGGGTAACATACATTTTAGATGAGCCTTCTATTGGTCTGCATCAACGAGACAATGAAAAATTAATAAATACTATGATTTCTATGAGAGATTTAGGAAATACAGTTTTAGTAGTAGAGCATGATGAAGATACTATGTTAGCTTGTGATTACATAGTAGATATAGGACCTAGAGCAGGCGAGCATGGAGGAGAAGTAGTAGCTATTGGCACGCCAGAAGAAATAATAAAAAATAAAAATTCAATAACAGGAGACTACTTATCTGGAAGAAAATCAATAGAAGTACCTAATGCAAGAAGAAAAGGTAATGGTAATTTTATTGAAATAAAAGGTGCTAAAAAAAATAACTTAAAAAATGTTTCTGTAAAAATACCATTAGGAGCATTAGTAGGAGTTACTGGTGTTTCTGGGAGTGGTAAATCTACTCTAGTTAACGAAATACTATTTAAATCTGTCAAAAAAGTTTTAAATAAAGAAGAAATAGACAAGGAATTTGTAAAAGATATTTTAGGGATAGAGGAAAATATAGATAAAATAATAGATATAGACCAAAGCCCTATAGGAAGAACTCCAAGAAGTAATCCAGCCACATATACAGGTGTATTTGATGATATAAGAGATTTATATGCATCAACAAACGAAGCAAAATTAAGAGGTTACAGCAAAGGTAGATTTAGCTTTAATGTAAAAGGTGGAAGATGTGAGGCTTGTTCTGGAGATGGGATTTTAAAAATAGAAATGCACTTTTTACCAGATGTATATGTACCTTGTGAAGTTTGCGAAGGAAAAAGATATAACAGAGAAACTCTAGAGGTTAAATATAAAGGTAAGAGTATTAGTGATGTTTTAAATATGACTATAGAAGAAGCATATAAATTTTTTGAAAACATTCCAAAAATAAAAAATAAACTAGAAACAATAGTAAATGTAGGACTTGGGTATATAAGACTTGGACAGAGTGCAACGACGCTATCTGGAGGAGAAGCACAAAGAGTAAAAATAGCGAGCGAGCTGTATAAGAAGTCTACAGGAAAAACACTTTATATTTTAGACGAGCCAACAACAGGACTACATATAGATGATATAAGTAGGCTAATAAAAATAATTAATGAAATAGTTGATAGTGGAAATAGTGTTTTAGTTATCGAACATAATTTGGATGTAATAAAATGTTGTGATTATTTGATAGATTTAGGTCCCGAAGGTGGGAATGGAGGAGGTACTATAATAGCTACAACTACTCCAGAAAAACTATCAAAAATAGATAAAAGCTACACAGGAAAATTTTTAAAAAAATTATTAAAATAGATATATGTGTATGGAAGATTTTATGAATAAAATTATTATCATAGACTTATTGAAATATACAATACGAAAATAATTATTTAAGAACGTTAATTTAAAAATTAATGTATTTTATAAAAAATTTTTTAACGATTAAAATATAATATTAATCTTGTTAAAGAGAAAAAATTATGCTAAAATATAATTATAACTTAAGTACTCGTGTGGCTCATTTATATTCGGGCCTAACACTTTTAATAAGGGAATAAGAATCGTTTATAAGTATAGTATGCTTCTCCTCCTTATGTGACGAGAAGAACTTAGAACATAGCGCTATTATACCCACCTGATTATATCAGGACCAATCTTTTTGAGTTTCTACGGTACTTCGGTTTTTATGACTTAGCTAGCTAAGTCATTTTTTATTTATAAGAAATAAAAGGAGATAAAATGTTACATCAATTTTCTAGAAATGAATTAGTTATAGGAATAGAAGGATTAGAAATATTAAAGAATAGTAGAGTTGGAATTTTAGGAATAGGTGGAGTTGGTACATTTGCGGTTGAATCATTGGCTAGATCAGGAGTAGGATCTATTGTAATAATGGATAAGGATAATATTGATATTACTAATATAAATAGACAAATACATGCGACAACCAAAACAATAGGTAATAGTAAAGTAGAAGAAATGAAAAAAAGAATATTAGATATTAATCCTGATTGTGAAGTATTTGCTATTCAAGATTTCTACACAGAAGATACATATAATAAATTTTTTGAATATGATTTAGATTTCGTTATTGATGCTTGTGATACAGTTACTTATAAAATGCATATAATAAAACAATGTTTGCGAAGAAAAATAAAATTCATATCAGTTATGGGTGCTGCTAATAAAATGGATCCAACAAAATTCCAAATTGCAGATTTATCAAAAACTACTGTATGTCCTTTAGCAAAAGTAATCAGACTTAAATTTAAAAAAGATAAAATTAATGCCAAAATACCAGTTGTATATTCTACAGAAAGTCCAGCTATAGCTAGAGAAGAGTATTTTGAGAAAATCGGTAATAGTTCATCGGATATAAGAAAAGCTAAAACACCGCCATCTTCAAATGCATTTTGTCCTTCTGTAGCAGGATTAATAGCTGCAAGCTATGTTTATAGAGAGTTGTTATCTAGTATAAAAATAAGAACAATAGAAAAATGTGAATAAAGTTTAGATAGGAGAAAGTTAATGGATATATTAAAAAATAAAGATTTATTTTTAGCGCAGGCTAAAGGTTTATTGGCAGATGAAGATAATGTTTATGCTAATTTATCTAATTTATCGGCTTTATATAAAGAGTATTTACCTAATACCAACTGGGTAGGTTTTTACCTATTAGATAAAGATAAAAACAATTTAGTATTAGGTCCTTTCCAAGGTAAATTAGCATGTGTAAGAATACCTTTCGAAAAAGGGGTATGTGGTTATTGCTATAGAAACAAAAAAACAGTATATGTTCCAGATGTACACAAATTTGAAGGACATATAGCTTGTGATAGTGCAACAAATAGTGAATTAGTAATTCCTATTATAAAAAATGGGGAAGTAGTTGCTATGCTTGATATAGATTCAATTCAATTTGATAGATTTAATCAAGAAGAAGTAGATACATTTACTGAATTAACTAATAAAATTTTTGAAGATTTTAGTTTTTAATTGATAAACTAAATATATTGAATTTAAATAAAACACAAGATTTTTATTTTATATGTTAAATCTTGTGTTTTATATTTTCACTTTATACTTTTCATATTTTCAATAATTTTATTATCATAAAATTTATTTAGATTTTTTATACTATTAAGTTTATTTGTGTATATATTGCTTATACTGCTTATTATTAAAATAATTAAGCCTAAAACTAATATAGAAATTAATATAGCGCTGCCTTTATTATTCTTTTTAAAATATTGATTTTTAAACATAATTTTTTTCCTTAACCTTCTGAATTATCGATTTCTGAAGTATTAGTTTCTGCTTTTAAGTTTTCTTTTTCGTCATCTATTTTTTTAGATTTTTCTTTTTTCTCTTTCTCTTCTTTTTCCTTATCTTCGTCTTTTTCTCTTAAATATATAGTTCTAGCGTTATCTAATCTATCTATTATTTTTATTGAAATTATTATGTCTTCATCTCTTTCTATTTTAGCTATAGAATATTCTTTTATATCATTAAGTAGTAGGGAGTACCCTCTAGGAGAAGTTTCATCAGAATTTTTAGTAGATTTATATATTTTTGTACTTGTAAAATTTATTTTATGTTCTATATCTTCTTTTTTATTTTCAAAATATAGATTTTTCCCTTTTAAATAGAATTTAGAGGAATCAGTATATAAATCAGTTAATTTTTTATGCATAATAGCATATTCATAATCGCTAAAATCTAAAAATTTTTTAGATATATTGGAAGTTAATTTTACTGAACTGGACAATAAAATTATGAATATTGAGAGTAATAATAGTGAAATAATAACTTCTATTAGTGTAAATCCAGAATTTTTATTATTCATATACTACTTTTTCTCCACTGTTATGATCAAAAATTTCAGCTTTATTTTTAGTTACGATTATACTATAATTATCTCTATTTATTGAAAATTCTTTTTCTTTATGGTTTAAAATTTCTTCATATAACACTTCTTTTAATTCTAGTTTATTTTCTAGCTTATTAATATATTGATATTCATTTATTAGATTTGGTACTAATACAACCAATATTATAGAGCATATAAATAATGCTACAACTAGTTCTAAAAGAGTGAATCCTACATTATCTTTCATTTAATGTTACATACCCCGTTTCTAAATGTATTATTATTTCGTAGGAACTATTTTTAAAATTTACTAAAACTGTATTTGAAATATTTACATTTCCTTTATTGTATCTGAATTTTAAATCTCTAGATCCTGTACCTGTAACACCATTTTCTTTTATTTTTTTTTCCATTGATTGGTTATTAAAATATATTCTGTAACTATTTGAATCTTCAAAAAATTGAATGAATGATGATGAATTGCTTGATGTACTATTTGTCTGAATTAAGTATATATCTGAAACAATTTCATTAACAGCAAGTCGTTCTTTATATCGTTCATAAGAACTTATAGGATTAAATGAAAGTATTCCGATAACTATACATATAATAAATAAAACACCTATTACCTCTAGAAAACTAAAACCGTTATTATTCTTGTAAAGATGCTTTTCCATTGCTAATTACAACAACTTTTCCATTAGGGGCTTTTTGAGCCTTGTCAACTGGACCATCTAAATAACCTTTTTCTACTAATTTTTCAAAAGTAACATTAGAATCGCCCTCATTTAGTTCATAAGCTGTTACTTGAGATTGTACAGTTTTTACATACGCTTCAGAGCTTTTATCTTTAGCAGTATCAAGATTATTTGTTATATTTGGTACTATTAATATTAATAATATAGCTATTATAAATATTACAATTAACATTTCAATTAAAGTAAAACCCTTGTTACTTTTTAATTTTTTCATTAAATTTTTATATATTTTTATCATATATTACTCCTTATTTTATTGCACTTGTCATATTAAAGATAGGTAGAAGAATTACTAGATATAATCCTACGATAATTAAGGCTAGGAAAAGAAATAATATTGGCTGAATTTTTTTTAGTCTACTATCAATTAATTTTATAAATGAATCTAACATTATATCGCTAAATAATTTTAATTCTTTATCTAACATACTATTTTTTCTACCATGAATTATAAATTTGTACATATTTTCATCAAAATAATTAATATTTCTAACTGATTCTTCAAAAGATTTTCCTATTATTAATTGATTATTTATTTGTTTAGAAAACTCAGTGAAGAAATAATCGTAATTTTTTTCTATAATTTCTTCTAAAGCAATTTTTATAGAGAAACCACTTTTTAAAAATAAACTTAATTCTAAAGAATATTGATATGAAAAATAGTATTTAAAGTATGAATTTAAAAATGGTATGTTTAAAATTGTTTTTAGAAAAGTATTTTTTTTATATTTGTATAAATATAATATATAAATAGTAATTACTATTAAAAATGCAATTAATACGGTTAAAAATTTAGGTAGGTAGTATAAAATTGTTATTAAAATAGCAACTTGTCTATCCATTGGTAAATTAGAAGAAGTATATATACTTTGAAATTGAGGGATAACTAACATGTTAAACATTATTAAAAGTGCTATTAATGTTGTCGTTAGGAATAGAGGGTATCTTATAGTATTTATTATTTTTTCTTTTTGTTCTTTTTTTATTAGTAAATAATTTTCAATCTCTGTTAATATATTAGAGATTCTACCATAGTTTTCAGCAAATTTCATTTTACTTACTACAATACTAGAGTAGTTTAAATATAATAATATATCTGATAGTTTTTTTCCTGTTGATAATTCATATTTTAATTTATCTAAAATAGTTTTATCTGCATTGTATTGTAATAAAATGAATTCTATAGAATCTTCTAATGTATATCCATGATTAATTAACTCGTTTAATCTCTTAATAAAAAATATTTTTTCGTTACTATTTAAAAGCTTTTTAATATCCCCATTTTTCTTTTTCAGTAACATTTATTTCTCCATTTGAAACAGCTATTTCAAATTTTTCTTTTAATATTTTGTAATTTATTTCGTTTTTCAGTAACAAACTTTCTAAATCTTTTTTATTAAGAATTTCAGTAATTAGTTCCATCTCGTTATTTACTTTTTTTACTAATCTTTGTGATATTACACATAAAATAGTTTGTTTTAGGTCTTCAGTCCCTATACCTAAATCTTTTAATCTATTAATAACACCATTGCAATCCTCAGCGTGTATAGTAGTAAGTACTAAATGTCCTGAGTACGCAGATGTAATTACATATTTAGCTGTATTTTTATCCCTTATTTCTCCGACCATAATTGCGTCGGGGTCGCATCTTAATATAGATTTCAAAGCATTATCATAATTTATCCCAGCTTTTTCGTTAACTTGCATTTGAACTATACCATTTATATTTTTTTCTATAGGATCTTCTATAGATATTATTTGTTTATTTTTTTCTGCTATATCTATTGCTAATTTATACATAGAAGTAGATTTTCCGCTTCCTGTTGGACCAGAGAATATAATTAACCCATTTACATAATTCTTTAAATTATCAATAACTATAGAATCTTCTTTAAATAAACTAAAGTTCACACTTTCAATATCATCAGTAAATATTCTTATAACACAGCCTTCTTGAATTTCATTAAGAGGCAAAGTAGATATTCTTAAAAAATATTTTTTATCATTGTAAAAAAATTCAAATTTTCCACTTTGAGGAATTTTATTTAATGATATGTCTATATTTGCATTGAACTTTAGTAAAGAAATTACGGATTCTATTTCTATATTGGTTAGATTTAAGTATATTACTAATTCTCCTTTTATTCTAAATTTAATTGGTGAATTAGGGTATATATGTATATCACTAGCATTAGAATTTATAGCTTCAATTAAAATGTTATGCATTAAACTTTTTACGTCAATTTAAATTACCCCCTTCATATTTAAATTAATTTAATAAATAACATATCATTTTAATATCCATACAACATAATTATACAATAAAACAACATTCGTTGTAAATGCTTTCTCTATTGTTTTTGATACATAATTAAAATATTAACTAATTTAGTTATTTACTTGTAATTTTATGACAAACATTGTATAATTATTCTTATGCCGTTTTAAGTATATACTATTATTTTAGGAGGATATAAATATGGCAATAGAATTTAAAAATAATTATGGAACTGTTAATATCAATTATGATGTAATAGCTTCGGTTGCAGGTAATGCAGCTATGAGTTGTTACGGAATAGTAGGTATGGCTAGCAAAAATCAAGTAAGAGATGGTTTAACTGAAATACTAGGAAAAGAAAACTATTCAAAAGGAATAGTAGTTAATAAAAATAATGATGAATTATGTATAGATATGTATATTATAGTTATGTATGGTACCAAAATATCTGCAATAGCTAGCAATGTCCAATCTACAGTAAAATATCAAGTGGAAAAAACACTGGGAATTAATTTAACAAACGTAAATATTCATATACAAGATATAAAAGTTGTGAATAATTAGGAGGATAGACGTGAATACGATAAATGGATTAATGTTTGCACAAATGATAGATTTAGGTGCAAGAAATTTAGCTAAAAATGCAGAAAAAATAAATTCATTAAATGTATTTCCTGTACCTGATGGAGATACTGGAACTAATATGAATTTATCTATGTCTTCAGGTGCAGCAGAAACTAGAAATAATATTGTAAGTAACATAGGACAACTAGGAAAGAGTTTTTCAAAAGGATTACTTATGGGAGCAAGAGGTAATTCTGGAGTTATTTTATCACAATTATTTAGAGGGATGTCTCAATATATAGAAAATAAAGAAGAAATAACAGCTAAAGAATTTGCTCAAGCTATGCAAAACGGTGTAGAAATTGCTTATAAAGCAGTAATGAAACCAGTAGAAGGAACTATTTTGACTGTAGCTAGAGAGTCAGCAGAGTTGGGACTTAAAGCAAGTGAAAATACTGATTCTGTAATAGAGGTTATGGAATCTATATTAGAAGGAGCACAAGAATCTCTTAAAAGAACTCCAGAACTTCTACCGGTCTTAAAAGAAGTAGGAGTTGTGGATTCAGGAGGACAAGGTTTAGTTTGTGTATATCAAGGTTTTTTAGCTGCACTAAAAGGCGAAGAAATCGAAGGATTAGATGCGGTTCAAACAAACATACTTAACATGAATTTTGAAGATGATCACAGCAATATGGACTTTATGTCTACTGAAGATATAGTATATGGATTCTGTACAGAATTTACAGTTAGATTAGATAGCTCTAAAAAAGCATTTGATGAACAAACTTTTAGAGAAGATTTAAATAAATTTGGAGATTCTTTACTAGTAATAGCAGATGATGAATATGCTAAAACTCATATCCATACAGAAACTCCAGGTGATGTTTTCAACTATGGGCAACAATATGGAGAGTTAATTAAGATTAAATCTGAAAATATGCGTGAACAACATAGAGAAGTTCTAAAAAAACAAGGTTTAACAGAATCTAAAAAAGAAAAGGTAGAATATGCTAATGTTGCAGTATCTATGGGAGAAGGTTTAAGTGAACTACTAAAATCATTTGGAGTTGATTACGTAGTTGAAGGTGGTCAAACAATGAATCCATCTACAGAAGATTTATTGAAAGCTATAAAAGCAGTTAATGCTAAAAATATATACATATATCCAAACAATAAGAATATACAATTAGCCGCTCAACAAGCAGCTGATTTATCTGATGATAATGTATTTGTAGTTTCTAGTAAGACTGCTCCTCAAGGAATTGCAGCAATAATGGTATTTAATCCAGAAGCTACTCCAGAAGAAAATTATAATAATATGCAAAGTACACTAGATAGTGTAAAAACATTAGAGATAACTTATGCTGTTAGAGATACTAATATACAAGGTGTTGAAATAAAAGAATCACAATACATGGGTATATTAGATGGTAAAATTTTATGTGCTAATGAGAATGTGAATATTACAATAGAAGAATTACTTTCAAAATCAATTGATGAAGATTCTGAAATAGTTACACTATATTTAGGAGAAGATAGCGAAGATGATACAGTATCATTTATAGAAGAAACTATATCAGAAAAATTTCCAGACATTGAATTAGAGATAGTTAATTCTGGACAACCAGTTTATCCGTACATAATGGGAGTTGAATAAAGAATAATAAAATATTCTAAAATTTGATTGATAGGAGTGGGAATAAGAACTATTACTCTTTAATGAGAAAGTTATTTCCCACTCTTTAAATTTAATAGGAGGATTATAAAATGATTGTAGACATAATTATATTATCGTTTATGTTACTGGGTATTTATATGGGGTATAGTAAAGGTCTATTTAGACAAGTTTTTAGTTTATTTAGTCTTATTATAGGATATACAATATCTCTTGTTTTAAGCAGTAGAGTAGCATTTTTATTATCAAATTTTTTACCTTTTAGCACAAATAATGTAGTAAGTGAATTAAATAATAAAGTATCATCATTAAATTTAAATATTTCAGAAGGGTACTATAAAATAATATCTTTCTTTATAATATTTTTTGGAATCAAACTTATTTTTTTTGTATTAGGAAATTTAATAGGCACTATAACAAAGTTACCTGTTATAAAGTCTGTTAACAGATTTTTAGGAGCAGTATTAGGATTTATAGAGGTATATATCTTAATATTTGTGGTGATTTATTTTATGTACGTAATACCTGTGGGAGAAAATATAACTAAACTGTTATTAGAATCAAAAATATCTACATTTATTTTTGAGAATACCCCTATTTTATCAGATATTTTATTAGAAAAATTTTTCAGTTACATAAAATAAGTCTTTTAAGTAGGAGATAGAATTATGGAATTATTAAAAAATAAAATTAATCTAGATTTAGTACTAAAAAATGTTGAGGATTATTGTTATTCAGAAATATCTAAAAAAAGATTTAAAAATTTACCCTATATAGATAATTATGATTCTTTAGTAGAAATTCACAAGAAAAATGAAGAAGTAGAGAACTTATTTAGAAAATATCCTAACGAATTTAGTTTGAAAATTTATGATTATAGCGATAGCATAAATAAAGCTAAAATAGAAAGTTTACTTAACGAGAAAGAATTATTTTATATATTAAAAACAATTCGAACTATAAGAGTTTTTAAGAATAAATTTAATATTATACAGGCCCAAGATAACTTTAATTATAATTATATATCTAGTTATTTAGAAAATATTACAGATAACATACTTTTAGAAAATTATTTGGATAAAATTGTAGATGAAGATGGGTATATAAGAAGTGAAGCTTCACTTGATTTACTTAACATAAGAACAAATATAAAAAAATTGAAAAATAAATCAGAAAATGTATTAAAACAAATAATAAGAAAAAATATTTCTAAATTGTCTGAAGCAATAGTTACTAAAAGGAATGATAGAGATGTAATTCTTGTAAAACCAGAACATAAACATGATTTTGGTGGAATAATACATGACGAGTCTGCATCGGGAAACACATTTTATGTAGAGCCTAGAGAAAATGTAATAATAAATAATGAAATTTCAATTCTTCATAAAAAAGAAAAAGAAGAAATATTAAAAATATTAAAAGAAGCTACAGAATATGTAGCAGAAAATTTTTATGAATTAGACACTTCACTTAAAAACTTTTCAGAAATAGAATTTATATTTTCTAAAATTAATTTTTTTGCAAGTGTAGGTTTAAAAAAACCTAATGTAATAAATGAGCAGAAAATTGATTTAAAAAAAATGTATAATCCTTTGATACCTAAAGAAAACGTGGTGAAAAATGATATATATTTAGACAACATAAACCATTCTTTAATAATAACAGGACCCAATACAGGAGGGAAAACTGTAGTATTAAAAACAGTAGCAATGTGTGTAGTTTTAACACATTTAGGTCTATATATACCAGCATTAGAATCTTCAAAAATTGGATTCTTTTCTAGAGTTTTTGTAGATATAGGAGATGATCAGTCTATAGAAAATAACTTATCAACTTTTTCCTCACACATGACTAATATAGTAAAAATATTAGACAAAATTAATAATAAAAGCTTAGTATTTTTTGATGAGCTATGTTCGGGAACAGATCCAAGTGAAGGAACAGCTCTATCTATAGCAATACTTAATGAACTCAAGAAACAAAAAGTTACTGTACTATGCACAACTCATTATCCGGAAATTAAAGATTATTGTTTTAATTCAGAATATTATATCAATTCATCTCTAGAATTTGATTTTGATTTATTAAAACCTACTTATAAATTTATAATGGGCTTACCAGGTAAATCTAATGCTATAAATATATCGTATAAATTAGGTTTATCTAATGAAATAATAAACGAAGCAAATAAGTATATTAAAGAATCAGAAAAAGAAAATAATTCATATATAGATAAACTTTATGAAAATATAAAAGATTATGAAAAGAAATTAGAATATGTTGATAATGAAATAAAAGAAATAGATAATATAAGAAATAATATGCAAGAGGAATTAACAAATTATTATAAATATAAAGATAGTATATATAATGAATTGTATGAAAAATTTAATTCTGATATTGAAAATAAAAAACAAGAAATGCTGGATATATATAAAAACTTTAAAAATAATATAAGTTTAAAACAACATGAGTATAATGAAGTAATATCTAGTATAGATAAACTAAAACCATCATCTAGCAAATTCAATAAAGAGATTATTAGAGAAAAAAATGATAAATTAAAAATAGGTGATGATGTAATAGTTATTAACTATAATCAAAGAGCAACAATTTTAAGTATAAAAAACGATATTTTACAAGTTAAAATGGGAGCTATGAAATTAAATTTAACCAAAGATGATGTTAAATTTATAAAAAAAGAAAAAGAACTTGTTAGAAGCTTAACTACAACAAAAAATGTTTCTAAGAATATTGACTTGTCTGTTAATGTCATAGGAAAAAATACAGAAGAAGCTATAATAGAAGTAGAAAATTATATAGATAAAGTACTATTAACAGGATATGATACATTTACAATTATACATGGTTTAGGATCAGGTATATTGAAGAAGAATATAGGAGAATATTTAAAATCTAGTCGTTATGTAGCTTCATATAGATCAGGAAATCAAAATGAAGGTGGCTTAGGAGTAACGGTTGTTGAAGTAAAATAATATTTTAAATCATTATTATTGAAATAAAAATAATAAAAGAGTATTATATGTATATAAAATATTAAGGAGAATAAAAATGAGAGAAATAAACGATAAAGAATTTTATGAAGTATTGAAAAATGATTCAGTTACACTTGTAGATTTTTGGGCACCTTGGTGTGGTCCTTGTAAAATGCTAGCGCCTGTTCTTGACGAGTTAGATTCAGAATTAACAAACATAGAATTTACAAAAATTAATGTAGATGAGCATCAAGAAGCTGCTGGAGAATATGGTGTAATGTCGATACCAACTCTTTTAGTATTAAAAAATGGTGAAGTTTTAGAAGAACTTTCTGGATTTAGACCTAAAGATGCATTAAAAGAAGTTTTAGCTAAATATAATTAGTCATCAATATAGGAACATTAAAAATTTTTAATGTTCCTATTATTTATTTTTAAATTTACTAGAAAAGCGCATTAATTTATGTTAGAATATATTAAGGTACTTATGTATTTATTATATTTTCAAAAGAGGAGATCAAATATGCTTATTGAAGAAAAACCACTTATGATATTTTCACTAGATTCTAATATACCTTTAGCTAAAAAAGTAGCTGAATCATTAGGTATAGAGCTTAGTAAATGTAGTGTAAAAAAGTTTAGTGATGGTGAAGTTTCTATAAATATAGATGAAAGTGTTAGAGGAAGCGAGGTATTTGTAATACAATCAACTAGTAGTCCAGTAAATGAAAGTTTAATGACATTACTTATTATGATTGATGCATTAAAAAGAGCTTCAGTTGATACTATAAATGTAGTAATACCTTATTATGGTTATGCTAGACAGGATAGAAAAGCAAGAAGTAGAGAGCCTATTACTGCTAAATTAGTAGCTAATCTACTAGAGGTTGCAGGAGCAAATAGAGTAGTAGCTTTAGACTTACATGCTCTACAAATTCAAGGATTTTTTGATATACCTGTAGATCACTTAATGGCAGCCCCTATAATTGCTGACTATTTTAGAGATAAATTACCAAATATGGAAGATGTAGTTGTAGTATCACCAGACCATGGTGGAGTTACTAGAGCAAGAAAATTAGCAGAGTTATTAAATACACCTATAGCAATAATTGATAAAAGAAGACCTAAGCCAAATGTTGCAGAGGTAATGAATATAGTAGGTAATGTAGAAGGGAAAAGCTGTATATTAATAGATGATATTATTGATACAGCTGGAACTATAACTCTTGCAGCTAAAGCTCTTATGGAAAAAGGAGCTAAAGAAGTATACGCAAGTTGTTCTCACGCTGTATTAAGTGGACCAGCTTTAGAAAGAATAGAAGAATCTCCTATAAAAGAATTAGTCTATGCTAATACAATAAATATTCCAGAAAATAAAAAATTAGATAAAATGATTCCTTTATGTGTAGGTGAATTAATTGGAAAAGCAATATATAGAATTCATCACAATGAACCAGTTAGTGTTTTATTTGAATAATAAGACAATTAATATCTTATAAAAATAAGTATAAATAATATTATAACGGAGTTGTGAGATTAAGAAGAAATTAATTCTTAATCTTACACTCTTTTTATTCTATAGTTATAAAAGGAGATGGTATATAAAATGAAAATGATTGTTGGATTAGGTAATCCTGGGAAACAATACGAAGATACAAGGCATAATATTGGTTTTAAAATTATAGATAATTTTGCTAAAGAAAATAATGAAAAAATAGATAAAATTAAGTTTAATGCAGAATATGCTATGTTTTATATAAATGGTATGAAATACTTATTAATTAAGCCTACCACATATATGAATTTATCTGGAGAAGCAGTTAGAAAGTTTGTAGATTATTTTAATATAGATATAGAAGATATATTAATAATTTATGATGATTTAGATACAAAAACTGCAAATTTTAGATTAAGAAATAGAGGAAGCAGTGGCGGTCATAATGGTATAAAAAGTATAATTTCTCATTTAGGAACAGAAAAATTTAATAGATTAAAGATAGGGATAGATAGACCTAATAATGGTATGAAAATATCTGACTATGTGTTAGGTAAGTTTAGTAAAGAAGAAGAAATAGAGTTAGAAAAAATATATAAAAAATGTAATAGTTGTATATCTGATTTTTCAAAATTATCTTTTCTTGATTTAATGAATAAATATAATTAGGTGAGTTATGATTTTTAATAAAATAATAAGAGAAGTTATACCTAATAAAATTTTAGAAAATAATACCGAAATATTTAATCATACTGAAACAACAAAAGTATTAGAGGTATATAATTATTTTAAACTTAACAATAAATCTGTAGTTATTATTGTAGATAGTAAAAAAGAAGCGGAAAAATTTTACGATAATTTTCCTGAAAATAGTGATGTATATATATATCCAGAAATAGATGTTTTAAAGAATTTTACTGGTAAAAGTAATGATTTAGAGCAAATTTCAATAGAAATATTAAATAGATTATTAAATAAAGAAAATATCATATTAATAATACCTATAATTTCATTATTTAGGACAATAAAATCACCAAATGATTTTAATAATTCAATAAATATTTCATTAACAGATTACATATCGTTTAGTGATTTACCTAAAAGATTAATAGATTTAGGATATTTACTAGTTGATACGGTAGAAAATATAGGAGAATTTTCTAAAAGAGGTAGTATTATAGATATATATAGTCCTTTAAATAAATATCCGGTAAGACTAGATTATTTTGATGAAGAAATAGATAGTATTAGAACATTTGATATAATAACTCAAAAAACAGAAAATACATTAGAAGAAATAAAAATATATCCTAATGGAGAATTCTTTTTAACTTCTGAAGATAAAAATAAAGTAGTAAGCAAATTGTTGAAAGAATTAGAAAATAGTAATCTTAAAAATTTTGATAATTATAATGATATTAAAAAATATATAAAATCTAAAATAGATATATTTAAAGATACAGGTAAATTTGATGAGCTACATAGTTTTTCCAACTACATATATGAAAATGAAGTTTATAGTATAGTAGATTATATAGATTACGATATCCCGATATTCTTTAATAATTTTTCAAAAATATCGATGAAATTAGAGAATTTAAAGGAATATTTTATAGAACATTTAAAAGATATAAATAATAACTATATCTTTCAAAATATAATAGATGAAAATTCCATAAATAAATTAACTAACAGTAGTAGATTTAAAATATATTTATCAAATATAAAATCTAATGAAAAATATATAAGTAACTTTATTAACTATAATGCAATAGATGTTCCATTTTTTTCAGGAGAAGAACAATTCACAAATGAATTGAAAAATAAGATAAAACATAATTATAAAATTATGTTGTTAATAAATAATATTAAACAAAAAGACTATATAGAAAAAGTATTATTTGACTATAATTTATATGATTATATATCAGTAGGATTATCAAATGGAAAAATATCTATTGAGCAAGCAGATAATATTATAAAAGGATTTGAGCTTGTTAATGAGAAATTTATTTTAATTACTGTAAATGAGATATTTAAAGAAGCATCTAATAAAAAGAAAAAAAGAGTTAACTTTCAAAATACTAATTCTGAAAAAATAAGAAATTATCAAGATTTAAATGAAGGTGACTATATAGTACATATTCATCATGGGATAGGTATATATCAAGGTATTGAAAATATTGAGGTATCCGGTATATATAAAGACTTTTTAAAAATATCTTATGAAGGTAGTGATATTATATATGTAGATGTTGATAATATGAAGTATATTCAAAAATATAAAGCATCTTCAGATAATAGAAAACCTAAATTGAATAAGTTAGGAACTAAAAAGTGGCAACAAACAAAATATAGAGTAAAAAAAGAAATAGAGGACATATCTGAAGAATTAATAAAACTATATATAAAACGAGAATTAAATAAAGGATTCTCTTTTAGTCCAGATTCTTCTATTCAGCAAGAATTCGAGCAAGATTTTCTTTATGAGGCGACAGCAGATCAGATAAAAGCAACAGATGAAATAAAAAAAGATATGGAAAAAGATAGACCTATGGATAGGTTACTTTGTGGAGATGTAGGTTTTGGTAAAACTGAAGTAGCTATGAGAGTTGCTTTTAAAGCTATATGTGATAACAAACAAGTAGCTGTATTAGTTCCTACAACTTTATTAGCAGAGCAACACTATAATAATTTTTTAAATAGATTTAAAAATTTTCCTGTTAATATAGAGGTTGTTAGTAGATTTAAAACGGCTAAAGAAATTACTGCTATAACCAAGAGATTAAAAAATGGTGAGATAGACATTATTGTAGGTACACATAAACTATTAAATGATAAATTTTATTATAAAGATTTAGGTTTACTAATAATTGATGAAGAGCAAAGATTTGGTGTAAAACATAAAGAAAAAATTAAACATTTGAAAAATACAATAGATGTTCTTACATTAAGTGCTACCCCTATACCTAGAACACTACATATGAGTTTAGTAGGTATAAGAGATTTATCAGTTATAGAGACTCCGCCTACTAATAGACAACCTATACAAACATTTGTAATGAGTGAAAATCCTAATATAGTAAGAGAAGCTGTTTTAAATGAAATAGAAAGAAACGGTCAAATATTCTATGTTTATAATAAAGTAGAAACCATCGAGGAAAAATATTTAGAGTTAAAAAAATTATTACCTGAAATAAATATAGCGTACGCACATGGAAGAATGACCCAAAAAGAATTAGAAGATATAATGATAGACGTAATAAATAAAGAGTATGATATGTTAATTTCTACAACTATTATAGAAACAGGTATAGATATATCAAATGTAAATACACTAATAATAGAAGATGCTGATAAATTTGGTCTTAGTCAGTTATATCAAATAAGAGGTAGAGTAGGTAGAAGTAGTAGAGAAGCATATGCTTATTTAATGTATAAACCTTTTAAATTATTAACAGAAACTGCCGAAAAAAGACTTTCTGCTATTAAAAGTTTCACTTCTTTAGGAAGCGGATTTAAAATAGCTATGCAAGACTTGACAATAAGAGGAGCAGGGGATGTATTAGGGGGCAAACAACATGGATTTATAGATTCTGTGGGTTATACTCTATACTCTCAAATCTTAGAACGAGAAATTCAAGATAAAAAAGAAATATTAGAACCAATATTGCAAGAAAACAGAGATATGGATATTAGCTATTATGAAAATATAATAAAAGAAAAATCAACAAAAGCAGTTGAAGATATTTTTGAGGTGGTAGAGAGTAAGGTTAATATAAAATTAAATGTTAGTGCTTATATACCTAAAGATTATATTAATAATGACGCTGATAAAATTTATTTTTATAAGTTATTAAATAATGTAACATCTGAAGAAAAACTACATGAAATAGTTGATGAATTAATAGATAGATTCTCTGATTTTGAAGAAGAAGTTGAAAATCTTATAAATATAACCAATATAAGAATATTATCAGAAAATATACTGATAGATAGTATAGTTGAATTAGCTAATAAAGTTAAAATAACATTCAAAAAAGAAGCATTTGATATATTAAATGGGAAAATGTTATTTGAAATACTAAGTCCATATAAAAATATAAGAATAGCAGCTTCAGATAATTTAATTATTGAAATATCAAAAGACTCAAGTTATTCTATAAAAAATATTAATAAAATATTAAAACAAATAGTTCCTAGTTTTATGGAGGTTTAAAATGAAAGATATTAAACGTTGTGATTGGGTTAGTAATGAACTTCTTGAAAAATATCATGATAATATATGGGGAAAAATAGAAAAATCAAATATTAAATTGTTTGAAATGCTAATTTTAGAATGTATGCAAGCAGGACTTAGTTGGAATATAGTTTTAAAAAAGAAAGAAAATTTACAAAAAGTTTTCAGTAAATTTAATTATATGGAATGTGCACAATATACAGATGAGTATTTAAATTCATTACTTAATGATTCAGGAATAATAAGGCATAGATTAAAAATATTTGCAGTTAGACAAAATGCTATAAGTTTTATAAAAATAATAGATGAATTTGGTTCATTTTATAATTATATTTGGGGATTTGTTGATTATAAACAAATAGTAAATAATAATAAAAAATATTCTGATATAAAATCTAAAAATTTTTTATCAGATATTATAAGTAAAGATATGAAAAAAAGAGGTTTTAAATTTGTTGGAAGTACAACTATTTATAGCTATTTGCAAGCAATAGGCGTAATAAACGATCATTTGGTTGACTGTATATGTTACAGTCAATGTATCGATTAATTATTAAAAGGGATTTATTCAAATATATAGAAAATGTGGTTAATTGATTTTCTATTTTATTGGTAAATCCCTTTTATCTTTTATTTATAGAATATTAATTTATTTGTAACTAGTTTATTAGTCTATTTTATAAGTTTTTTTAGTTTCAAATATTAAATCTCTTATTTCTGCTGCTTTTTCAAAATTGAACTGTTCAGCAGCTTCAAACATTTCTTTTTCTAATTTTTTGATGTATACAGACACATCATTTTCATCAATTTTTTGTTTTTTAATAGATTTTGGTTTTACGCTATCATCAGATATTTCTTTTTTAGTAGAAATAGAATCACTGATATCTTTAATAATAGTTTGAGGGACTATACCATTTTTCTCATTATACTCTATTTGTATTTCTCTTCTACGTTGAGTTTCTTCTATAGCTTTTTTCATGCTTCTAGTTATGTTATCAGCATACATTATGACTCTACCATTAGAATTTCTTGCCGCTCTACCTATAGTTTGTAATAGTGCTTTATCGCCACGTAAAAATCCTTCTTTGTCAGCGTCCAGTATTGCAACTAAAGAAACTTCTGGAATATCTAATCCTTCTCTTAATAAATTAATTCCGATAAGAATATCGAATTTTCCTAATCTTAAATCTCTTATTATTTCTGTTCTTTCTAATGTTTTTATATCAGAATGAAGATATTTAACTTTTAAATTATGTTCTTTTAAATAATCAGTTAATGCTTCAGCCATTTTTTTAGTAAGAGTAGTAACTAAAACACGTTCTCCTTTATTTATTATTTTTTCTGCCTCAACTTTTAAGTTGAAAATTTGATCGCTTACTGGTTTTATTTCTATTATTGGATCTAATAATCCGGTTGGTCTTATAATTTGTTCTACAGGAGTAGGACTAATTTCTAGTTCATAATCACCAGGTGTAGCAGAAACATAAATAACTTGATTTATTTTATCTTCAAATTCTTTAAAATTTAGGGGTCTATTATCTAAAGCAGAAGGCAACCTAAAACCATAGTCAACTAATACTTGTTTTCTAGCTTGGTCTCCATTGTACATACCTCTTACTTGAGGAAGCGTCACGTGGGATTCATCTATAACAAGTAACCAATCTTTTGGGAAATAGTCTAGTAATGTATCAGGGGTAGAACTTCTTTCTTTTAATGCCATATGAAGTGAATAATTTTCAATTCCAGAACAGAATCCCATTTCTTCCATCATTTCTAAGTCATAATTAGTTCGTTGTTCTAACCTTTGAGCTTCTAGCAGCTTGTTTTCATTATTTAATTCTATTAATCTTTCTTTTAATTCTAAACGAATTCTTCTTATAGCTTCTTTAGTTTTTTCTTCTCCAGCAACGAAATGACTAGCTGGATACACGGTAATATAATCTAACTCATATAAAACTTTTCCTGTTAGAGCATCTATTTCCCTTATTCTGTCAATTTCATCACCAAACATCTCGATTCTTATAGCATTTTCGCTTTTGTAAGCAGGGAAAATATCTATAACATCTCCTCTAACTCTAAAATTTCCCCTACTAAAATCCACATCATTTCTCATATATTGGATACTAATTAATTTTTCTAGTATTTTATTTCTAGGTATTTCCATACCTATTCTTAAGTTTAACTGTAAGGCTTGATATTCTTCTGGAGATCCTAAGCCGTATATACAGCTAACACTTGCTACAATTATAACGTCATTTCTTTCAAATAACGAAGATGTTGCACTATGTCTTAATTTATCTATTTCATCATTAACAGAAGAATCTTTTTCTATATATGTATCAGTAGATGGTACATATGCCTCCGGCTGGTAATAATCATAGTATGAAACGAAATACTCAACTCTATTTTCAGGAAAAAATTGTTTGAACTCATTATATAACTGGCCTGCTAATGTTTTATTATGAGCAAGAACTAGTGTAGGTTTTCCTACATTTTTTATTATATTAGATATTGTAAAAGTTTTTCCTGTACCCGTAGCCCCTAACAAAGTTTGATGTTTTTCTCCAGATACGACACCTTCTGTTAATTTTTTTATTGCAATTATTTGATCTCCTTTAGGAGAATACTTACTGTTTAATTTGAATTCAAAAAATTTTTTTTCCACTTTACTAATAATATCCTTTCATTGCTATTAAATAATTATATAATAAATCTTAATCAGATTAAAATAATTCAATATCAAAATAATTATAATATGATTAATCTATTTGTTGAATAGGTTGAATTATAATTATTCAAATAGTATAATTATTAAATGTTAATAATTATTTATTTTGTAGAAATAAGGAGACTATAATGGAAAATTGGATAGAAATAACGGTAAATACTACAAAGGAAGCTAGTGAAATAGTTGAATCTATACTTTTAGATTATGAATCTACTGGAGTTTGTATAGAAGATTCAAGTATACTGGAAGAAAATTTAGACGATAATTTTGGGACAATAGTAGGAGTTGATTCTAATGATTTTCCTAAAGAAGGAGTTTTAATTAAAGGATATATTAATGAATTAAACTTTTCGGATGAAATACTAAAAAATATTGAACAAGAAATTATTGATTTATCTAACACTGTTGATATTGGTAGTTACTTTAAAATAAATACTTCTACAATAAAAGATAGTGATTGGGAAAATTCTTGGAAAGATTATTTTGATGTTTTAGAAATTGGAGAAACATTTGCAATAGTACCTACATGGAGAGAATATGATAATTTAAGTAATAAAAATATAATTAATATAGATCCTGGTATGGCATTTGGAACTGGAGGACATGAAACTACCTCGTTATGTATTAAAAATCTAGAAAAATATGTAAAAGACAATAATAGCGTTATTGATGTAGGATGTGGTAGTGGAATACTAACCATAGCTGCTAGTTACCTAACAAAAGGCAAGTTAAAGGCTGTAGACCTAGATAAATTAGCTGTTGATATATCTAAAGAGAATTTTAAACTAAACAATATAGAAGATAGAGTAGTTACTGAATGTGCTAGTTTATTAGAAAAAGAAAATGAACATTACGATATAATAGTAGCTAATATTTTAGCTCATATAATAGAATTGATGTTAGGTGATGCATATACACATCTTAACGAAAATGGTTATTTTATAACTTCTGGTATAATAAAAGATAAAAAAGATGAATTATTAGAAAAAGCCTTGAATTCTGGATTTAAGTTAGTAGAAGAAACATCAGAAAATGAGTGGTATTCTTTAGTATTTACAAAATAATTAATTTATGTTAGGAGAAAATTAATGATTGAAAGATATTCAACCAAAGAAATGCAAAATGTATGGTCTGAAGAAAATAAATTTAAAGCTTGGTTAGAAGTAGAGATTTTAGCTTGTGAAGGTTGGGCGAAATTGGGTGAAATTCCCAAAGAAGATGTAGAAAAAATAAGAAAGAATGCTTATATAAATATTGATAGAATATATGAAATCGAAAATGAAACTAGACATGATGTTATAGCATTCACAAGAGCGATAAGTGAAACTTTAGGTTCAGAAAAAAAATGGGTACACTATGGTTTAACTTCTACGGATGTGGTTGATACAGCCTATGGTTACTTATATAAACAAGCAAATAGCATTATAAGAACTAAACTTAATAAACTTATAGAAGTATTAAAAGAAAAATCGTTCGAATATAAAAATACTTTTATGATTGGTAGAACACACGGGGTTCACGCAGAGATAACTACTTTTGGTTTAAAAATGGCACTTTGGTATGAAGAAATGGTTAGAAATCTAGAAAGATTTAATAATGCTGCAAAATATGTTGAAGCAGGAAAAATATCAGGAGCTGTAGGTACTTTTGCAAATATACCAACATATATTCAAGATTATGTTTGTGCCGAGTTAGGAATAAATTCTAGTAAAATATCTACACAAGTTTTACAAAGAGATAGGCATGCTAACTACTACTCAACATTAGCCCTTATAGCTAGTAGTATAGAGAAATTTGCAGTTGAAATAAGACATTTACAAAGAACTGAGGTTAGAGAAGTAGAAGAATTCTTTAGAAAGGGACAAAAAGGATCAAGTGCAATGCCTCACAAGAGAAATCCTATTTCTTCTGAAAATATTTCAGGATTAGCTAGAGTTTTAAGAGGATACATGCTAACATCATTTGAAAATATACCATTATGGCATGAAAGAGATATATCACACTCATCAGCAGAAAGAATAATATCTGCTGATGCTACAAATTTGATGGACTATCAATTAACAAGATTTACCAATACGATAGCTAACTTAACAGTTTTTGAAGAAAATATGCAAGAAAATATAAATAAAACATACGGTGTTATTTTCTCGCAGAGAATATTATTAGCTCTAATTGAAAAAGGTATGTCTAGGGAAGAAGCGTATGATACTGTACAACCTATAGCTATGTATGCTTGGGAGAATAAAATACATTTTAAAGAATTATTACTTAACAATGAAATTATAATGAATTATATCACTACAGAAGAATTAGAAGAATGTTTTAATTATAAATATCACATTTCTAACTTAGAGGAAATTTATGATAGAGTATTCAAAAAATAATTTTAAAGAAATTTTTTCTGATGCAATAGAATTATTAGAAATATTAGAAAAAAATTCTTATTTAGCATATTTTGTAGGTGGCTGCGTAAGAGATTATGTTATGAATAAATCATTTTATGACATTGACATAACTACATCAGCAAGACCAGAAGAAGTCAAAAATATATTTAACTATACTATTGATACAGGTATTAAGCACGGAACAGTTACGATTGGGTACAAACAAAAGTATTATGAAGTAACAACATTTAGAAGTGAGTCTAATTATATCAAGCATAGATTTCCTGAGAAAGTAGAATATATAGGAGATTTATCAGAAGATTTAAAAAGGCGAGATTTTACAATTAATGCTATGGCTATAGATAAAGAAGGAAATATAATTGATTTTCACAATGGTTTAGAAGATATAAAAAAAAATATAATTAGAACTGTAAATGAACCTAATGAGAGATTTGATGAGGATGCTTTAAGAATGTTAAGAGCATTCAGATTTTCATCACAACTAGGATTTTCAATAGAAGAAAAAACTTTTAACGCAATCAAAAATAATGCAGAATTAATAAAGTATATATCTATCGAACGAATAATATCTGAATTTAAAAAATTATTTTTAGGTAAAAATAATATAAATTCTTTTAATCTACTATTAAAGTCAGAGATTAATAAATATATACCATTTTTTGAACATATAAATGAAAGTAATATTGACTTTTCAAATTTTAAATTTGAACAAATAATATATTATTTTTCTGACAAACATAATATAGACCTTAAAGAAATAACCAAACTAAAATTATCAAATTCAGAAATAAAACAAATTAAAACATATTATAGTATAAATGATAATTACAATAAATATTCTTTAGAACAGTTAGTATACAAATATAATATAGATGATTTACTCTTTATAGATAATCTATATTTATATAATAGATCAGAGGATATAAAAAATATTAATTTACCTATAAATGATTTTAATGCTGTAGATATAACATCACAAGAAATAATAAATATTTTCAGTGATAAACCTAAGGGACCTTGGATAAAAGATAAAATTAAATCTATAGAAGATGCAATAATACACAGAAAAATAGATAACAAAAAAGAACAAATAATAGAATTTTTATTAAGAAAGGATATTATAGATAATGAATAATAATTCTTTTTCTATAGTCGATATAGAAGTTACAGAAGAAAAAGAAATATTTCAAATTGCTATTATAAATACTGACAGTAATTTTAATATCATAGGAAAATATAATTTTTTAATAAAACCTACATCAGAGTTATCAAATTTTCTAATAGCCCTAACTGGAATAACAAACAAAGATTTAGATGAGAAACCTACATTTTCAGAAGTTGCTCATAATATCTATGAAAAAATAAAAGATAATATTTTAATATGTCATGGAGTTATTCAAGATTTAAATATTTTAAAAGATGCTTTTTCAAAATTAAATATTGATTATTCTCCACAAAACACTTTAGACACAGTAGAATTATGCAAAATATTTTTCCCTACTTTTTATAGTTATAAATTAATTGATATAGCTGACCAATTAAACATACTAGAAGAAGGAAAATATCATCAAGCAGATTTCGATACCTATATTACATATAAAATAATAAAAAAAATAATAGAAAAAATTAATAGTTTTCCTTCAACAACATTTGAAGATATTTTAACTTATTTAAAATATAGCACAGACTACTCTTATTATTTTGTTTTGGATTCAAAATTATACGATATAAAATTTAATAAAAATTATTTGAAATATAAAAATATATATTATAATGAAATATTTGAAAATATAAACAATGATAAAGAGTATTTGGCAAAACAAATATTTATATCTTCAATAAATGAGCAAACATTTAATGATATTCATCTATCTTCAAACAATACAGTTGTTTTAAAATCAGTAAATAGTTATGTTAATATAGAATTTATATCATATTTAAAAGAAAATTTTAATGATTTAAACAATAATACCCAATTTTATTCTCTTTTAATAAAGTTAATTATTTGGTTGTTAGAAACTACTAGAGGAGAGTATTCGGAATTAAATTTAAATTTGGTAGAAGAGAATTTATTGGAAGAATTAATTAGCAATTTTAAATATAAAAAAGGTTACTACTATAATGTGGCTTATAATAATGCCGTAAATAGTACTAATATAATTTCTAACTATAAATCTCTATTAGAAATTGTAACCGATAGTAAGTTGAATAAAAGTATATTCGTATTTGAAAATAAAAATATTTTAGGGTTAGAAATAAAAAAACACAACTTAGAAAAGATATACTACAAAGATGTAGTGACAGAGTTAAACATATTTGAAAATAAAACCAGAAATTCTAAAATCAGTAAAATAAAAGATAATATTAGCTTTTTAGTTGAATATCTGTATGAAATGTATATATCAGAAAGTATAGAACTTTATAATGAAGCTATTAATTTTATAGAAGAAGATATAAAATCAATTATAAATTCTCTTGAAAAAATAAAGTCAGGGCATTATTTAATAAAAACAAGTCAGTTTTTAAATAGTTTATTAATGATAATAAAAGATAATAACAATGGTGAATATAAATTCGAAATAATAAAAAATAAAAATACCATGTTATTAATAGTACGAAATATAAAAAATGAGAAATCTATTATTAATAGAATTCAACAATTAAACTATAAATATTTAAATAGTGTAATTAGTAACAAGATTAACAATAAAATAAAAACAAAAAATTTTAACGCTAATATAATATATGACGATACTATAAAGAATAAATTATTAGTATTTAATAATAATAAATATAAAGAGTTACACTATTACTATAGGGATAAGAAAATAAATATGAAATATAAAAATTTTTCTTATGATTTAGATTTTTATAATTTGTATAACGATTTAAAGAAAATTGATAATCAAAACTATATTTGTTATTCTAATAGAGATATTTTATATTATAAAATGTATTTAAAACACTTATTTGAAATAATTATAAAGTTTGAAAATATCGAAAAGTAAATATTGTAATTTAATTAATAATTTGATATATTAAAGTATGAATTAACGTAAGGAGAAATAAATCTATGAATATAAATAATTTAAAAGAAAAGATTGGTCAAACTGTTACTATTGGAGCATGGATAGCTAACAAGAGAAGTAGTGGGAAAATAGCATTTTTTCAGCTAAGATATGGAGCTGGATTTATTCAGGCAGTAGCTTTGAAAGAAAATTTAGGAGAAGAAAGATACCAAGAATTAAGACACCTAACACAAGAAACGTCTATTAGAGTAACTGGAGAAGTTAAAGAAAATAATAGAGAATTAACAGGAATAGAATTAGAAATTTCTGATTTTGAAGTTATAAGTGTTTCTACAGATTATCCAATAACACCTAAAGATCACGGGGTAGAATTTTTAGCAGATAATAGACACTTATGGATAAGATCTAAAAAACAACATGCCTTACTTACTATAAGAAATCAAATAATAAAATCTACATATGATTTCTTTGAAAAAGAAGGATTTTTAAAATTAGATCCACCAATACTTACTTCATCAGCTCCAGAAGGAACTACTGAGTTATTCCATACTAAATACTTTGATGAAGAAGCATATTTATCACAATCTGGTCAACTTTATATGGAAGCATGTGCAATGTCATTTGGAAAAGTTTATTCTTTTGGACCTACTTTTAGAGCAGAAAAATCAAAAACTCGTAGACATTTAATAGAATTTTGGATGATAGAACCAGAAATGGCTTTCTGTAATCATGATGAAAGTTTAGAAGTTCAAGAAAAGTATGTTAACTACTTAATAAATGATGTAATCACTAAAAATGAATTACAATTAAAAATTTTAGAAAGAGATATAGAGTCTTTAAAAGCAGCAACAGGAACATTCCCACGTATAAAATATAAAGATGCAATTAATTTGTTAAAAGAAAATGGTTTTGATGATATAGAGTATGGAGATGATTTTGGATCACCACATGAAACTTTTATAGCTAACAGTTATAATAAACCAGTATTTATAACACATTGGCCAAAAGCTATAAAACCTTTCTATATGAAAGAAGATCCTAATGAACCTGGTACAGTATTATGTGCAGATTTAATAGCTCCTGAAGGATACGGAGAAATTATAGGGGGTTCTCAAAGGGAAGATAACTATGATATATTATTAGAAAATATAAAAGCTCATGAATTAAATATCGAAGCCTATAACTGGTATCTAGATTTAAGAAAGTATGGTTCTGTTGAACATTCAGGATTTGGTTTAGGTTTAGAAAGAACTGTTTCTTGGATAACAGGAAATGGACACGTTAGAGAAACAATTCCATTCCCAAGATTATTAAATAGGTTAACACCATAATGAAATATGTTAATTTAAAAGGTATGTTTTTAGATGAAAACTTTATTCTAAATTATTCTACTTATAATCTAACCCCAGAAGAGGCACTATTTTATATTCAATTAAATTATGTAAGCCTTGGTGGAGAACTAGAGTTTAATTCTAAAGAATATGCCAGACAATTAAATATTTCAGAACAGCAACTATTTGATAATATACAAAGATTATATGTAAAAAAAATTGTTCAAATAAATAGAGATAATAAAATATTATTTACAATAAATTTTGATAAAGGAAAATACTTTTCAATAAAAGAACTTTTATTATTTGTAGAAAAAAATGTAAAAAAAGTCATTTCTTCTAAAGAAATGGATATTATAAATTCTTGGGTAGAAAAGAAATTTACTAAATCAGATATAATAAATGCTTTTGGTATTTCAAAGAAAATTGATTATGTAAATGGTATATTAAATAACACTATAATAGAAAATAATTATAATGAAATAGATGAGGATGATATTTTAAACTATGACTGGCTCAATAACTAAAAAGGAAAAGATTGCTTTAATAAGTAATTATCTTGATTTACAATTTCCTAATGTAGGCTGTGAACTTAATTTTAGTAACAATTTAGAATTATTAACCTCAGTCTTACTTTCAGCCCAGTGTAAAGATGAATATGTTAATAGAGCTACAATATCATTATTTGATAGATATAAAACTATTGATGATTACGCAGATGCTGATGTATCCGAGATAGAATCTTATATAAAAACATTAGGTTTGTATAAGGCAAAGTCTAAAAATATAAAGGCTATGGCAGAGATGCTAAGGGACAATTATAACTATGAGATTCCTAGCAATAGAGAGGATTTAGTTAAATTACCAGGGGTAGGAAGAAAAACTGCAAATGTAGTTATGTCTGTTGGATTTGATATTCCTGCTATAGCTGTAGATACTCATGTAGAAAGAATATCTAAAAGATTAGGTCTAGCTAAAGAAAAAGATTCTGTTTTAGTAGTAGAAGAAAAACTTATGAAAGCTTTCCCTAAAAAAGATTGGGGAAAGATTCATCATCAATTAATACATTTTGGTAGATATAAATGTAAAGCAAAAAAACCAGAATGTTTTAATTGTGAACTTAAAAATATATGTTCATATAAAGATAAAACTGGAGAATAAATTATGATTTTCATCTTATTAGCAACTATATTATTAATAGCTTTTGATCAAATAACCAAATATTTAATTCTGTCAAATTTTAAATTAGGAGAAAGTTTATTAATAATAGATAATTTCTTTTCGATAACTTCTCATAGAAATAGGGGAGCCGCTTGGGGTATTTTAGAAGATAGTAGACTATTTTTCATTGTTATTACTTCAATATTTTTAATAGGTATGTTAATATACTTATTAAAAAATAAAGCCAATTTAAGTTTTCTTGATAAAATAACTTTTGCACTTATTATGGGTGGAGCAATAGGTAACTTTATAGATAGAATAAAAACAGGGGAAGTTGTAGATTTTCTAGATTTTAAAATATTTAATTATAATTTTCCTATATTTAATATTGCTGATATATGCATTTGTATAGGTGTATTTCTGTTAGTAATAAAGATATACAGAGAAGATTAAAATAAAAAATAGAATTTATTCAAAAATCAGGTATTAGGGTTTGTATTAACCTCCAATACCTGATTTTTTATAAAACTAATCCTAATATTATAGTCAACATAATTATAATTATGTTGACTATAATCTATTTATTATTATCCTCATCTAATTTATTTATAGCTTGTTTTATTATTTTTTTTGACTCATTTATATATAACATAGATGTATCACTATTAGAGTGGCCCATCTGTGTCATTATTATAGGAATATTTCCATTAGTTTTTTGTGCTAGTTTAGTGCCATAACTATGTCTTAGTTTATGAGGAGACATAGGAATGTTATAACTTTCTGTATATTTCATAACTAATTTTTGAATTGCTCGTATTGAAATTCCTTGTTTATTTTTAGTTACAAATAAGTTATCTTCTCGATTTAATTCAAAAGGTAGGGAGTCTAGATAGTTATTAATTTTTTCTATAGCAGAAGAAGTAACTAAAACTGTATCGTATTTTCCTCCTTTTCTAATAACGTTAATTTCATCGTTTTTAAAATCTACATCTTTCATTTTTAAACTAGCTAACTCATTAACACGAATTCCACTTCTTAAAAACAAAGTTAAAATAGCCAAGTCTCTATTTTTATCACGTAAAAAGAATATTTTAGCATGTTTTGATAAAGTTTTTTCGTATTCATTCTCAACATAATTTAAAAAATCATCATCTTGAGAATCTAAAAATATCTTTTCGGATATTTTTTTAGATCTAGAAGAAAGAGTTTCTTTAACTCTATTAATAGGAATCTTTAACATAACATTTCTTTCGAAATATGGTTTCCCATTTTCGTTTTCGCTAGTTACAGTTAAAAATTTATAAAGAGAACGCATAGCAGCTTTATAATTATTAATAGTAGTTTGCGATCTATATTTACCATTTATTTCTTCCCGTGATAAATGTTTAAAATATGATTCCATTTCTTTTTTTGATAAGTTTTCGAGTGTAGTAACTTCTATATCTTTTATGTTTTCATTCTCTGATATAGTTTCAGAAATGAGCCATTTAAGGAACGAACTGTAGGTTTCTAAGTACCTATGTAACGTAAGAGGAGATAATATATCGTAGTAAGTGTCAAAAAAATCTTCTATGTAATCAGGAAAATTTTTTATATTTATATTATTTTTCTTTTTATAATAATCTTTTTGATTCATAATAACTCCTATTAATATATTATTTATATTTGTTCGCATAATACATATTATATGTATAAATATATTATAATATATTTATATGTTATTTGCAACTAAATATGTGTAATAAAAATAACACGCTCTATTTCTAGAACGTGTTTAAGAATTTTAACTATTATTATTATTCAAAACTAATTTAGCATACTCTATAGCTTCTGTAGTTGTAAAGAATATTTTATTTTCTCCTACCGTATTAATAATTCCTTCTTCTTTTAGCTTTAAGAATACCCTAGGTGGAATATGAGATAAGTATACGTCAAGACCACGCTTTTTTAAATCTTTTATAGAATTATGTAGCAGTTCTACTGCAGTTATATCTATAATTGGTAAAAAGTGCATATTTAAAATTATTATTTTTGTTTCATCTTTAAACAATTTCATAGATATTGTATCTATAACACTTGTTGCTCCAAAAAATAAAGGCCCCTTAAATGTTATAATTGATACATTAGGAATATTTCTAGTTCTATCTGTTTCCTCTATAGCAGCAGTTTCTATAGACATTTGTCTTATAAAAATAAGAATTGATAATATAATACCAAATTCAACAGCTATAGTTAAATCCATAAATACTGTAAGTAACATGGTAATTACTAAAACTAATGTTTCTCCTGATTTAGTCTTAATAAGCTTGAAAACATGTCTTATTTCAGACATATTGTAAGCAACTCTCATAAGTATAGGAGCCATAGCAGCAAGTGGTATATAACTCGCTAATGGAGATAGAAATAGAATACAAAGTAGAACAACTAAAGAATGAATCATTCCTGATAGTGGACTAATTGCTCCAGATTGAATATTTGTTGCTGTTCTGGCTATAGCTCCAGTAGAAGGAATACCACCAAATAGTGGAGTTATTATATTTGCTATCCCCTGACCAAAAAGTTCTTTATCAGGATTCATTTTTGTGTTTGTCATACTATCAGCAACTGATGCAGATAGTAAAGATTCTAGCGCTCCTAAAAAGGCTATAGTGAAAGCAGGAGCAATATATTGTTTAATATTATTAAAATCAAAGTCAAAGCTACTTAAATTCAGTTCAGGTAACTCACTAGGTATTTCTCCAAAAACAGAACCTATAGTGCTAACTTGATTAGGGAAAAATAAAGTAGCGACAGTTGTTGGTATTATTAGTGCGGTTAACAACATAGGAATTTTAATTTTAAATTTTGAAATAAAATATATAGTTATACCACCTATAAGAGCAGTTATAATAGCATAAATATTTATATTATTTATATTTTTAAATATTTCTATAACATTTTGATGGAAATGTGGAGATTTTTTATATGTTATCCCCAAAAATTCGTCTATTTGATCAAAAAATATTACTATTGCTATACCTGCTGTAAAGCCGACAGTAACAGATATAGGCATAAATTTTATCATTCTCCCTACTTTGAAAAAAGATAATAAAAGAATCATAATTCCTGAAATAAATGTAGTTATTAATAGTCCCTCATAACCATATTTATATATTACTGCAGACACTACTGGAATAAATGCTCCAGTTGGACCGGCAATTTGATATTTAGAACCACCTAGTAGTGAAACTAAAAATCCTGCTATCACAGCTGTATATAACCCTATTATAGGAGGAAGACCACTTGCAATTGCAAAAGCCATTGCTAAAGGCACAGCTACAACACCTACAGTAATACCAGCTGAAATATCTCGTCTAACATTTTTACTTGATAATTTATTAAATCTTTCATCAAAAAATTTCATAAGACCTCCAGTACTATAATATATAATAATTAAAAGTAAAAAACTATCTAAGAAAATCTTAGATAGTTTAAAGTTAGTTCTGTATTAATTATACACGTTGCACTTTTCCAGATTTTAAAGCACGAGCAGAAACCCAAACTTTTTTAGGTTGTCCGTCTACTAATATAGTAACTTTTTGTAAGTTAGCTTTAAATCTTCTTTTTGTAGCGTTCATCGCATGTGAACGAGTATTTCCTGAACGTGCTTTACGTCCAGTAACGTAACAAACTTTTGCCATGAATTAATCCTCCTTTTGGAAATAGTTTATTCATAACATTTACTACATACACATTCTAGAGTATATCATAGTTAATTATATATTTCAAGTAATTTTATTAATAAATTAAAAGAAATTTTAATTAAGCTCTAGATACATAATATCCTTCAGCAGTATTTATAACTAATACATCGCCCTCTTTAACAAATAGAGGCACTTGTAAAGTGTATCCTGTTTCTACTGTTGCTGATTTAGTTGCTCCTGTAGCAGTATCACCTTTAACACCTGGTTCTGTTTCTGTTACAGTTAATTCTACAGTTGTAGGTAAATCTACACCAAGAATTTCACTACCAAACATTAATATATTAACTTCCATATTTTCTTTTAAGAAGTTTAATTCATATTTAATGTTACTTTCAGGTATTTCTATTTGTTCATAAGTTTCATTATTCATGAATACATATCCATCACCAGAAGCGTATAAATATGACATTTTTTCATTAGAAATTAAGGCTTTAGCTACTTTTTCTCCTGCTCTAAATGTTTTATCATTAATAGCTCCTGTACGTAAGTTTCTTAGTTTTGAACGAACAAACGCAGCTCCTTTTCCAGGTTTAACATGTTGGAATTCTAATACTTTCCATATATTACCATCTACTTCTATAGTAACACCAGTTTTAAAATCGTTAACTGAAATCATTTTATATTTATCTCCTTAATTTTTTTTACTTTTACATTATATATTAAACTATTATTAAAAATCAACTAGTTTATTAATTTTTATTTTTAATAACTTCTACATAATATATATTATTTCCTTTTTTTATAAACTTGTCTTCATATTCAGTATGAATATTATCTTCCTCATACTGGCTATTAGTTAGGTCTAAAGATATTTTATCTATTATAAAACCATATTGACTCATACTATATAAACTATATTCAAATAGTCCTAAATTATCTGTTTTTTGAGCTATTCTTTTTTCTCCATTTAGAATTTCTTCATATTGCTTTAAGAAAGTTTTAAATGTAAGTCTTCTTTTTATATGTCTCGTTTTAGGCCAAGGATCCGAAAAATTTAAATATATTTTACTTATTTCCTCAGAACCGAAGTATTCTACAAGGTTAGAAGCATCTGCGAGTATCAACCTTAAATTTGTTATACTTTCTTGTTCTATTTTATCCAGTAAAAAACTTAGTACAGTAGGTTGTGTTTCTAATCCTAAAAAGTTTATATTTGGATATTTTTTAGCTAAATTATATATAAACTGCCCTTTTCCTGTTCCTATTTCTAAATGTATAGGATTTGAATTTTGAAATTCTATATTCCACTTTCCTCTTTGTTCTTTTGGTTCTATAAATACAAATTTATTGTTTTCTAGCCTTTCTCTAGCATCAGCTCTATTTCTTACTCTCATAGTATCCTTTCTATTTTATCTCGAATATATTAGAGAATGTTTCCTTATTTTCTTCTATTTTCTCTTTTGATGATATTATACATTTAAAAATTTCTTTATTTTTTAGATCAAATAACTTAGCAGTTTCAACTAATTTTTCTAAAGTTGTTTCTTTTATTTCTTTTACCAATTTATCAAATAAAGAGTTATCATCATTATTTATGTAACTGTTTAAAGATAGTGTAGATCTCTCTAGTGGAGATAGAAGTTGGTCAAAAGCATTTAGTGTTCCTATTATATATTTATTTAGTGTAACTTCATCGATATTTAAATCTTCTATATATTTCTTTGTATTGTAGTATACATCTAGGGTTTTATTTAAATTAGGGTCTCTATACGACCAAAAACTAACATTTCCAAATTTATTGATTGTTATTCCTGTTCCGTATGCTCCGCCTTTAACTCTTACGTTGTTCCATAAATAATCAAATGATAATATATGTCTTAGAACTAGTAAAGATCCATTATATTCATCTATGTTGAACCCTAATCCTACATATTGAACCAATGTATCAAAGTAAAATCCTTCAGAATAATATTTATCTTTTTTCACAAAAGGAATTACTGAATTACCTTCAACTTTATGATAGTTAATTGAGTTTACATAATTTAATATATGTAATTTGAAATGTTCGGATATATTTTTATCACAAGTACAGTTGATTATTAAGTTATTTTTATTAAATATTTTTTCTGTAATATTTAATAAATTATTTTTTATTTCATCATATTGATTATCGAAATTTTCAACTAGTTTTTCGACAAAAATATAAAAATCAAATCCAGAAATTAATTCTGATAAATACCACTGTTTACTTTGATAGCTATGTACTCTATTATTAACAAATGAGTGACCATAGTTTTTAAATTTATATTCTAAATTTAATTTTAACTCTAATAATATATTATATATAGTTTGTTTATTAGAAAAATCTTGGTTTAATGTATTTTCTGCTAATATATTAATTAATTTATCAGTATAGGTAGATAAATTCTTTGCATTTATTACAAATTTTATTTTTATATTTTCAGAATTATTTTCTTTGAATATATTAATATTAGAACTAATACCACCTAAATTGTGTTCTATATCTTTGTGTATTTCTAATTCAGATTTATTTTTTGTACCAATATTAAATATTAAATTAGACAATAGTGATGAGTATAGTAAATCTTCTTTATTAAACGAAGTTATATCAAATAATAATTTAGAGTATAAAATATCGTTTGTATTAATATCAAAATTAGTGAAAATAATATCATTAATTTCTTCTACAGAAGTAGCTTTATATGGATTTTTTAATGTTACTTTATTTGCTTCTACACTTTTTATTTTGTTTAAATCTTCTTTTTTATCTTCAGAATTTTGCCATTCTATTAAAGATTTTGTTTCTAATATTATATTATCTAGATCATTATTAGATAAACTATTTTTATAATCAGATAAATAATCATTATACGTTTTTTTATTTGTTGCTTTAAGCTTAACAGTACATTTTGAATTGTTTTCTAATAAATATTTTTTAGCTATACTTTCATATTTATTATTTTTTAAATTATTCTCTAAATCTTCTATTATTTTATCATACTCAAAAATATCAAATGGATTTTCATCGTATAGCCAATTTCTAAGAGATCTTATAGCATAATTAACTCCCTTAGGTGAACTTGTTTTATTAACTTCTTCTTTGATAGTAAATTTATTTTTGTTTATTATTGCTTCTATTTGCTCTTTATCAAAAGAATTATTTATAAATTTTTCAAGTTGTTCTTGGTAAATATTTTCTATATCATCTAAATATTCATTTTTTATATTTTTTAAAACTATATTATAGACAACTTCTAATCTATCTCTTTGGATGTAACTGTATATATCTTCACAAATACCATTATCTATAAAATATTTTCTAAATTCAGTGTTACTATTACCTAGAAGTAATTCATCTATTACGTCAACACTAAATATGTTACTAGTTTCTTTATTATTTCCTAATATATAATTAAATGCTACATAATGTTTGTTTTCATAATCTTCACTAAAATATTCGTATACATTAGTAGATTTACTAAAAGATAATTGTTTTTTTAACTTATATGTAGAGTAATCTTTTAATTCATAATTATTTAAATATTCATCTATTATATTTAGATAGTTATCTATATCTAAATCTCCATATAAAGTTATAAAACTATTACTAGGATGATAACAATGTTTATAAGTACTTATAAATTCTTCTTGTGTTATAGAAGGTATATATTTAGGGTCTCCTCCTGAAGAAAATTCATAAGAAGTACCTTTAAATAATGATTGGTTAATTCTCATATCTAAAATTTCTTCAACAGAAGAATACGCACCTTTCATTTCATTGTAAACAACACCCTTATATATAAGATTATCGTTTATATTTTCTAAATGATAGTGCCAGCCCTCCTGTTTTAAAATATTATCATTCGTTAATAATTTTGGATTAAATACAGCATCTAGATAGATATCCATTAATATTTTTAAATCTTCATCATTTTTAGAAGATACGGGATATATAGTTTTATCAGGAAAAGTCATTGCGTTTATAAACGTATTAAAAGAGCCTTTTATAAGTTCTACAAAAGGCTCTTTTACAGGATATTTTTCTGAACCACATAGTACCGAATGTTCTAAAATATGGAATATACCATTATCGTTATAAGGTATAGTTTTAAAAGTTATACTAAAGGATTTATTTATATCGTTATTACTGAAGAATAATAATTCAGCATTTGTTTTTTCATGTACATATAAATAAAGATTACTATCAATATTTTTTAAATATCTCTTGTCTTTTAATTTAAAACCCATATTTTAATTTAGTAGTGGTTAATTACATTTTTAATAAAGTACGGACATCGTATCCTTTTAGTTTTTCTAGACCATTTAAACCTTCTAGTTCTATTAAGAATGCTATACCTACTACTTCTCCTCCTAATTGTTCTACTAGTTTAATCGTTGCTTCTATAGTACCACCAGTAGCAAGTAAATCATCAGTTATTAAAACTTTTTGCCCTGGCTTTATAGCGTCTTTATGCATTGTCAAAGTATTAGTTCCATATTCAAGATCATATTCATAACTAATAACTTCACGAGGTAATTTATTAGGTTTTCTTACAGGAACAAATCCTACACCTAGTGAATAAGCAACTGGGCATCCTATTATAAATCCTCTAGCTTCTGGACCTACTATAACATCTACAGCTTTTTCTTTTGCATATTGAACTATTTGATCTGTAGCATATTTATATGCTTCTCCATCAGCCATAAGTGTAGTAATATCTTTAAAACTAATCCCCTCTTTTGGCCAATCTTCAACTATAGATATATATTTTTCTAAATTCATTTATTTTCTCCTAAAAATTTAAGTATAATTAGTGTTGAATTTAATAATTCAAAGCTAATTATACTATATATTTATAATAAAGTCTATATTATTACTTTAGTAAGCAATAAATGTAAAATTTTGTAGAAAATTATTAATAATTATTCCAACATGAATCTATAATTTATTTCTTTTATGTCTTTATCAATTAATAAATTTTCTACACATAAGATGTCTGCAATTAATTTATATGTTTTTGATTTTTCTAAATCTATATTTTTATAATTAACATTCAGAACTAATTTATTATTTTCTACTGATATTAAGTCTAATTCTAAAAATATTTTAATCATTATTTTTAAAGTATCTATATTTATTTTTAATATACTCATAATTTTACTAGTATTTTCTTTATTTAATAATATTGAATTTGCTTTTAATATTAAATTGAAAAATTTAATTAACCCATCTTTACTTATCTTATATTTTTGGTTCATCTTTTTTGACTTACTAAAAAGTAAGTTTATTTTTTGAGGATTCATAGCTACTACTTCTTCTATATGTTTAATTGTATGAGGAATTTCTAAAATGTTTATTACATCAAATGAATCTTTAATTTTATCTATTTCATCAAATTTATAGTAATTATTATTTGAGTCAGAATATTTTATAGATAGTTTAAGTTCATTTTTATTTATATTATTAAAATTAACATTTGAATTTCTTAAATCGTAAAATAAATATTCTTTTTTTTCTATGTCTACAATATGAACTTGTAATTTAGTTCGGCCGTTAAAGTTATTTTTATCTAAATTACATAATAAGTCTATTGTATCACCTATATTTATATCTTTAAAATAATCATTTTCTTTAAAGCTTATACATTCTAATGAATCATCTGTTTGACCTATTGATAATTTTAAATATTGTTTTTTATTTCCAAATTCAACTTTTTCTAATACAAAAGCATCTTCAATTAATATTAGAGGTTTTTCAAATCCTATTCCATAAGGTTTTAATAAATCTAATTCATTTAATAGTTGATAGCTTATTTCATTTTTATTAACTACTAAATCTATATCCTTACTATCTTTATAATTCTGATTGTTTAATAAGTATTCATCATACATTGAGCATAATTTTTCTCCAATAAGATCAAAATTATTAATATCAAAAGAAAATCCTGCAGCCATACTATGACCACCGAAAGCCATGAATAAATCCGAAATATTATTAATTGCTTCATAAATATTAAAGTTACCGTAACTTCGTGCAGAGCCTTTAAGAACGTTTTCTTTTTGATTCATAACAAGAACAGGTTTTCTGAACTTTTCAACTAAATTAGAAGCTACAATTCCTAAAACTCCTTCATGATAGTTTTCATTGTAAATCATAATAATTGGTTTGGAATTATTATATATTTCTTCTTCATTGATATCCTTTATAATATCTTCTGTAACTTTTTTTCTCTCGGTATTGTAATCATCAACTTTTTTAGCTAAAAAGTCTGCTTCCTCTAGACTTTCTGTTGATAAAAATAATAATCCTTCTTTTGCACTTGCAATTCTTCCTATTGCATTTAGTCTAGGGGCTATTAAAAATCCTATTGTTTGTTCATCAATGTAGCCTTTATGGTTAGTTAGATTTAGTAACATTTTAAGACCTAGTCTAGGAGATTCATTTAATAACTCTAGACCTTGTTTTACAAATATTCTATTTTCAGATTTTAATGGAACTAGATCGGCGACAGTACCAATTGCTACTAAATCTAATAAAAAATCTGGATATATATCAAGCAGAGCATGAGCCAATTTAAAAGCCACCCCTACTCCTGCTAAATTTTTAAAAGGGTATTCTCCTTTAGGGTGTTCAGGATGAATAATTGCATAAGCATTTGGTATTACATCTTGAACTTTATGATGATCTGTAATAATGACATCACAACCTAATTCATTGGCAAAATCTATCTCTTCAACAGCAGCTATACCATTATCTACAGTAATTATTAATGTAATACCATTATCTATTATATTTTGAAATGCCTCTTTATTAGGTCCGTACCCCTCTGTAAATCTATTGGGAATATAAGATGATACATTTGCCCCCATAGAAATTAAAGTTTCTAACATCAAAACTGTTGAAGTTATACCGTCAGCATCATAATCACCATAAATAAGTATCTTTTCTTCATTTTCAATAGCTATATTAATTCGCTCTACAGCTTTTTCCATATCATACATTATATATGGATCATATCCTTCTTCATAATCCCCTAGCAAATATTCTTTTATATCTTTATGACTTATAATCCCTCTAGAATCTAGTATTTTACTAGTATATTTAGGTATATTATATCCTTTTATAATATTATCTATATTTTCGATATTATTAGATGGAAAATTCCAATTATATTTAATCCCCATTTTCAATTTCTTCCTCAGTATAAATTTGTTCCTTAACTACAAGTAATTTTTTTGTTCTTTCTAGTTGATTTTTTAATTTTTTATATTTATTTTTCCAATATATAGTTGAAATTAAAGCCCCTATAATTAGAAATATAAAAAACAGTAGAGTAAGTGGAACTTTTATAGTGAAAAATATAAATGTTATAGGAACAGGATTATAATTCATTATTAAAATTGTTAAAAAAGATACAACTGCGACAACAATAGCAAAAAGTTTGTATGGTATTTTTATTTTATCTTCTTTCATATTAATTCTCCTCTTCTATAATTTTAATAAATTCTTCTTCGCTCAACATTTTTATTCCTAATGATTGTGCTTTTTCTAATTTTGAACCAGCTTTTTCTCCGAATATTAAAAAGTCAGTTTTTGATGAAACAGATCCTGTAACTTTAGCGTTATATTTTTCTAAATATTCTTTAGCTTCATTTCTCGTTAGCTTTTCTAATTTCCCAGTTAAAACTACAATTTTATTACTAAATATATTATCTTTTTTTATTATATTACTATATACAGGATTAATTCCTATAGATATTAAATTTTCTACTAATACTTTATTATTATCTATTTCAAAAAATTCGATAATTGACCTAGCAGTTATATCACCTATATCACTTAAATTAATTAATTCTTCATAATCTGCATTTATAAAATTATGAAGATTATTATAATTTTCTGCTAATATCTTAGCAGCTTTTTTTCCTACATTTAAAATTCCTAGTGAGTAAATAACTTTATCTAATGTAGAATTCTTAGATTTTTCTATGGAATCAAGAAGATTACTTACTGATTTTTCTCCCATTCTTTCTATTCCAATAATATCTTCTTTATTAATACTGTATAAATCTATTATATTATTTATAATATTATTTTCGAATAGAGAATAAATAATTTTATCTCCTAAACCATCTATATTCATAGCATCTCTACTAGCAAAATGTATAACCTTTTTTATATTTTGTTCTATACACATAGAATTTAAACATTTTACAAAAGGATTATTTTCTTCATAAACTAATTTAGAATTACATGAAGGACAATTTGTGGGAAATTCAAATACTTTAGAATCACTAGTTCTTAATTCTTTTATTACTTTTACAACCTTAGGAATTATTTCTCCAGCTTTTTTTACTACTACAGTATCTCCTATTCTTACATCTAAATTAGATATTATATCTTTATTGTGAAGTGAAGCTTTAGATACTGTAGATCCTGATATATTAATTGGTTCTAAAATTGCTACAGGAGTTATTATTCCTGTCCTACCTATACTAAGTTCTATGTCTAGTAATTTTGTTGCTAATTCCTCTTCTGGAAATTTAAATGAAGTAGCCCATCTAGGACTTTTTTGTGTAAACCCTAAAGTTTTTTGATAGTCTTTATTATTGACCTTTATAACAATACCATCTATATCATAAGATAAATTGTTTTTATTTTTATCCCAATAATTTATGTATTCAATAACTTCTTCTATATTTTTACAAGATTTAAAATTATTATTTACCGGTAATCCATATTTTTGAATATTATTTAATGATTCTAATTGAGAAAAGTTATTTTCAGATGCAAAACTATAAATAAACGCAAATAATTTTCTTTCTGCTGTTATTTTTGAATCAAGCTGTCTTATAGAGCCAGCAGCAGCGTTTCTAGGATTAGCGAATAATGTCATACCTTGTTCTTCTCTTGATTTATTAAGTAATTCAAAAGATTTTCTAGGCATGTAAACTTCACCACGTACTTCTATATTATCTTTAATATTTAATTCTTTAGGTATAGAATATATTGTTTTTATATTTTCTGTAATATCTTCTCCTACTTCTCCATCTCCTCGAGTAGCAGCTTGTGCTAATATACCATTTTCATATTTTATAGATACAGCTAATCCATCTATCTTTAGTTCACATACATATTCAATATTTTCACTAGATATTGCTTTTTTTATTCTATTATCAAAATCATATAATTCTTCTATGGAGAACGTATTAGATAAACTAAGCATAGATTGTGTGTGAATTACTTTATCAAATTCTTTTAATACTTTATCTCCTACTCTTTGTGTTGGAGAATTTTTTAAAATTAATTCTGGATATTCTTTTTCTAACTTTTCTAAACTCTTATATAATAAATCATATTGAGTATCATTTATTTCAGGATTATCTTCTACATAGTATTGATAGGAATATTTATTTAACAATTCAACTAAATTGTACATTTCTTCTTTCATTTTCAACATATATTTTACTCCTTAGTTAAATTAGCATACTCTAATATTAAAGATTTTTTACCAACTTCATCAAAATCAACTTCAACTTTATCAGAACTTAAATTTAAAACAATTCCTATACCAAATTTTTTATGAGATACTTTATCTCCTATGTTATAATTTGATGAAACTAATGTTTTTTTAGGTTCTTTAGCTTTAATTTTAGGACTTAATTTACTTATAAATTTAGAAGAATTGTCATTACCTATTTCTATATTTGATAAAGATCCTAATTGAATACTTCTCTTTTCATTTATTAATTCTGTAGGTATTTCTTTAATAAATCTTGATGGCTCATTAAATTTAACATTACCGAATTGAAGTCTTCTGTTTGTATTTGATAAAAATAAATTATTTTTTGCTCTTGTTATCGCAACATAAGCTAATCTTCTCTCTTCTTCCATTTTCTTTATTTCATCATCAATGTCATCAATATCTCTTATTGATGGAAAAATATTTTCTTCTAAACCGATAATAAATACTGTATTAAATTCTAGTCCTTTTGCTGCATGAACAGTAGATAAAGTTACAGCATCCTCTACATTTTCATCATCAGCATCTGCAGTAAGAGACATATCAGAAATATAATCTACTATGCTGTTATTTACTTCTGCATACTGTTTTGCAGAAGAAACTAACTCAGAAATATTTTCTATTCTACTTTGAGAGTACTCATCATTAGAATTTTTCAACATAAATTCATAACCAGAATCTATGTATATACCTATTATTAATTCATCTATACTTTTATTTTCAAAATCACTATATTTTTCAAACATATTAATCATACTACGGACATTTTCTACTATTTTTTTAGAAACTCCAACAAAATCTATTTGTTTTAAAGTTTCATATAAACTAATACTGTTCAAATTAGCATAATTTTCAATTTTTTCCATAGCACTAGCCCCTATTCCTCGTCTAGGAACATTAATTATTCGTTTCATACTAAAGTCATCATTATTATTTATTAAAACGTTTAAATAAGAAAGAATATCTTTTACTTCCTGGCGTTGCAAGAATTTTAAAGATCCTATAAGTCTATAAGGGATAGCATTGTTTAAAAGAACATTTTCTACAGTTCTTGATAAATAGTTAGCTCTATATAAAATTGTCATATCTTTATAATCAAGACCTGCTCTTTTCAGTTCTTTAATTTTTGAAGCTATGTAAGTAGCTTCATCTAAATCATTATAAGCTAAATATAAATTTATTTTATCGCTACTTATTTTATCTGTCCATAGTTTTTTATCTTTTCTATCTTTATTGTTTGCTATAAGGGCATTAGCTGCGTTTAATATTGTATTTGTTGATCTGTAATTTTGATCTAAGAATATAATTTTTAAATTTTTAAAATCTTTTTCAAAATTACTTATATTATCACTACATGCTCCTCTCCAACTATATATACTTTGATCATCATCTCCAACTATACAAATATTTTTATGAATACCTGATAACATCGTTATAAGTTTATATTGAATTACATTTGTATCTTGATATTCATCAACATGAATATATTTAAATTTATTTTGATATATTTCTAAAATCTCTGTATGTTTTTCGAATAGTTCTATTACTTTTATAATTAAATCATCAAAATCTAAAACACTATTTTTCTTTAAATATCTATCGTATTCATAATAAACTTCAGCAACTACTTTCATAAATCCAAATCTAGCATTATCTGCCATAGTTTTAGCCTTAATATGTTTGTTTTTAGAACTAGAAATGATTTTTAATATAGCACTAGCATCATACTCCTCATCAGAATAATTTAAATTTTTTAAAATAGTTTTTACTATAGATTTCTGTTCTCCAGAATCCAATATTGTAAAATTTTTATTATATCCTAAAAGTTCTATATGCTCTCTTAATATTCTTACGCACATAGAGTGGAAGGTATTTATCCATATATATTTTGCACTTTCTCCAACTAAATCATATATACGTTCTTTCATTTCTCTTGCTGCTTTATTAGTAAAAGTTATAGCTAAAATATTATTTTCATATATATTTTTTTCTGAAATTAAATAAGCTATTCTATGAGTAAGAACCCTAGTTTTTCCACTACCTGCCCCAGCAATAACCATCAGAGGACCTTCTGTTGTTAAAATAGCTTCTTTTTGATTTGGATTCATATTTTCTATATAAATTGACATTAATTTCTCCTAAATAATAAAGTTTTGTAGATTAATTAAAAAAAAGTCAGAAATTTGTAATCTGACTTTTTTTAATTTAAAAGAACATTGCTATACTAGCTATAAATCCACTTGCTATTATCGCAATAATCATTATCCATATTACAATTTTAAATATTGTTTTATTCATCTGTATTTAATGATAACTCCTCTATTGTTTCTTCTTGTTTTTCAGCTTGTTTATTTTTATCAACTAAAAATACATTTCTAACTTTTTCATAAACTTCATCAAATAATTCTGGATTGTCTTTTAAAACTTTTTTCGCAGCCTCTCTACCTTGACCTAATTTTTCACCTTGATATGAGTACCAAGCTCCAGCTTTCTTTATAATATCAAATTCTGCTGCTATATCAAGCATTTCTCCAACTAAAGAAATACCTTCTCCGTACATAATATCTACCTCGGCTTGTTTAAACGGAGGAGCTACTTTATTTTTAACAATCTTAATTTTAGTTCTATTTCCTATTACTTCAGAACCATTTTTAATTTGGTCTGCTCTTCTTATATCCATACGTATAGTAGAATAAAATTTAAGTGCTCTACCTCCAGTTGTTACCTCAGGGCTACCATATAGGACACCAACTTTTTCTCTAAGTTGATTTATAAATATAGCTATAGTGTTTGATCTATTTATTATACCCGTAAGTTTTCTAAGTGCTTGTGACATTAATCTAGCTTGCAGACCAATATGTGCATCACCTATTTCACCTTCTATTTCTGTTTTAGGAACTAATGCAGCTACTGAGTCAATTACCACTATATCTATTGCTCCTGATTGAACAAGTTTTTCAGTTATATCTAGAGCTTGTTCTCCAGTATCAGGTTGTGATAAGAAAAATTTACCAGTTGAAAAATCAACACCTAATGCTTTAGCATATTCAGGATCTAAAGCATTCTCTGCATCTATAAAAGCAGCTACTCCACCTTGTTTTTGAACTTCAGCTATAGCATGAAGTGCTACTGTAGTTTTACCAGAAGATTCTGGTCCGTATATTTCAATAATTCTACCTTTAGGGTATCCACCTACTCCAAGAGCCTTGTCTATAGCTAGTGAGCCAGAAGATACAACTTCAACTTTTATAGAAGTATCTCCTTCTAAATCCATTATAGCCCCTTTACCGTAATTTTTTTCAATTTCTTTTATAGCTTTGGCTAGAGCTTCTTGTCTCCCATCCATAACATTATCTTTTTTATCTTTTGCCATTGTTATTCTCCAATTATTGTTGTTAATGTTCCTATTCCATCAATTGTTATTTTAATTTCATCGCCTTGTTTTAAAAACTGAGGAGGATTCATAGCTGAACCTATACCAGCAGGAGTACCTGTAGCAATTATATCAGCAGCTTCAAAAGGAACTACTTTACTTATTTCAACTAAAAGATCATCTATTCTAAATAACATTTCAGAAGTCATTGCGTTTTGTCTTATTTCTCCATTAACTTTTGTAACTATACTAGTAGCTTCTGGAGAATAAAGTTCATCTTTTGTTACTAAATACGGACCTATAACTGCAGATTTTTCTAGCGATTTACCTAAGAAAAATTGTCCATGTTTGTATTGCATATCATGTGCAGTAATATCATTCATAATAGTATAACCAAAAACATAATCTAAAGCTAATGGTTTTAAAATATTTTTAGCAGATTTAGCTATAACTATTGCTAATTCTCCTTCGTAATCTAATTGATTAGTTAATTCTTTATGAGATGGTATTACTTCATTATTAGCAGCTATTGTAGTAGCAGCTTTAGTAAATATTACTACATCTTTAGGTGTCTTAACTGTATCTTTGTTAATTTCTTGTATAAGTGCTGGGTAGTTATGACCTACACAAAAAATATTTTTTGGAGTTCTTATTATAGGTGCTCTCCAAATAATGTCTTTAAGTGGTATTTTATAATTTTCAGCATCTTCATTTTGAGATACTTTTTCAACTATTTTTCTAATTTTTTCTATAAAATCTACTCCGTATATTTCAATAGCTTCTCTTAAAGTAGCTGGAATTGCTCCTTCGCTATCAAATTTTTTAAGAAGTTCTATAATGTTCCAAGCCTTTTCTTCTTTTTTTACTTTTACTCCATATAATTCTAATCCGTTATAATTAAAAGATAAAAATTTCATTGTTCCTCCTCGATTGTGTAACATAGTTTTATTAAACATTAAATATTTTATATTATTATACCATATATAAAAATAATAAGCTATAACATCTAATTTTAATTTATATTATAACATATATAAATTGAAAAATAAAGTTTTCCGTATTTTTATTTTTCGATGATTTTTTTGTCAAATAAAAATAAAAGTACGGAAAAATCCGTACTTTTTATTATCCTATAGATCCTTCCATTTCAAATGAAATTAATCTATTAAGTTCTACAGCATACTCCATAGGTAATTCTTTAGTGAATGGTTCTATGAATCCCATAACTATCATTTCTGTAGCTTGTGTTTCACTTAAACCTCTACTCATTAGATAGAACAATTGTTCTTCAGAAACTTTAGAAACTTTTGCTTCGTGTTCTAAAGAAACATTTGAATTTTTTATAATATTATAAGGAATTGTATCTGAAGTTGAGTATTCATCAAGAATAAGTGTATCACATTCAATATTAGATCTTGAACCTTCAGAATTTTTTCCAAAATTAATCCATCCTCTATAGTTAACTTTTCCACCTTTTCTTGACATTGATTTTGATACAACTGATGATGATGTTCTAGGTGCTAAATGTATCATTTTACATCCTGCATCAAGAACTTGTCCTTCACTAGCTAAAGCTATAGAAAGTGTATTTCCACTTGCTCCTTCTCCTACTAATACACAAGCAGGATATTTCATAGTCAGTTTAGAACCTAAGTTACCATCAACCCATTCCATAGTCCCATTTTCTTCTACAATAGCTCTTTTTGTAACTAGGTTATAAACGTTTGTAGACCAGTTTTGAATAGTTGTGTATCTAAATCTAGCATTTTTACCAACAAATATTTCAACCACAGCAGCGTGCAATGAACTTGCTGAATAAGTTGGAGCTGTACATCCTTCTACATAATGTAAAGAAGCATCTTCATCAATTATTATTAAAGTTCTTTCAAACTGCCCCATTTTTTCAGTATTTATTCTAAAATATGCTTGAAGAGGTGCTTCTACTGATACACCTTTTGGACAGTATATAAATGATCCACCAGACCAAACAGCAGAGTTCAATGCAGAGAATTTATTATCATTAGACTCAACGCATTTTGAGAAATATTTTTTAAATAATTCTTCGTGATTTTTTAAGGCTGTATCTGTATCTTCAAATATTATACCTAACTCTTCAAATTTTTTGTGCATATTGTGATAAACTACTTCTGATTCATATTGGGCAGAAACTCCCGCAAGATATTTTTGTTCGGCTTCAGGAATACCCAATCTATCAAACGTATTTTTTATTTCAGCAGGAACTTCATCCCATGTTCTTTCTGTTTTTTCAGATGGTTTAACGTAGTAAGTCATATCTTCAAAATCTAATTCTGATAAATCGCCTCCCCATGTAGGCATAGGTAATCTATAAAATTCTTTTAAAGCATTTAGTCTATATTCCAACATCCACTCAGGTTCATTTTTCTTTTTAGAAATAGTTTCTACTATCTCTTTAGTAAGACCTTTTTCTGTTTTGAATATAGAAACATCTACATCAGAAAAACCATACTGATAATCTGAAAACATTTCTTCATTTTTATTCACTAATCTATCTCCTTATCATTAATTATTTTTTCTGATATTTTCCAAGCTAATGTAGCGCATTTTACCCTAGCAGGTAAAGTGGATATATTTTCCAACGCTACACTATCTTCTAATAAGTTTTCATCATAATCATTTCCCATAATCATATTAAGAAATGTATTTATTTTTTTCTCTGCTTTTTCCAGAGATAATCCTTTAATTTCATCAGTAAGCATAGAAGCAGAAGCCATAGATATTGAACAACCAGTTCCAACAAACTTTATATCTTTAATATGATTATTCTCTATATCCATACTTATTGTAATTTTATCTCCACATGATGGATTTAACATTTCAAGTTTATAAATACTATCAAGAGAACCGTAATTATGAGGATATTTACTATGATCTAATATTACTTGCTTATATATTTCTTTTAAATTAGAAAAGCTCATTTTTAAAAAACTCCTTAATTTCTATTAAAGTTTTTACAAATAAATCAATTTCTTCAATTGTATTATAAAAGTAAATACTAACTCTAGATACTGAAAAAGTTGATAAACTATTTAAAAGTTGTTGTGTGCATTGATGTCCTGCTCTTACACAAATAGCTTTTTCATCAAGAAAACTAGCAAGATCATGTGGATGTACACCATCTAAATTAAATGATATTAATGATACACGATTACTTGGATCTTTAGAACCATATATTGTTATACCTTCTATTTCACTCATTTTCTCAAAAAGATAAGTAGTTAATTTTTGAGTATAATTTTCTATATTTTCTATTCCTATATCATTAATATATTCTATTGCTGCCATCAATCCTACTGCTTCAGCTAGTAAAGGAGTTCCGGGTTCAAACTTGTTAGGTAAATCAGCCCAAGTTGATTTGTATTTATCAACTATGCTTATCATTCCTCCTCCAAAGTTTACAGGAGATATTTTTTCTAAAAGTTCTTTTTTACCATATAATACTCCTATACCCGTAGGTCCACACATCTTATGACCGCTAAATACTAAGAAATCACAATTAATTTCTTGAACGTTTATTTTCAAATGTGGAGCAGCTTGAGCAGCATCAACTATATAAAATATGTTTTTATCTTTTAATAAATTTCCTATTTCTACTACAGGATTTATAGTTCCTAAAACATTTGAAGCATAGGTTATTGATAATATTTTAGTTTTATCATTTATTAATTTAGTTAGCTTTTCTAATGAGATAGTACCATCATTTTCTATTTCTAAATACACTAGTTTTGCTTTTTTTCTTAAAGCTAATTCTTGCCAAGGAACTAGATTAGCATGATGTTCCATGTTAGTTATTATTATTTCGTCATCTTCTTGTAGATAATCTTCTAACATTCTAGAAATATTATTAAGTGATTGAGTAGTGCCACTTGTATAAATAATTTCTTCTGGGTATTTAGCATTAATAAAGTTTTGAACTACTTTTTTAGATTTATTATAAATAACCTCTGACTCATTTCCTAAAGTATAAACAGATCTATGAATATTAGAATTATAATTTTTATAATAATCAGATATTGCATCTATAACTTTATTAGGTTTTTGAGTTGTCGCAGCATTATCTAGAAATACTAAATTGTTTCCATTAATTTTTCGATTTAAAATAGGAAAATTGCTTCTTATTTTTTCTATGTCCATACTTTAATACTCTCTTTACTTATTAATTTTAGTATCAATAAGTTCTACAGCTTTTTCTTGAACTTTTTTAACAGATAGTTTCTCTATTACAGGTGATAAAAAACCATGAACTAGTAATCTACTAGCTTCTTTTTGGCTTAATCCTCTACTCTTTAAGTAGTATATTTGTTCTTCATCTATTTTACCTAGCGATGCTCCGTGTCCTGCTGCTACATCATTTTCATCAATTAGTAACATAGGATTAGCATCTGATTTTGCTTTATCTGATAATGTTAAAAGTCTAGAACTTTGATAAGCGTTAGAACCACTAGCACCTTTCACTATAAACCCTACTCCGTTAAATACTATATGAGATTCATCTAGTAAGACACCATGTTGAAGTATATCTCCATTAGTATTTAATCCTTGATTAACTAGCTCACTGTTGAAGTAAACTTTTTGTTTATCTGTTCCTAAAGTAACTATTTTTAAATTTCCTTCAGATCCATCACCTAAAAGATTAGTTGTATTGTCATGGAATACATCAGCATTATCCATTGCAGCAATATTCCAATTTATTACAGAACTTCTATTAGTATAAGCATTTCTTAATATTGTACCTTTTTGATTATTGCTAAAATTAGTAACAGAACTATAATTAACATTGGCATTTTCTAATAATAAAACTTCTGATATTATATTGAAACTTTTTTGGTTTTCTTTTGAAATGTAATTTTCTATGAAATTTATATTAGCATTTTTCCCTACGTTTAAAGCAAGATGATTATAAAGTGAATGCTCAACTTTATCAACTATAACTGCATATTGTATAGGTATATCTATTATAGCATTATCTTCGACTTCTATATAAATACCTGAGTTTAATAATACATAATGTAAAGATGAAATTTTATTTTTGTTTGTAGTTGTTATTTTTGTAAATGTATCTTTGAATTTATCACTATTATTATTCATAGCTGTAAATATATCATTTACAAATATTAAACTTTTAAACCTTTCAGGTATATCTAAATATACAAGTTTATTGCTTTTTTGAATTATAACTATACTTTCTTCTTCAAAATTAATTTCTTCAGCAAATTCTTCTTTATTAAAAACATAGTTGTTATCTTCTATAAATGTATTTATATCAAAATCTAATAATCCCCACTCTTCTAAATTCATAGAATGCAGATTAGGGAATTTTAGATCATAATTTTCATACATAGATTTTTTTCTTATTAAGTTAAACCATTCTGGCTCTTTAGTTATATTAGCTATTTCTTTTAGAGATTTTGTACTAATTTTTAATTTATTTTTATCCATACATTACACCTCTTCTTTTAGCCAATCATAACCTTCTTTTTCTAATCTAAGAGCCAACTCTGGACCACCAGATTTTACAATTTTACCATCCATTAATACGTGCACATAGTCAGGTGTTATATAATCAAGAAGTCTTTGGTAATGAGTTATTATTAAACATCCAAAGTTTTCTCCTCTCATTTCATTAACTCCTTTAGACACAACTTTAAGAGCATCTATATCAAGTCCAGAGTCAATTTCGTCCAAAATAGCAAACTTAGGTTCTAGCATCATCATTTGTAATATTTCATTACGTTTTTTCTCTCCACCAGAAAAACCGTCATTTACATATCTTTGAGACATTTTTAAATCCATATCTAAAAATTCCATAGTTTTATCAAGTTTTTTTATAAACTGCATTATAGGTATATTTTCTTCTCTTTGAGAATTAATAGCAGATTTTATAAATTCAGAAGTAGGAACACCAGGGATTTCTGATGGATACTGCATAGCTAAAAATAGCCCTGCTTTTGCTCTCTCGTCTACTTCCATTTCTAAAATTTCTTCTCCGTCTAGTAATACACTACCATCTTCTATTTCATACTTAGGATGTCCCATTATAGCAGATGCTAGTGTAGATTTTCCTGCTCCATTAGGTCCCATTACAGCATGTATTTCACCTGAATTTATTTTTAAATTTAATCCTTTTAAAATACTTTTATCATCAATAGATACTTTTAAATTTTTTATATCAAGTACAGACATTTTATTTCTCCTTAAAAAAATTGTAACAGTTTTTATTATAACAAAGAGATAGAATTAATTCTATTATTATGTACCAAAATAAAACAGTTGTATTTTAAAATACAACTGTCTTGAAAATCTATTTATTATGGCTCTTTGTCAATAAGTAATGATGAAAAAATTGATGAAAAAATATTTATTTCACAAAAAAGACAAAAATGTAATTTTTTCAATATAAAAATATAGAAAAATAACATTTTAATTGTCTTTTTTTCTATTATATAAATCGAAATACTAAATTGGTGCATAGTTAAATAAACCTAAAATATTGACCTTTTTTGATTTTTATCAAATCAATATTTTAGGTTTTAAAATTTTTATAATAATCAATACCTAATAAATTATTATCATCGTTTTCTTTCTATAAAGTTAAAAAATAATAACACTCTTGTTCTAAAGTTATAATAATTTCTAAATCCACAAGCTGATCGTTTTATTTCTTTTATTTGTCTATTAAATGCTTCTGTTACTCCATTGGTATAAGGATATATTATTGCATTTTCTATATACTCTTTATATTTTATAAAAGTTCTGATACAGTCTCTCCATTTTTTATTATCAATTAAAAAAATTTTTTCATCTGAAATTATTTTTCTAAATTTCTCTACATCTCCATATTCAAATGCAGTATATAAATCTTGCAAGTAGCCATATGCTTGAGATAATTCTGGACAATAAGATAATAATTTTTCTAAAACAGAAAATTCTGATTGTAATTCTGGATTGTATCTATATTTTTTATACTCTGTTGAAATTTTAGAAAATCTCTTTTTTAATTTTTTATTGTATTTTTTAAATAGTCTATATTCATAACTATTTTTACTATGTTCATTCATAAATTTGATTCTTATATCATCAATAGCAGAAACCATATTTTTAATTATATGAAATTTATCAATTATTATTTTAGCGTTTTTAAAATGTTTTTTTGCTAAAGATATATAAGTATCCCACATGTCAGTAACAAAAAACTCTACTTTATTCTTTATCTTTATATCATATTCATAAAAATATTTATCAAGAAAATTTTTTCTTCTGGTAATTAGAAAGTCTTTAACTTTTTTCTTTTCTCCATCTACAAGCAAACAATTATACTTGCCTAGATTTGTAGATACACCATTAACTTCATCTATACATAAAACTCTAGGGAGAGAATTTTTATTTATCTTGATTTCTTTTTCCATATCACTTATTTTTCTTTTTACTGTTTGAACAGATGTGTTACTTTGATTAGCGATGTTGGTCATAGAATTACTAGTTGTTGATAAGCAAAAATCTATTTCATTTAACAAAGCAAAACTTTTTCTTGAATGCTTTTTATGATCTTTACAATAAACAGTAAATCCTCTTGAACATTCTTTACAAATTACTTTTTGTTTTTGCAATCTTAAAATTGTTTTAGTAGATGCTACTTTAGGTAATTGCAATTCAACAATATCAAAACCATTTTTTACTAATTTTTCACAACTACAATATTTACACTTTTTAGGAATGTACGACAATACTGCCTCAACAATTTTTATTTTTTCTCCTTTTCTTAATTCTATTTTAAATATTTCATTTAACTTTTCTTTAAACCTAATTCTCGTATCTCTTAAATTAAGAATATCTAACATAACATTATCCATATATATTTTCTCCTAAATAAAAAAGATAGTAAAATTTTATTTACTACCTAAATTTTAACATATTTATTTTTTAAAAAAATATTAATTATATATCCTCAATATCTTCAATTAAAGTCATTCTTATAGAATGTATAAAATATCCAAAACAAAAAATTACAATTGCATATACTATATAATCATATGTGGGATTTTTAAACAACGTAAAAATTATTGAATCATCTTTAGTCTTCAAAATAAATTCTCTATATAAACTATCAAACAAAAGTTTCATTACTGTACAAAATACTGCTGATGATAAAATAGATACTATAAAGTTAAAAACAATTGCAACTTTAGTTAAAAATCTTATCAATAAAAAGAAAATAACTACATACAAAATTATACATATAATCCCAAAAAATATAGTCCAAAACCACTTTGCTTCACCTGATGATATTAAAGGTACTAAATATAAATAACTTCCATAGCCTCCTAGCCCCCCTACTATAGCTACATCTAAAATAAAAGATAAATAAAAACTAAATCTGAAAAACAATACAAAAAGACCTACAAACAACGTTATAAAAAATAATACAAGACCTATCATTTTTTATTCTCCTTTCTATTCATTTAATACTTTTATATTTCTACAATATTATTATAACATATTGATACCAATATGTCAAGTAGTTATTTTTCCTCACTTTAAAATAATAAAATTTCACATTTTAGACACATTTTTATTTGTGAACTTTTTGGACACAAATAATAAAATGTAAGTTGAGCAAGCACTGATTTTGTACGTACAAAATCATAAATAATATAAAAAAAGAAATTGTGAACTTTTTGTTCACATATTATTTTTATATTATTTTCTTGTTAGGGAAATCCCTAATACCCTTTTTTTAATAAATTTTCTTTGATAATTTATTTGTTTTTGTATATAATTATTTTAAAAATAAAAAGATAATTAGTACCGATTCTCCTTTCATCAATTTAATTAAGGAGAATAAAAAATGAAACAAATAAAAAGATTTGAATTAAGATTAAGCGAATTAGAGGCTATTCAATTAAAGGAAAATGCTTCAATGAGTGGTTTAACAATATCAGAATATATAAGAAAAAGAGCTGTATATTCTCGTGATTTTATTGTTGACTTATCTCCTATACTTAAATTAAATTATGAAATATCTAAAATAGGTATAAATATAAATCAAATAGTAAAATTGTGTAACTATCATAAATTTGTCGATAAAAAAGATGTGGATACTTTAATTAATTTACAAAAAGAAATTAAAGAATTATTACAGCCTATAAGCTCTTTTTGTTCTGAAATAAAAAATTTGGAGAAGTAGTATGGCATATTTAAAAATAGAAAAAATAGATACATACGACTGGTTTCAAAAGAAATTAAACTATAACAAAAGAGAAGAAAAAAGAGATTATAGAGATGATTTATTGACCCATATAAACTGTTTAGACGGTATGGAATTTCAACAGTTTAAATTGGTACACGATTGTAACACAAGAAAAAAATATTTAGCTAGAGAATTTATACAAAGTTTTGAAATAGGAAAAATTAGTCCAGAATTAGCTCATCAAATAGCTATTGAATTTGCAGAAGAGTTTCTCAATAAATATCAAGTTGTTATTGCAACTCACATAGATAAAGAACATATTCATTCACATATATTATTTAATAATGTATCTATTATTGATTTAACTTGTTTTTATGATAGTAAAAATATGCTTATTGAGGCAAGAAAAATTAGTGATAAAATATGTGAAAAGTACAATATAAAAAACATAGAAAATAAAGATATTTTTAGTGGAGATAAGTCCCCAGAAGAAAAACTAGAAAGTGTTAAAAAGAAAAAAACTTTTATTATTAGAGATGAATTAAAGTCAATTATTGATAATACAATAAAAGATAATATAGGTTCTTCTTTTGAATATTTTATAAATGAATTAGATAAAAAAGGTGTTAAAGTTATTACTCATAGTGAAAAAGGAACAAAGTTAAAGCATATAAAATTGTTACACACTAACTCGAAAAAAGCTATTCGTTTATCTTCTCTAGGTGATATCTATACAGAAGATAATATAGTAAAAATGTTAAATTCTGGCATAACTACAGATTTGAATAATGAAAGAAAAAAATTAAATAACGAAAAAAGCGATAGTAATTTTATTATAAAAGACTATATAAAAAATGTTATTTATAATACTTTAAATGAAAATATAGGGGCTTCTTTTGATGAATTTATAAAAAAATTAGAACAAGAAAATATTAAATTTATTACTCATTCAAAAAATGGAAATAAGCTAAAACATATAAAATTATACTATAAGGACTGCAAAAATCCTATATATTTAAAATCACTAGGTAATGAATACACAGAAGATAATATTGTTAAAGTTTTAAATAATGGAAATATTAGTATTTTAAATAACTATAGTAAAAAAACTACTATTATAGATCTTTTCTTATCAGAGCAAGAGAAAAAATATAAATTAGAAAAAGAATTTAATGATTACAATAGATATGGTTTTACATTTTCAAAGTTTAAAAAACAATCTTTTATTCAGTTACTAGATAGTAAACTTTATGATATTTTAAAAGATAAAACTACACATAATCACAATGAATTTCCTAAGTTATATATTAATTTCTCTACTCCAAAAAATGCATCACATAAAGCAAATATAGATTTTAATAATGAAATGGTTGCTGGACTAGGTGCAGCAAATTTACTATCAAATATAGGAGCTGAATATAAAGTAGCTTATTTTGAATCTGGTAATATAATTAGGGTATCTGAACAGACCAAAAATCATAAAATCATTCTAAAAAGAATTAATGAACATTTACAAAAAGAAGTAGAAATTTATAACTCTATAAAATCAAAATACCTTGTCTCTAATGCAGCTAAAAAACTAATCTTAAAGAAAAAATTAAATAAGCAGCTTGAAAAAATATCTAATATTCAATATAAAAAGAATGATGTTATTAAAGCTATAAAAATAACTAAAGATTATTCTAAATACAAATCAAGAGAACAAGATTTATATAAGTAATATTTTTCCACACAAAAAAGAGGTTGAGCCGCAGCCCAACCCCTTTTTATCGTTCTATATCATCTTCAAAATTCGGTTTTATATTTTGAAATAAATTAGATAAAAAACCTTGTTTTTCTTTTTTTATACTATTTGTTTTTTCCTCATTATTTTTAATATAATCTTCCTTTTTTATTTCTTCTTCCTTTGGTATGCTTTTGGTTACATCATTAACGAACTTATTTGCATTTTTAAAAGATTTTAATATATCTTCATCACTTGTTTTTTCAATAATATCTCTACTTAATATAACTTGTTCTCCTAGTAATGCACTTATAAATGTAGCTTCCATATCTGGTTTATCTACAATCAATTGCTGTATATTTTTTATAGGTTTATTTTCATATTCTTTAATACTTTTTTCAGATACATTAATTACATTATCTAAATTATACAGTTTTATTTTAATAAAATTATTTTCATTATTTTCTCTTATGTTTAAGTTAACTTCACAATAATCATCAATATTTTTTATCTCTAATAAATTAGCATTTTTATCCTTAAAAGACAACTCTTCATTATAATTCTTTATTTGACTTGCAGTTATCCACTTATTGCTAGAATAATTGTGTGCTACTTTAAAGCTATTTAAAATAGCATTATTCATATTTTTATACATATTCTCTTTATAGTAATTATAATTATTTACAGATAAAAAGTTTAAATTGTCGCTTTTTCTTACTTCTTTAATAAATAATTGTTGTTCTTTTGTTAAATTAGATTTTACAGGAAAATCTACAGTTTGGAATGCTTTATTTAATAAATAATCTAGGTATGGAACTCCTCTTCCTCTTGTAGTTTCCCATTTATCTCTATGTAAACCACTTTTAAGTAGTACATTTCTAGATTTTTCTATATCTCCAGAAGAGAAATATATAGCTCTTACTACCATATACCAATCTGCTTCTGATTGGCTAGGAAAAATACCAGGATACCTTTCCCAGTTTCCTTTATAAATTTCTAGCAAATCATCTTTTGATAAATTTTTGTATTTATCTGGAGTTAGCATTAACTCTACAAGTCTATCTTCTGTAATATTAGAGTTTATTTTTTCGAATTTTCTTAAAGTTTTAAAATTTTTGTTACTTCCTATATATTTATCATATAAAGGTTTTAAGCTATCATCTATATTGTTTATTTTTGTTCTATCTTTATCTGTAATAATTTTTCCAGTTACTGTAAAAAATCTATTTTTATCATAAATTTCTAGGTTTCCTTGTCTTTTATATTCTCCTGGTAATTCACCATAGCCTATTAAGTGTAGTCCTTTACCAGATGGACTCATTTCCGCATAAGTATCAATTTCTCTAAGAAAATCAGCTGTCATAGACTTGCTATTTTCTTTATCTTTCATATACGCTCTTCCCTCTTCTAATATATCATCTAGGTCAATTCCTATATATCCACCACCTAAAGCAAAAGCTAAAGTGTGATTTTTTTCTTTTCCTTTTATAAACTCTACAGCTTCTTTATAACTAGACCATGTATCTGGATCTGTACTATTTGCCATTTCTCCAGTAATCGATATTGGTAGTTTTTTGGCTTTTTTGATTTTAGAAATCTTTTCTTCTTTCTCTTCTTCAGATAGTTTCTTATTATTTTGTATTTGTTTTTTTTGTTCTTCAATAGATATTATTTTTATAATTGCCCATCTGCTTTCTTTCTTCATATCTTCAGGTATATTTCCATATAAAGCTGGTTCTTCTGGCACAAAAAAATCAACTTCAAGATTATCATTTCTTTCAGTTGATTGTTCTATATATTCACTTTTTTCTTTCTTATCATAATAATCTAGTAGTAACTTTAATTCTTTTTTCTTATCAAATGAAAAAGGAACTAATTCATCATCTACATACTTTTCAATAGATATTACTTTTTCTTTTATGTTACTATCTTTAAAATAAATATCATCATTTCTTACTATATATGTCTCAAAATAATCTGTATCTTCTCTATCTCTTGCAATACCTATTTGTAGATAATTACCATTATTCCCCTTTACTAATAAGTGATCACTTTTTATTTTAGTATTAGGGTGTGTTTGCTCAACTAATATAGCTTCATCTAAATTCTCCATAAAATATTTAAAGCTATTTACTCTTTCTTTTATAGAATTTAGCATTTCTGAATTATTTTCTCTTATTAAATTATATATTTCCTCATCTGTCTTATTAGAAATAAATTCATATAGTCTATATCCTCTTAGTGAATTTTTTGTAGCATATTGCATACCTAATAAATGGGGCAAACTTTTATTAGATATTTCTAATCCAAATTCATTATTTGTAGTTTTTATAACTATATCACTTTTATTAAATTGCTTATACCATTCTAATATTTCTTTAATTTTATTCATAACTTAGTCTCCTTATTATAAAATAAAAAAGACAGCCATTAATGACTGTCTTTAGTGATTTTTAACATATTTCTGGACGCTTACGTTCTCTCTCCTATGCTTTGGTCTATGGATTAAATCTAACCATAATACATTTTCGCTATGACTGTTATTTCTGACCCGACAGCTCACGGTAGAGGTATATATGACCCCCAGTTCTCTTGCTACTAGCTAATTATTATTATAAAGTATTTTAGGTTATTTTTCAATTAATTTTTTTCTCTATCTTTTAATATAAATTTATGAATATAATCTGTAGTATCTTTTGTATTACTAAATAAATATTTAAATACTATAGTAACTAGACCCAATATACTTGAAAATACTGTTACTGACAAAGTTATCAGAACTTTATCACTAGGTTCATATCCTTTATATAAAAGTAAATAAACATATAAAATTATAAGTAATATAAAAAATAATCCTAATAATATCCCAGTAGCATATAAACAATACTTTCTAAACTGCATTTTTTGATCTAATTCTTCTTCTATTAATAATGCTATATATTGTTTATGGCTACTAAATTCATCTACAGTAGCAACTCGTTTGGCACTATTAACAGATCTTTTGGTATCTAAACTTAGACTATTTTTCTTGTTTTCACTTGTTCTCTGTAATTGTTTTATTTCATCTAATATATAATTATTCATACTTTATTTCCTATGTACTTAAATAGCATCTAAATCTTTTAGTAAATGTTTAGTTGCTTCCTTTGATATCCTAAAAAAAGAACTTACAAGTAAAATTTTCAATTCATTACTATAATCGCTTAAATTATCTAGTAATTTCATTACCTCTTTTTGGGGCGCTAAAAACTCTATAGCAAATTTATTTGCTTGAGTTTCTCTTTCTTGTTGAGAAGATGTATATATTTCTTTTCTATAAGTAATTTCCACCAAATCTTCCTCTATTTTCTCACCTGGTAACCAGCCCCAATGTAAGAATATATGACCTAGTTCATGAGCTATTGTAAATCTTCTTCTATACTCTGGTTCATAACCATTTACTACTATTTCAGGTAAACCATTTACTACGTGAACATATCCAGATACTTTATTATCAGTAGCTATATTTTTCATTTCAGAATACATAACTTCGATACCTTTACTTTCAACAGCTTTTTCAATATCATTAATTATATTTTCTAAAGAAAACTCTGGTATTAATCCCCTTAATTTCTCAATAAAATCGGCGTAATTAAATTGTTCCATCACAAGTACACTCCTTTTTTAAAAATAAAAAACAAATCACAACCTTAAAACTAAAATTCTAATTTGTTTTTCAATGTTCCTTTATATACAATAATTTTATCATAAAATATTACAAAATAATACTATTTTATAA
>JACBYF010000050.1 GCA_013415235.1 Gemelliphila palaticanis
GAGCCGGGGCTTGCCGCGACGGCGACGCAGGCGATGAAGTTCATCTTCGGCGCGCCGAGGAAGCCGGCCACGAACAGGTTGCCGGGATGGTTATACAGCTCGTGCGGACTGCCCACCTGCTCGATGCGCCCGCCGTTGAACACCACGATGCGCTCGCCCAGCGTCATGGCCTCGACCTGGTCGTGCGTGACGTAGATCATGGTGGTCTTGAGTTCCTGGTGCAGGCGCGAGATTTCCACGCGCAACTGCACGCGCAGCGAGGCGTCGAGGTTCGACAGCGGCTCGTCGAACAGGAAGACCTGCGGTTTGCGCACGATGGCGCGGCCGATGGCAACGCGCTGGCGCTGGCCGCCCGACAGCTTGACGCCGCGCTCGCCCACCTGGGCGTCGTAGCCGCCACGGCCCTTGAGGTCGGTCAGCGTGGCGATGAAGTCCGAGGCCTCGGCTTTTTGCGCGGCGGCCAGCATCTCCTGCTCGGTCGCGTCGGGGCGGCCGTAGAGGATGTTGTCGCGCATGGAGCGGTGC
>JACBYF010000051.1 GCA_013415235.1 Gemelliphila palaticanis
TTTCTGACCTAGCTGCTTTCCGACCCTCTCTCCAGCAGTGCCCAGTGGTGGTTGGAAAAAGGCATACAGTCTATCGCCTCCTAAGCACGTGGACGATCAATCATTTGGGACTCAGCCCAGTTGCTTCAGGGGAAGATGTAGGCATTTCGTCTGAGCCGGGTGGCAAGGTGGAAACGTGTAGGATGCAGATGGCCCAGACTGGCGAGTAAGTGCTGAAAAGAAACGGCGTTCAGCCTCCTTTGTATGAGATGTTCTCAGGACGCTGTAAGAGCACTGTGGAAAGGGAGATTTTTCTCCACATCCTAAAGAGCTGGAAGCAGGACAAGATGTGGTTTGTCTCCCATTGAGGGGTGGATCCAGAACCAGTGCCTTGTGCCTTCCACCTCGAGAGCAATGGAGGGCATGGCTGAGAGCAAAGGGGCCTTTCTGACATAGCTGCTTTCCGACGCTCTCTCCAGCAGTGCACAATGGTGGTTGGAAAAAGGCGTGCAGTCTATCGC
>JACBYF010000052.1 GCA_013415235.1 Gemelliphila palaticanis
GGCTGGCGCGGCGCGGCCGGCAGCATGGCCATTTCCGTCTCGGCCAGCGCCAGCAGGGCCGCATCGAGCTGGCCATGCACGGCGCGCGACAGGCCCCAGTAGCCGGCCAGCGCCGTGCAGGCGACGATGGCAAGGATGACGGCCAGGTGCACCCGCAGCAGGCGCTTGCGGAAGCTAGCCACCGTTGTTTTCCGCCAGGCGGAAACCGCGCCCGCGCACCGTGTGGATCAAGGGTGGCAGGCCCGGCGCATCCACTTTTCCGCGCAGGTTGCGCACATGGACGTCGATCAGGTTATCGATGCCGATCAGGTCCGCCTGCCAGATCTGCTCGGCCAGGCGCGCGCGGCTGACCACCTCGCCCGCCTGGCGCAGCAGGATCAATAGAATCGCATATTCCTTGGGCGTGAGCACCAGCGGCGCGCCGGCCCGCGTCGCCTGGTGGCTGACGGGATCGAGCGTCAGGTCGGCCAGCGCCAGCACCAGCGGACGGCTGATATC
>JACBYF010000053.1 GCA_013415235.1 Gemelliphila palaticanis
CCAAATCTCCAATAAATTTACGATCAGAGACAAATAATCTAAAAACAACTAAAATACGTAATCTAAAATTATAAAAGCTACGGTAACCATAAGAAACTCTTTTAAGAACCTTAACTTTATTATTAATCCCCTCTAAAGAACCATTAGAAATATCATATTTAACACTATTAAGCATATACTCTTTATGCTTTCTCATAGTATTAATAGCTACCTTAACACTATCAGCTAAACCATCAGTAGAAGCATCTATTAACCTACTTAATTCAAGTTCATTTCTATTTTTCACAGCGTATCGTATATCATGAACACGCTCATAACTAGCTTTAAACACTGAATTAAGTTCCAATAAATATTCAAGAATATCCCGTCTAGTAACATAACTTTTAAAACTTCTATTATATATAAACTTATCATGAGTAATATTATCTACATCTTCTAAAATCAATTTCCAATTATTTTTAAATAAGGTATAATTCATACCAGTATAAGTAT
>JACBYF010000054.1 GCA_013415235.1 Gemelliphila palaticanis
ATCCTCCGTGCGCTCTTTTCTACTTAATCGTGTGTAGCTTTTACGCTTCGTTTTTTCCTTGAACTCTTGTGAATAAGTTTTTTACAACTTACTACTTTTCTCGGTTTTTTCTTTGTAAATCTTGTTTTTCTATAATTTTGTATTTAGTTTTCATTGTCCATAAAAAATGGTGGAGCCTAGGAGGATCGAACTCCTGACCTCCTGCGTGCAAAGCAGGCGCTCTCCCAGCTGAGCTAAGGCCCCTTATTAGGTATATATTAGTATTCAATTAATGGTGGGCCTAAATGGACTTGAACCATCGACCTCACGCTTATCAGGCGTGCGCTCTAACCAGCTGAGCTATAGGCCCTTATTAAATTTTAAATTTGAACACTCAAAACTAAACGAATTGTCAATGTTATTCCTCTATCCTTAGAAAGGAGGTGATCCAGCCGCACCTTCCGATACGGCTACCTTGTTACGACTTCACCCCAATCATCTATCCCACCGTG
>JACBYF010000055.1 GCA_013415235.1 Gemelliphila palaticanis
CATCAGCATCTGAGTCAGCAAGTACATCAGCTTCTGAATCAGCATCAACAAGTGCGTCAGAATCAGCAAGCACATCAGCTTCTGAATCAGCATCAACAAGTGCAAGTGAGTCAGCAAGCACATCAGCTTCTGAGTCAGCATCAACAAGTGCAAGTGAGTCAGCAAGCACATCAGCTTCTGAATCAGCATCAACAAGTGCGTCAGAATCAGCAAGTACATCAGCTTCTGAGTCAGCATCAACAAGTGCGTCAGAATCAGCAAGTACATCAGCATCTGAATCAGCATCAACAAGTGCGTCAGAATCAGCAAGTACATCAGCTTCTGAGTCAGCATCAACAAGTGCATCAGAATCAGCAAGCACATCAGCTTCTGAGTCAGCATCAACAAGTGCAAGTGAGTCAGCAAGTACGTCAGCTTCTGAGTCAGCATCAACAAGTGCAAGTGAGTCAGCAAGTACGTCAGCTTCTGAGTCAGCATCAACAAGTG
>JACBYF010000056.1 GCA_013415235.1 Gemelliphila palaticanis
TCGCTGAGGTGTTCCACTCCGTAGCCGCCAAGTACGACCTGATGAACGACGTGCTGTCGGGCGGCATGCACCGCCTGTGGAAGCGCTTCACCATTGAGTTGTCGGGCGTACGCACCGGCAACCGCGTGCTGGATATCGCCGGCGGTACGGGCGATCTGGCGGCCAAATTCTCCAAGCTCGTCGGCCCTACCGGCCAGGTCGTGCTGGCGGACATCAATGGCTCGATGCTCAAGGTCGGCCGCGATCGCCTGCTGGATAAAGGTGTGGCCGGCAATATCGAGTTCGTCCAGGCCGATGCGGAAAAGCTGCCGTTCCCGGACAACCATTTCGACTGCGTGACCATCGCCTTCGGCCTGCGCAACGTGACCCATAAAGAGGACGCGATCCGCTCGATGCTGCGCGTACTCAAGCCGGGCGGCCGCCTGCTGGTACTGGAGTTCTCCAAGCCGACCAACGCGCTGATGTCCAAGGTCTACGAC
>JACBYF010000057.1 GCA_013415235.1 Gemelliphila palaticanis
GGCAATATCAGCGGCATCACCCAGGCCAACACCCTCGGCAGCACCCAGGACGCGGTGATGCTGCGCGGTTTTGGTGACAACCGTAACGGCTCGATCATGAAGGACGGCATGCCCGTGGTGCAGGGCCGCGCGCTGAACGCCACCGCCGAGCGCGTCGAAGTGCTCAAAGGCCCGTCGTCTTTGCTGTATGGCATCCAGGACCCGGGCGGCGTGGTCAATATCGTCAGCAAGAAGCCCGAGCTGGTGCAGTCCACCTCGTTGACCGCGCGCGGCTCGACCTTCGGTGACGGCAAGAACGGCAGCGGCGGCAACCTCGACACCACCGGCCCGATTGGTGACAGCGGCCTGGCCTATCGCCTGATCGTCGACCACGAAGACGAAGATTACTGGCGCAACTTCGGCACCCACCGCGAAACGTTGGTGGCGCCGTCGCTGGCCTGGTACGGCGACACCACCAAAGTGGTGTTCGCCTATGAGC
>JACBYF010000058.1 GCA_013415235.1 Gemelliphila palaticanis
GGTCGATCTCGGCCATGGCGATCCATTCCAGCGCCCCGCGTTTCTTGACGGCCAGCGAGGCCGCTTCCGCGTGCCGTTCCGTATAGCGTTGCAGCGCCTTGTGCAGCCGGTCGCGGCTGAAAGGCTTGGCGACGAAATCGAGCACGCCGAACTCGAAGGCCGTGATCGAGCGCTCCGCGTGGGCCGAGACGATGATGGTCTGGAACGGGGCGTGCCGGACCTGGCGCAGCAGCTCGTAGCCGTCCGCGCCGTGCAGGTGCAAGTCCAGCAGCAGCAAGTCGACCTGCTCTTGCTCCTGCGCCAAGGCGGCCAGCGCCTGCGGCACATTGTCATGCAGCACGAGATTGCGGAGTCGCGCGCCGAAATGCGCGCGTACTTCGCGTGCCAGGCCTTGCGCGATCAGCGGTTCGTCTTCCAGTATCAATACGTTCATTGGGTGGCCGGCAGGGTGAAGGTGACGAGCCAGCCTTGTTGCT
>JACBYF010000059.1 GCA_013415235.1 Gemelliphila palaticanis
GGTAGATGTCGTCGCGCGTCATTACCAGGGACAGCGGCAAATAGCCGCCGCTGATGCCCTTTGACAGGCAGACGAAGTCGGGCCAGATGCCGGCCTGTTCGCACGCGAAGAAAGTGCCCGTGCGGCCGCAGCCGACGGCGATTTCGTCGAGTATCAAATGGACTTGATAACGATCGCACAGGGCGCGCACCAGCGACAGGTACAAGGGGTCGTGCATGGCCATGCCGGTGGCGCATTGGACCAATGGCTCGATGATGATGGCGGCGATCCTATCCGCTTTTTCCTGGAACAAAAGTTCCACGTCGGCGGCGGCGCGGCGCGCCACGTCTTCGGCGGACTCGCCTTCAAACGCCTGGCGGAAGTCGGGCGATATCACCGTCGTTGTGGCGCGCAGCAGGGGGCCGTAGGCATCCTTGAACAGGGCGACGTCGGTCACGGCCAGGGCGCCGATGGTTTCGCCGTGGTAGCTGCCCTT
>JACBYF010000005.1 GCA_013415235.1 Gemelliphila palaticanis
ATACGACATTAGAACTAAATGAAACTAATAACTGGACAGCAACATTTGAAAACCTACCAGTAGTAGATGAAATAACTGCAACAGAAGCAAATGCCTACACAGTAAAAGAAGTAGGAGAAGAAAACAACGTAATTAAAGTTGGAGAAAATAAATACAACGTAGCAGTAACTGGAACACAAAAAGATGGATATACAATAACAAATACGTATGAAAAACCAGTACCAGTAACACCGCTAACACCAGCAACAACAAAAGTAAAAGTAACAAAAGCTTGGGTAGGAGAGAAAAAAGAAAATAAAGTAACAGTAGCATTAGTAAAAAATGGTAATCTAACAGATACGACATTAGAACTAAATGAAACTAATAACTGGACAGCAACATTTGAAAACCTACCAGTAGTAGATGAAATAACTGCAACAGAAGCAAATGCCTACACAGTAAAAGAAGTAGGAGAAGAAAACAATGTAATTAAAGTTGGAGAAAACAAATACAACGTAGCAGTAACTGGAACACAAAAAGAAGGATACACAATAACAAATACGTATGAAAAACCAGAACCAGTAACACCGCTAACACCAGCAACAACAAAAGTAAAAGTAACAAAAGCTTGGATAGGAGAGAAAAAAGAAAATAAAGTAACAGTAGCATTAGTAAAAAATGGTAATCTAACAGATACGACATTAGAACTGAATGAGACTAACAACTGGACAGCAACATTTGAAAACCTACCAGTAGTAGATGAAATAACTGCAACAGAAGCAAATGCCTACACAGTAAAAGAAGTAGGAGAAGAAAACAACGTAATTAAAGTTGGAGAAAATAAATATAACGTAGCAGTAACTGGAACACAAAAAGAAGGATACACAATAACAAATATGTATGAAAAACCATCAATTCCTGGAATAGAAATACCGGAATTCCCAGAGTCTCCAAAACCGCAAGAACCAAAATTAGAAATTCCAAAAATAGAAGATCCTAAAGAAAGTAGCTATGTTTCTAAAAAAGAAAAATCAGTTAAAGAAGCTTTAACTGAAACAGGGTTAGCAACAAATGTATCATTATTTGGAATTTTAGCATCACTATTTGGAGCAGTTATCCTTAGGAAATCTAAAAAAGAAGACTAATTAAATTATAATGTAATATTATATAAATTTTAATTTGTAGATGTTAAATAAAATAACATTTACGTTAGTAAAAAACTGAATTTCTACAGAGTCTTGTAGAAATTCAGTTTTTATTTTATCCCATAGTTACAACTTTATCGCAGATAGAAAGTGTTGATTTGTTGTGAGATATTATTAATATTATTTTATCTTTTTTTATTTTTTCTAATGTTTTTAGTAGTTCTATTTCGCTAAATATGTCGATATTAGCAGTCGCTTCATCTAAAATAAGCAACTGAGAATTATTGTAAAGAGATCTAGTAGTCGACAGTCTTTGTTTTTGTCCCGATGATATATTAGAACTACGCTCGCTTATTATGCTATCTTCTTTTTTATCAAGACTATTAACAAAGTTAGTAAGGTTTGTATTATCAAAAACTTCATAAAGTTTATTTTTATTTACCGATTTATCAAAAAGAATAACATTTTTAGCTAAAGTGCTATTGAATAAATAACTATCTTGCATAATTATAGAACTGTTTTCTCTAAAAAATTTGTTATCTATATTGTTGATACTAATATTATCAATAGTTATTGAATTACTTTCTTCGGGGATAAGTTTCATAATAAGTTTAGCTAGTGTAGATTTACCACTACCACTATCTCCAACAATACCAACAATCTCTCCTTTTTTAGCAGAAAAAGAAAGATTTTTTATAACATCTTTATCATTGTAAGAAAAGTTTAAGTTGTTTACTTCTAATTTATCAAAATTTACAACATTACCTTTATTTAATTTTTCTTCGGGCATTTCTAAAAGTTTAATAAATCTACTTCCTGCAGCCATAGTTTGACTTAATGTAGAAGATATATTTCCTATGTATAAAATTGGTGTGAATGATACAATATACATAGCAGCTAAAGCTATTATATCATTTGTGCTCGTTATATATTTTGTTGCTAATATTATAAAAATAATGATACTTACGTTGTAAATAATAGTATTTAGAAAAGTTAAATTTATTAAAAATCTGGCTTTTTTGTAAGAACTATCTGTTAATTTTTTCGTTTCTTCTTCGAATTTTTTTGTAGTTGCATTTATTTTATTATATTGCATAGTTTCAAAAATAGCATAAGTTTCTTCACTTGCATCGGTAGTAATATTTTTTAGATTTTCTCTGTAATCATCACCATATTTTTCTCCTCTATCCTTAGTAGTTAAAGGAACTATAATTCCCATAATTATATACATTAAAAGGACGAATATAGCTAGTTTAGGACTTACTATTGCAACCGAAAATGTTACCACAAAACTTTGTATTATGTATATTAAAAATGGTGTAATAGTATGAGCATAAAATACTTCTAATATTTCTATGTCAGTATTTATAATGGTCATGTAGTCTCCGGAGCTATTTTTATAGAAATTACTCATAGATATTTTTTTGAATTTTTCCATAACTTTTAATCTTAGTATGTGTAAAATTTTAAAAGCTACGTAATGATTTAATAATTGTTCAGAATAACTAAAAAATCCTTTAGAAAAAGCAAGAAATAATGCAAAAATAGCAATAAGATAAATAGTCCATTTGTTACCTAAAAAAACTTTAGCTAATAGAAAAGTAAATAGGACGACTGTTAAATGATCTAAACTACCAAAAAGTGTAGCTAATGCTAATTGTTTTTTCAAATCTTTAGCTATGTGTAGTAATTTCTTTAAATTTTCTATAGTTAGCATTAAAACTCCTCCTTAGCAAAAAATTTATTTTTTAGATTGATTTGTTCATTTAGTAAAGTAGAATAAAGATTATTATTTTCTAATAAATCATTATTTGAACCTTGTTCAATGATTTCACCATTTTTCAGAACATAAATATTATCGCAGTTTGCTAAAACTTCTAAATCGTGAGATATTATTATTAATATTTTATTTTCTTTTATGCTATCAAAGGCAGAAAGAACACAATTTTTACTATAATCATCTATATTTGATACAGCTTCGTCTAATATATAAATATAACTGTCTTTTAAAATAGCTTTAGCAGCTAGTAATCTTTGTTTTTGGCCACCTGATAAGTTTGCTGCACCTTCTGTTAATTTATAATCTAAACCACCATTTTCTATAACTAGATCTTTTAGGTTTACTTTTTCTAATGCAGAAAACATTTCTTCTTCGCTAATATTTTCTCTTACAGTTAAATGATTTCTTATAATATCAGCTTGTAGATAACTATCACTAGTAATAACAGTCATAATTTTCGTTAATTCTTTAAAAGGAATATTAGCAATTTCTTTATTACCATATAAAACTGATCCTGAACTAGCTTTTTTTAAGCCCATTATTAATTTAATAATAGTAGATTTACCACTACCACTTTCTCCAACTAACGCAGTTTTCGAAGATTTTTTGAATTCCATATTAATATTATTTAAAATAGTATGCTCATTATCATAGCTAAAATTCATATTATTTATAGATATATTTTCGTAAGGTTTAACTTTTAGAGAATCATCTTTATTATTTTCTTTGTAGTCGAGTAATTTATAGATATTATCAAGCTCAACGCTAGCTTTCATTGAAATGTGAAACAATGCACCTAATGCACGTAACGGTCTAAAACACTCAAAACTAGCGACAATAACAAATATTATCAAAACAGGATTATTAAGTGTACTAATTGCGATTATAGACATTGTAAAGATAGAAATATATGTAATAGCGTCCATAACATTAATAGAATTTAGTTGATGTTTTAAGAGTACCATTGTAGACTTACGATAGTTTTCGCTACTTTTATCTATTTCATTAGCAATATTGTTTTCTTTACCGTATATTTTTGCTACAGAAAATCCTTTTAATCTATCAAAGAACACTTCTGATAAACTTAAAAAGTCAGAAAAAGTTTTTTTATTAGTTTTTTTAGATTTTTTCATAATAACCATTATAGATATTGGTATTAATGGATATAAAATAAGCATAGCTAAAGCTAACCAAAAACTAATAGATCCAAATATAAAAAGAGAACTGACAATAATAAGAAGTGTAGCATAAATTTGAGGTATAAATTTATTAAAATAAAGTTCAATATTTACTATTGAAGTAGAGTTCATAACAAGTAAATTACTAGTAGATACAGCTTCTGTATAATTTAAAGAAAGTTTCTCTACTTTTTCATATATTTCTTTTCTTAGATTGTTGCGAACTTTTTCTGATATGGTATGGCTTAATTTATTGTCTATAAATAAAGCTACGTAGTAAAGTGCAAAAATAAATATAGTTCTAATTCCAAAAGTTATAAAGTATTTTTCAGAAAAGTTGTTGTTAATTATTTTGAAAAGTAAATCAACAAAATTATACGTGAAAAATAGGAAACTTAAAAAAATTATAAACTTGCAAATAGTTATTATAAATATTTCTTTATCTATTTTAAATAAAGATAAAGCACGTTTATCGATTTTCATAGAACCTCCATATTATTTAATTGATAATTGTTATCACTATAAATTATACATTATTTTCTATATTTTGAAATGTATTTTTTGTATAAAAAATATAAGTACTAGAAAAAAAATAAAAAAATTCAAAAAAAAGACACAATTGGAAAATTAGGGTAATTTTAAATATTTGAATAATTACATAACTATAAACCTTTAATTTTGAATTTACTTTACTATAATATATAATAAAAATAACAAAATTTTGAGGTGATATTTTGAATACGGCAGTCATTACAGGGGCAACAGGAGAAATAGGGAAAAGAATTTTAAAATTACTTATAGAAGAACAATATTATAGTAAAATATATATTTTAGGTAGAAATTCTATAAATAGTATAGAAGATAATAAAAAAATAGAAAAGATAATAATAGACTTTGATAATTTGCATTTTGATACTAATATTTTAAAAGAAGCAGATGTTTTTAGCGCTTTAGGTACAGGAGGTAACGGCCTTTTTGAAAAAATAGATTATCGTTATCCTTTGGCATTAGCAGCAAAATGCCATAATTTATCAAAAAGTTTTAATATAGTTTCTGCGATGGGAGCAAATTCTAAGTCACCTTCATATTACCAAAAGATAAAAGGAAGAGCAGAATAAGATTTACAAAATTATAACCTAGGAAATATAAGAATTTATAGACCTTCTATGTTAATAGCACCAGATAGGGAAAATATCACAACAAAAGAAAAGATTTTTATAAATATATTTAAAATACTCGATCCATTTTTCATATGGAAAATAAAAAATTGGCGAGGTATAGAACCTGATTATGTGGCAAAAGCAATGGTTAGAAATGCAGTAAATCAAGCTAGAAATGGTATTTATAAAAGAGAAGATATTTTAATTTAAGTAATAATATTTTAATAAGATTTGCTTTATTATAGTAGATATAAAAAATAGAAAGGATAAAAATATGGTAAAAGTACTTTTTGTATGCCTAGGAAATATTTGTCGTTCTCCTATGGCAGAAGCGGTTTTTAGAAAGATGGTCAATGATGAAAAACTAGATGATAAAATCAAGATAGATTCAGCAGCGACAAGTACATGGGAACAAGGAAATCCCGTTCATCATGGTACTAGAGATAGACTAGCTAAAGAGGGTATATCTGTAAAAGGTATGTATAGCAGAACACTAGAGGATAAAGATTTAGACTATGATTATATAGTAGGTATGGACGAAAGTAATATAAAGAACATTCAAAAATTTATAGGAAAAAGACCTGCTGGAAAAGTAAAAATGCTTTTAGAATATGCTAATGAAAAAAGGGGAATAGCAGATCCTTGGTATACTGGAGATTTTGACACTACTTATAATGATGTTATTAAAGGATCAAAAGCACTCCTAGAACATATAAAAAATAATGATTTGAAAAATTAAGAGGTATTTATATGAAAACTTTATTTGTGACAGATTTAGATGGGACATTTGTTAAAGATTCTATTTCTGTAAATAATAAAGATTTAGATGGCTATTTAAAACTTTCTAAATTAGGTGATTTTGCTATAGCAACAGGACGATCTTTAAAAGAAATAGACTATGTTGTAGAAAATAATGGTATTAAAATTAACTATGCAATTGCTCTAAATGGAGCTGTAGTAAGAAAAGAAGATAACGAAATTTTTTCAAAAAATATAGATAAAAATGATTCGAAAAATATATTAACCTATATAAAAGAGAATAATCTTATTTTTGATTGTTTAGATGGCGAAAGTAGAATAGGTAACTTTATTCATGAGAAAAAAGAACGTTTATGGAACTTAGAGATTGTTTACTCAGAAAATCCTTTTGAACTGCTATTTAATAAAACAATTTATAAAATAAATATAAGACCAGAAGAACAAGTTCTTGATTTTTATTTAGATGATATGAAAAAATTGTTTCCCAATGTTTCGATATATCAAACAGGAAGCACGAGAATAGAAATAACTGCTAAAAATATATCAAAAGCTAGTGCAATAAATTTAATAAAAAATAATTATGAAAAAGTAGTAGTTTTTGGAGATTCAGGTAATGATATAGAAATGTTTAATTGTGCAGACGTTTCTTATTGTATGAGTTCAGCACCAGAGTATGTAAAACTGGAAGCTGCTTACGTAGTCGATTCATTTTTTGATGCTGTAAATCATTACATAGAGTTGGATAAAAAAAATAAAAGCTAGATTCATTTTGAATATAGCTTTTATTTATTAAATATGTTTCATGTAAAACAATTATTTTTGGTCTTTGTAATTTTTTTTTAATTTATTAAATAATCTTTGTTTTTGTTCTTCGTCTGTAAAACTTACTTCTACGGCATTTTTATTAAAACAATAAAAGTCTTTAGTTTCTGTTCCAAAGTATTTATTAAATAACGAGTATTCTTTAGTTAAATTAGTATCTGAAACAGTTCTATTATCAGTGCTTATAGTTATTTTAGCACCGGCGTCATAAAGTTTTTTATAATGGAACTCTTCTAAAGACGGCATAGCTTTAGTCTGAATGTTACTTGTTAAGCACATTTCTACAGCAGCACCTTTTTCTACTAACAGTTTAATAGCCTCATCATCTAAAGCAAGAGCAGTACCGTGACCTATACGCTTTATTCCTAAGTTTAAAGCATCTACAATATTTTTTACACAACCACATTCTCCAGCATGAAATGTTAAAGGTAATCCTAATTTTTGAGTTTCTTTGATAGCTTTTTCTAGTTCACTAACAGGATTATTTTCTTCATCACCTGCAAAATCAAATCCAGCTAAACCTTTGTCTGCTAAATGTACAACATTTTCAAAAATATCTTTTGTTAATTCAAAAGGAGTATGCTTTAATCCACAAACTATAGCTTTTCCTTCAATTCCAAACTCTTTATGAGCATCTTTTAACCCTTCTAAAACAGCTTCTAGAGTTTCTAGAGCGGTTAAGCCTTCATCCATAGATAGTTCTGGAGCATATCTTAATTCTAAATAAATAACATTTTCAAGAGCAGCATGTTTTGCAACATCGTAAGCAGCTAATCTTAGTGCTTCTTTGGTTTGTAAAAGAGGACGTATAAAGTCAAAAGTTTTTAAGTAATCTATTAAAGAATTAGCATCTTTCGTAACGGTAACTAATTTTTTAAATTCATTATCATTTTTAGGATATTCTATTTTAGCCATATCAGCTAATTGTTTTATTGTATCTAAAGATAGTGATCCGTCAAGGTGACAGTGTAATTCTAATTTAGCTAAATTTTTATATTTACCAGTCATGGTCCATAATCCTCCACTTATATATTGTCAATTATTCTACCATATATTAAGTTAATAATAAAGAACAATTAAAAAAAATTAAATAGAAAAAATATATGGATAATTAGTAAAAATACTATTTTTTATTGTAGAAATATTCGGACACTTATACAACAAAAAAACACAAAGTTTTATTTGAGGTTATAATAAAACTTTGTGCTTTTTATTATTTAGTTTTGTGTTTGTCGTTATAAACTTTTTTAGCTATAGCTATCATTATAGATAAAGCGAATAATGACATCAGACCTAAGAAAAGTTTTTGTGCTCCACCAGTAAGTGTTCCACCTACATAAGAGTATACTATAGTAGCAGGAAGTTGCCCTATTCCTGTTGCTATAAAGAACGACCAAAACTTCATATTAGTAAGTCCGGCACCATAACTAACGAAATCGAAAGAAACGAAAGGAAGTAATCTACATATAAATATAGTATGTTTTCCATAACGTTCAAAAAATACGTCTACAGAAGCCATAGCTCCTTTACTTGTTAGTTTTTCTACTGGTCCGCGACCTAATGCTCTAGCTAAAAAGAAACATAGAGCAGCTCCTGCCATAGCAGAAGACCAAGATAAGACTGCTCCCCAAACCCATCCAAAAATAGCTGCATTAGAAAGGGTAATTAAAAATGCAGGGATAGGTGCTGCAATTGATTGTAAAATCATCAATATAAATGATACAACGGCAGCCCAAGCACCATAAGATCTCAAATATTCTATAACAATATTAGTGTCTAATTGAGATATAGTAGCAAAAGCGTAGTTTAATTTTTCTCGAACACTAGGTATAGCAAAATAAATAATTAGGGAGATTGTAATAATAATTAATGCTATATTTCGTTGTTTTTTACGAGATTTTTTAAGTTCTGCTAATTCTTCTGGACTTAATTTTTCTCTAAGTTCACTTAGTTTTGTTTCTTTAGCTTTTAATTCTTTTAATTCTTCGCGTGAATAAACTTTTTGATATTTACTAAGTGTAGTGATGATGTAAATATTTATTATGTTTATTATCGCTACTACTACTATAAAAGGTAAAATTATATTCTTCACAGGTGTTGTTGTAAAAAAAGTTTCCTTAACTATATACACTATTTGCATTAATTTTCCACTTAGAAGTGCTATTAGTAGGGTAAGGCCTTCTATAATAAAAAATATATATTTATAACGTATATTTTTAAAGGCAACACCAAGCATAATACCAAAACCGATAAAAATGTATGTCATTAAAGCTAAACTTATCATCATTTCATATTTAGTGTTGAATGTTAATAATAATGATAGTAAAAAACCTAAAGTAATACCGGTAGTAAGGTAATAAAAGAATGTTCTTAATCTATGCATAAGTATTCCTTTCTTATGCTCTATCTTTATCTATACTGTAAATTGTAGCTACATAAGTACCATCTTCTGGTAGTAATTCTGAATTACCAGTAAATTTAACTTCACCTGTATTTTCTACAGCTCCATAAGTATAAGTATCATTAGATATAATACCTACAGGACAACTATCAAGACAAGATAAGCAACCTGTATTTTTATCTTTAGCTCTGTTTAGGTTTCCTCCAAAACGGAAATTAATTTTGTTACCGTTGCTGTCTATAATTAAGTCATTAATATTATAAGTTTTATCAGCACCGTCCCAAGTAACGTCCATTTTTATAGGTGTTCCTTGAACATGAGTAGTTTGTGCATTTGCAGGAGTCATATTTTCTCCTGGTTTAGCTCCGATTTCTACAAGGGCGTTAAAGAAATCTTCTGGTTTAGCAAAAGCAGTTATTACCGATTTGGCACCGTTGCTTCCGCTATGTTCTACTGATCCGTGTCGAGTAGATTGGTTAAAATATTTACCATTTACTTGACCTAAAACTGTTATAGTACCTTTTTCTTTATCAACTTTAATAGGGTTTTCAAGTGATACTCCAAGTACTTGATCAGCTGACTTTTTTTCTACTGTTTGAGTAGATTGAGTGTTTGAACTACACCCTGCGACAGTTAAAGATAGGGCAGTAACTGCTGCTAATGTAATTGCTTTGTAAAATTTCATATATGTAAACCTCCTTATATATTGTATTTTACATCTATATTATAACACTTGAAGTAACATAAAACAATACTAAATCCAACTTTTTTATTTTCACATAAAAAACCATATTTTAATTAAAGGTATGCGTTTTATTTTATATTTTTTATGTTTGTTTTTATTAAAATACAACAAAAAAAATATCTCTAATTTTTAAAAATAAATAAAATAATACTAATACAGTTTTATTAAAGGTTGTATATACTAATATATAAAATCTTATTCTAATTTTCTTTTTATTGAATTATATTAACAGAAAATTCTGATTTGAATATTTACATTATATTTATTTTTTGTTATTATAAAATAAAAAGGAGATTTATTTATGGAAGATTATTTACAAAAAAAATATAATAGAAAAATTAATTTCAAAATTTTATTTATTTTTATAATGTTATTTTGCTATTCTTTAATACCTATTTACGGTTATTATTTTAAACCAGACATGGATAAAATGAAGTCTATAGAAGTTGTACAAAATGGTTGGGTTAATATAGAAAAATCAGGAAAAAATATGTGGTTTTATAAAGATGAAGGTAAATATGAACAAGGATGGTATTATGATGAAAATTATAATGCTTGGTATTATTTTTATGATAAAACTATAGATTTTGCTCTGGATAAATTAGAAGCTACTATAATGTATGATCCTGGCTATGAAAGTTCAAGATGGTTGGAAATAAATAATTTGTTGTATGAATTTGAAATTGGAGGAAAATTAATAGAAAACTCTGGTTGGGTAAATTACAGTGGAAAATGGATGTATTATATTCCGGATGATTATGGAGCTTATAAAGATACAACAGTAGAAATATCAGGAGTAAAATATTCATTTGATAGTAATGGTTATTTAAAAAACAATGTTGATTAAATAAAAATTGGAGTTAGGACATAAAATTTTAATCCTAACTCCAATGTTTTTAATTACTTTTAATTAATTTTTCTCTACGTAGTCTCGCTAAGTATATATAAGCTAAAACTAACGCAACTCCAGTTACAGCCCAAGTTATTGAATCTGAATAACATACTGCAACGTAACCATAAGTTGCTGTAAATAATATTACAACTACAGTACGCATAACAAGTTCAATAATTCCTGCTATCATTGCAGATATTGGGAAACCATAACCTTGTAAAGCATTTCTATACAAAATAAGAAGTGCTAATATAGGATAGCCCCAATAAACAGATTTAAAGTATGTAGTTGCTGCGTTAATAAGTTCTGGATTACTCTCTTTAGTAAACCATTCAGCCATAGTTTCTCCAAATGTCATAACTAATATGGCAGAAAAAACACTTAAGATAATAGCTAGAGTAGTTGATATTTTCATAGCTTGAGATATTCTATCTAGTTTTTTAGCTCCGTAATTTTGACTAGTAAAAGTTGAAATTGCCGTTCCTAAAGCTACAAAAATATAAAGTAAGATATTTTGGATTCTAATAGCGACACTATATCCTGCAATATAATTAGTTCCGAATGTGTTAAGGTATGCTTGAACTATGATTACACCTATACCCGTAAAAGAAAACTGAAGCCCCATAGGGACACCTTGTCTTAAAAGACTATTTATATGTTTTTTACTAATCTTTTTATCTTCTTTTTTTATATTTATTTGTGGGTATTTATTTCTTATAAATATGTAGCAACTTACTGCGGATACTGTTTGGCTTATAATAGTTGCAAAAGCAGAACCTACAACCCCGTATCCTAATATCGCAACAAATGTATAAACTAATACAACATTACATATAACTGCTATCGTTAAAAATATAAGAGGTGCAAAACTATTACCTATACTTCTTAGAACACCAGCAAAAAGGTTATAAAGTAGATTAGAAATACTCCCTAAATAAAGAACTAATAAAAAATTGTGGCTTAGCTCGTATAAATGTTCTGGAGTGTTCATAAACTTTAATAAATATCCGTTAGTAAATGCCAATGTTATTATAATAATAATTCCTACTATTAAGCATAATATAATAGAATTAAAAAAGTATTTTCTAAATTTTTCTAAATTATTTTCTCCAAAACTTTTTGCCATATTAACACTAAAACCTTGTGTTATTCCTATTAAAAATCCAATTACGACAAAGTTTATAGGGTTAGCAATACCTATTGCGGCTAGAGCATTTTCGCCAACATATTGTCCTAATATTATAGAGTCAGCTACTAGATATAGGTTTTGCATCATACCACCGATAAAAATAAAGATAGCAAAATTAACTATTTGAGGTAATATTTTACCTTTTGTCATGTCTTTCATAATTTATCCCCCAATTTTCAAAAATTTGTACTTATCAATTCTATATTAAAATTTCAATAAAATCAATATTATATTAAAATGAATGTGTTTTAATAATAACTATTATATGCTATAATTAATTACAAATAAAATAGAGAGGTGTTATTTATGAATAAATTTTCCAGAACAGCAGAAAAAGTTTTAGCTTGGATAGCTAATATTTGTTTGATTTTTATTACTTATTTAATTGCTAGTCTTAATTTCAATGATGAATTTCAACAAATAGTAAATTCTCAAGATTTTCATGATCAACTTAGAGATAAGATAATTAAATCTAATCAGGAGTATAATTTTACAGATGTTCAAATTAATCAAATAATAGATTTTGTAGTAAATTTTGTTCCCGTAGCTACAGTAATATATGTTGTTGTAACAATTTTAGCCATAATTATTTCTTTTACAATGAAAAAGCGTATTTTTTCAGGTATAATGTTTTTAATTTTAGCGATAGTTACATTTTTAATAACGGTTAGTGTAGGGTTCTTTATATACCTTCCTTACTTTATAGTAGCTATTATGTTATTTGCAAGAAAACCACCGGTAGATATTAATAACTACTACAATGGAAATACAAAAGAAGAAGTAGAAAAAATAGAATATGTTTAATAATAAAATACCTATAGAAATAATATCCTATAGGTATTTTTTATTAATTTAATTCCTCGTTTATTTGTTGTAATGAAACCCTGTGTATATTTGGTGTTCTTTCTCCAGGTCTTATTTCTCCCATAATAGAGTATATATTTAGACCATTATTTATAAGTGCGTGACTACAAGGAGCTTTAAAAGATATTTCTCCTATTGATTTCCACTCATCTTTTGTATAGTTATAAATTAACATCTCTTTATTCCAATTATAATAGCTGTAATCTTGTTTGAAATAAAATTCTCTGAATTTTTGTTTTTCTTCACCCTCTAATGTAGATAATTTATGCACAGCATTTTTCCAAATTTCAGCATCGAATCCACCTATTACAAGCATTTCTTCAGAATTTATTTTTGTTGCTGCAGCACCTAATAAAGATATTTTTTTATTGTTTGCTTCTACATCAGAAATAGTCTGCCACATTTTTTTTCGTACGTTAAATTTATAGCCATCTGTATAAGCTATACTATTTCCTCCGCTAAAAACTACAATATCATCATAAAAAATTTCAGATACTGCTTGTGTTCTTTCGGTAGCAGGGAAAGGGGATAACTCTATATTTTCTCTAGTATAAATATTAAATGAGAACATTCTATTTGTTACTTTTCCGTCTATTGAACCTAGACCGTAATATATAGTTCCTTCAAATTGATGAGCTATACAGTTTTTAATTTCAAAAGGTAGCGTAAAATATTCAGAAATGTGTAATTTGTTATTTATTACATTTATTTTTAATATTCTATTACCACCAACATAAAACATTATGTTATTAAATACTACTACTTTACCATCGGCAATCGGTTTTTCAAGCATAGTAGAATCTATTATTTTAAATGTATTATCTATAGCTTTTATTAAATATAAATAGTTGTGTTCAGTTCTACTACCGCCATCTAGAGGGTGTATAGGAAAGTTAGCTCCTCCCCCTAGAATTATTTTATCTTCAAGCATACCACACAGCATATTAGAAACCCCTATGTTTTCTTTATATCCTTGTGGAGCAGGTAATTTTTTTATTTGTGTCCAATTAATTATCCTTTTCATAAAACTCCTTATTTTTGTACTTCTTATTTTATGTTTCTAGTTTTTAAAATCAGCTTCTTTATCTACGAATATGTGTACATTTGGGTGTTGTTTTAAAACTGTACATGGAACTTCTGTAGTTACTTCTAATCCTTCAACTAATTGTTTAATTGCTTGTTTTTTATTCTCACCGAAAGCTAATAAAATTATGTTTTTAGCTTTCATTATATCTTTTATTCCCATAGTTACAGCTTGTTTAGGAACAAGGTTAATATCATTGTCGAAAAATCTAGAGTTTGCTTCTATTGTTTCTTGTTTTAAATCAACAACGTGTACTCCTGCTTCGAAAGGAGTTCCTGGTTCGTTAAAGCCTATATGACCGTTGCCACCAACTCCAAGAATTTGTATGTCTATTTGTGTGTTATCTAGTTCTTCTTGGTATGTTTTAACAGCTTCATCTAAATCTTCTGCACTAGCATCAGGAACGTTAGTATTTTCTTTTTTTATATTAATATGATTGAACAGATTATCGTCCATAAATCTGTGATAACTTTCAGGATGATCGTAAGATATTCCTACATACTCATCAAGATTGTATGATTTTATATTTTCGTAAGATACATTACCTTTTTTATAATCTTCTATCATAACCTCGTATAGGTCAGTAGGTGTACTTCCTGTTGCTAAACCTAATATAGAATCTTCTTTTAGCAAACTTTTCATTAATTCGTATGCAGCTTTTGATGCTTCTTTTTTAGTTTCAAATACGTTGTAGTTCATTTTATTTATCTCCTTTATTGTTCGTAAATTATTTTACCTTTTCCAAATGTTTTAATAACTTTATAATCATCTGAAATTACTGTTATATCTGCGTCATAACCAACTTTTATTCTTCCTTTAGAGTCTGACAATCCTAATAGATCTGCAGGATTTTTTGTACATGCGTTTATTGCATAGTTTACTGGTACTAGTGCATCTTCTATTAAAACTCTTAAACTGTTTATAATATTTGCTGTTGAACCAGCTAGGCGACCGTCTTCTCTTGTTGCACGTCCGTCATCATGCACTATTACATTTTCTCCACCAAATTCATAAGTACCAGAACCAAGACCTTTTGCATTGATAGAATCACTTATTACGATAGCTTTATCTCTACCTTTTGTTTGGAAAAATAGATTTAGAGATTCTGGAGTAGAATGAATACCATCAGCAATCACTTCTCCAAAACTATCATTTGAGAAAAATGCGTATCCTACTTGACCAGGATCTCTGTGGTGGAATCCTGTCATTCCGTTAAATACGTGTGTTTGTGATATTGCTCCGTTAGCAAATGCTAAAGCAGTCTCTTTATAGTTAGCAGAAGAATGTCCCATACTAACTTTTATTCCTTCAGAAGCTAGATATTTAGTAAGTTTATAATCTGGATCTAAATCACTTGCTATAGTTATTACTTTAATCAAATTATTACTAGCTTCTTGGAATTTTTTAAATTGCTCTACATCTGGTTTTTGTAAACAGTCTAAAGGTTGAGCCCCTCTTTTTTCTACATCTAAGTAAGGTCCTTCAAAATGAATACCTAATATTTCAGACCCTTCATAGCCATCATTATGAACTTTGGCTACGTTGCTTACAGCTTTTAATAAAGTTTCTTCTGTTTGTGTTATAGTTGTTGGTAAAAATGCAGTAACTCCTTCTTCGGATACATTTTTAGCCCAGCGTCTAAGACCATCTTCGTTTGCATCATTAGTATCAAATCCATAGGCACCATGAGTATGAATATCTATAAATCCAGGAAGTACCCTATTACTTCCAAAATCATAATCAACTTCTTTTTCATCATCATAGTCGTATATAGCTGTTATTTTATCGTTTGTAATTTCTACTATTAGTGGTAAAAATTGTCCTGATAACCAAACTTTTTTACTTTTTATTAACATATTTTTCTCCTTTAATTAATTATAAAAAAACCAAAACCTAAATTTTATTCAGGTTTTGGTATTATTTCTAGGACTTTATCAATTTAACCTGAAAAGTCAATATATTTACAACTAAATTTAACACATTAAATTATACTTTAATTTTATACTTTTTATTTGTTTGTGTCAAGCGATTTCATAATAATTTTAAAATTAAATTAAAAAAATTTTAATTTAATAACTAATATATTAAAAAATTAAAATTTAATACGCTAACTATTTATAAAAGTGGTTAATTGTGGTATCATTTAATAACAAATATTAAAATTTTTATAAAGGAGAAGTTATATGTTTTTAGGTGTAGATATCGGAGGAACTACTATAAAATTTGCAGTTATTGATAAGGAATATAAAATTATTCATCATGAGGTATGTGACACTCCGGATAATATTTCTTTAAGAATAGAAGATGAGATTTATAGAGTAGCTAAAGAAATTAAAGAAAATTATAACTATAATAAAATTGGAATATCAGCAGCAGGAGTTATAGATACAAATAATATGACTGTAATTAGCGCTGGACCAACTATTAAAAATTATATAGGAACAGATTTTAAAAAATCTGTAGGAGATAAGTTAGGTGTAGGTATTTACGTTGATAATGATGTAAACTGCGCTTTATTAGGGGAGCAATGGTTAGGTGGAGCTAAAGGATTAGATGAAGTATTTTGTTTAGCTTTAGGAACAGGTATAGGTGGAGCATACTACTTAGATAAAATGCCTCAAGGATCTTGTTTCGGAGTAGGAGAGATAGGAAAATCACTTTATGATAAAGCAACAGATACTTCTTACGAACAAAGAGCTTCTACTATAGCTTTAGAGAATAAAGTTAAATCAATATTAGGAGAAGATGTGTCTGTAATAGAATTTTTTGATAGATGCAAAGCTAATGATAAAGAAGCACTAGAATTAATGGAAGAATGGTCTACTCATTTAGCAGAGGGGATAGTTAATATGCTTTTAATTTTAGATCCTAAATGTGTAATACTAGGAGGAGCAGTTTCTAAACAAGGAGATTATTTAGTAAATATAATTGAAAATAAAGTTAAAGAACTAAATCCGATAAAAACTAACCAAACTAAATTTGTTGTAGCTAGTTTAGGTAATGAAGCTGCATTATACGGTGCAGTTAGTGTATTTGTGGAAAAATAATATGGATTTACAATATTTAAATAGTTATAAAGGTACTTGGCCAAAACCTGATGATTTTGATAAATATTGGGATAGGCAATTAGACTTAGTAAATAAAGTACAATTAAATTATACAATATCTGAAACAAAGTTCTCTAAGTTTGAAAATATAGCGTATTATGATTTGAATTTTAAAAGTTTTGACGGAGCTAATATTTATGCTAAATATGTAAAACCAAAAACAGATAAAAAAGTTCCGGCTCTACTTTATTTTCATGGTTATCCTGGTAGAAATAGAAATTGTTTTGAAAAAAGTTCTTATTCATCTATAGGTTATGCAGTATTTGCTATGGATTTTCGAGGGCAGGGAGGACTTAGTGAAGATATAGGTGGTATAAAGGGAACTACAGTATCAGGTCATATAGTTGCTGGACTAGATGATTCTTTAGACAATATGATTTATCGAAAAAATATACTTGATATGTGTATTTTAGTTAGAATAATTAAAGAATTAAACGGTATAGACGAAAACAATATTAGTTGTGCAGGAGGTTCTCAAGGAGGGGCATTTTCTGCTATGTGTGCTGCTTTAAATCCTGAAATAAAAAAATGTATAATCCAGTATCCGTTTTTGTCTGATATGAAAAAGGTATACGATTTAAACTTAGATTTATCAGCTTATGAAGGAATAAGGTACTATAGCAGATGGTTTAATACACTAGAAGCAAATAATGACTATATGTTTAATATGTTATCATATATAGACACAAAAAATTTTGCAGATCGAATAAAAGCCAAAGTTCTTTTTGCAGCTAGTGGTGTTGATTTAATATGCCCTATAGAAACACAATATGCAGTATATAATAACATAAATAGTGAGAAAAAGTTGTTGTTATATCGTAAATATGCACACGAAAATATGCCAGATTTTAATGAAAAAATATTAGAATTTTTATTGGAGGTATAGCATGAAAATACAAACAAATAGAAATTTTGATTATGAAAAAGAACATATTATAAAAAATCATCCAAGCGCAAAGTGTTATAATATAAAATTTAAGGCAGAAGATAACTCTGATTTATTTGGAGAACTATTTATACCAAAAGATACTTGTAAGGGTATATTTATAGAAATACCTGATTACAACGTTGCACCTAAAGATTATTTGAATCTAAGTAGATATACTATTCATAACTATGCTGTGCTTTCTATTCATGCAAGAGGACAGATAGGAAAGAGTAATAATATGCAAAATTGGTCAGTTTATGCACCACTTTTAAACACAGATTACTATACATATTTTTATCAAGATGTTATAGATTTTATAACTATTTTAGAAAAAGAAATTCCTAAAAAGCCTATTTATATTTATGGAGTAGGACAAGGAGCAGCAGTAGGTCTTGTTGCTAGTACATATAAAAACGATGTAAAAAAATTATTTTTATCTAATATAGATATGTGTGATTTTGAGACTATATATTATACCAATAAAGATGTAGGTTTTTATGAGCCTATGAGAGAATATTCTAGAAATAATTTTAATAAAGAAGCGGAAATGTTTGAACAATTACAAAAAATAGACGTTCTAAATTACGCCGAAAAAGTAACAGCAAAATTATATTATGCTCAGTCACAATTAAAGCCTACTACACCACTAGAATGTCAAAATAGATTTTTAGAATTAATAAAAGACAAAGAAGTACAATATTACAGAAAATTTGAAAAAGAAAATCTTCAAGAATGTTTTTTTGATGAATATATTTTAGAAGTTTTAACAGAATTGTAAAAAAGATTGGATTATTTTCCACTCTTTTTTAAGATGTTTAATTTTATTATATATTACAACGATTTTGTTGAAAATTCTTTAACTCTTTTTGGTATATCGGCAAGAACTTTATTTAGTTTTTCAGTCCATTCATTTTCAATTTGTTTTATTTGTTTTTCTTCCATATTTTTAATATCGTCTTTACTTAAACCTATTAAAGAATAATCCATAACTTCTAGCATATCAAATATTTTTCTTCCGTTTAAATAAATATAAGTTCCATTAAAATCTAAGTCTAATTTTGCTTCTAATTTAACTTCATTCCAAGGTATTTCAACAACAGTTTTTTTAAATAGCATTTTTTTTTCGAAACTATATACGCATTTTTCAGTAAATAAAGCTAGTATATTAAGAGATCCGACAAACATTGCAAATATATTTTTGTCATAATATTCATTTAGTTTTGTGTATCTAATCCAATAATCTTCTGTAGATGGTAGACTAGAATATTCTTTAGGCATTAATAATGTATCTTGCTCAGATTTAATTGGAGTTACTAACCAGTCTAGTTTATTATTAACTATAGGATCCCATATAACATATTCAGCCATTTTACTTAAATAATCATATTTCTCATAATCAATTATATTGTCAGCATCAATACCTTTAATTTCTAGGTATCCTATTAAGTCATTTGATAAGTATTTTATATTATCAGTTCCGCTATATTGAGCCTGTGTTTCTGATGTTTTAGATTTATCTTGCTCGTAATCAGTTCCTAATAATTTAGATAACTCTAATCCTAGATTATTTAAATTGTGATCTTTCCAAAATGAAGAATAAGAAAATACATTTATTGAAGATATACAATAACTGTAAATATCTGAAATGAACTCTTCGCTAGTAGTTATTGTAAATGATTCTTCAACTACTTGTAATAATTTACCTAAAACACAAGATGATAAATATTGTTCCCAGCTTTGATAATCATTTTTTATTCTTTCAGTATGTTCTTTGAATAAAGAATTAAAATCTTCTTTTGTAATTAATTCAGCTGCATAAGATTTTGTTAATGTATCTATTATTCTACAATCGTCAAAACCTTGAATACCTTTATCTTTAGTCATTGAACTAATTTTTACTATAGTTTCTCTTGTGTTTAAATTTTCTATGCCAGATATTATTTCTTCTATAATATTATTGTTAATCTGGAAATCTCCATTTTGTAATTTGTTTAATGTATCTGTAAGAGTATATTTATCAACAATTCCAAAATTGTTTTTAATACTGTTTTTTACTAAATTCCTTGTATTTGTATTTATGCCTGGCATAATAATTGAAAATAAATTATTTTTTATTATATTTTCATTTAACCTAATTAAAAAACTATCTTCAAATCTATAGGGTGCACATAATAGTACGTATTCTGAAATCATTGTATTACCTCCAATATTATATTTATTTATACTATATCATAATATTGTATACTAGTCTAATATATTTATACTAGGTTATGACATAGTACGGTAAGGAAAGTAAAAAATAATAAAACCTGCATAATATAGTAGTAAGAGTTATTAAATGTTACAGAGATACTTATTAAAATTAATATTTTAAACTACATATAAATTACGTTAAAATGCAGAAATTTTAAAAATGAAACTGAAACAAAAAATATATAATGAACGTATAAGTTATTTTTCTAATTTTTGTTTCAGTTAATTCTAATTTAGGTTACTTTTTCATTATTATAGGAGGTTTAGGTGTTTGTGATAATTTAATACTTTTCGATGTATTATAGATAAAAATCTAAAATAATTAAATTTTTTTTTTTTATTTTGTTTCATACTTTATTTTATCATTTATAAATTTTTTAAGTTGTAAAGAGAAGTCTATCATTTTAAAGTTATTGTTTATGTTAAATATAATTAACGCCTGTTCACAATAAACAAGAGATTCTTCATACATTTTTTCATCACAAAGAATAGAAGATTTTAAAATAATTAAATCCCCTAAAAAACGTAATATTCCATTACTAACAGATAGTTCTATACCTTTATTTGCTAAATCTAAAGCAAGTTTATTTTTGTCGGTAAAAGAGCATAGTCGCGCGTATGTATAGTAATATTTATTATGTAAAATACTATCTGATGTATTGTCTATGTATTTTTCTATTTTTTCTATGTAATTATAAGAAATGTTATAGTCCTCTTTTTCCATATATAAACCGGCTAATGCTAAGTAAATTCTACTAAATAAATCTTTATTATTGTAATGAATTTGTTTCATTTCATTTATAGTATTTTCTAGTAGTTCTATTTTGTTGTTATTATGAATTATTGCATTAACATATTTAAAGAAAAAAAATTCATATTTAGATATCGAATTTATACCTTTAATATTATCAATTATTATTTTTATAGTTTCGTAATCTCGTTTTTCTAATAAGTCCTTTATTTTATTAATGTTTATAAAATAATTATAATTATTTTTGGCAGGTTCTAATCCAAAAAGATTTATTATAACATCAGTAGGTATGTTTAATTTTTTTACTATATTTATGAAAATATCAATAGTAGGAAAAACTCCTTCTTTTTCTATCTTGCTTATTATAGATTGAGCACAAATCCCATTCGCTAATTCTTTTTGAGTTAAATTATTTTTTAAACGATATTCTTTTATTGTTTTAGATAATGAATCATTAATCATAAGGTATAATTATCTCCTATTTTTGTACAATTTAATTATACTATAAAAAACAAACAAAAAACATTTAATCAAAAAAAAGATATAATATCTTAAATGAGATTGACTTTCTTAAGAAAGTTTTTTATAATGAATAAAACTACTATTTTATTATTTGTTTAAAAAAGGAGGTTTATTATGAAATGGTATAATTACAAAAATTTTAGAAATCTTATTTTAGGAAAGTCTTTTTTAAATATAGGAGATAGTTTTTATTTCATTGCTATATCTATAGGTCTAGTTACCGTTTATAATATTGATGTAAGTAGTTTATCTTTATTTGCACTTTTAGGAATGTTACCCAAAGTTTTTGCATTTTTATACGGTAGTTATATAGATAATATTAAAAATAAAAAAATAGCTTTAATAACTACACAAACCACACATATATTTGTAGTATTAGCTATTATTATAACTTTATATTTAAAACTTGATATTTATTACATATATTTTTTAAATATAATATTTAGTTTAGTAAACACGGTTCAAGCTAGTTTACAAGTTAGTTTTGTTTCAGAAACATTAGAATATAAAGAAGATTTAATAAATAAGTCGGTAGATATTCAATATTTTACTACCAATACATTAGATATTATATCTAACTTTGTAGTATCTCTTTTATTAGGTTTTCTATCTTACTTGATTGTTTTAGAGTTAAGTATTCCATTTTTTGTCTTTTCTATATTTTTCTTCTCAAAAATATTTATTAAAAAGCAAAGTATAAATAATGAAATTAGCGAAGAACAAAATTATGAAGATGAAGAACAATCACATACTACAAAAGATTTATTAAAACATTTTAGAGATAAAAAGAAAGCATCTTTTATAGTTAGTAGTGAAGCATTTTTAAGTGGTATGACAGATATGTTAATAACCCTTATACCAATATATTTAGTACTGATTAATATAGATATAAAATGGCTAGGGTTGGTAGTAGCAACGCAAAGAGCAGCAGATTTTTTAGGGGCAATGGTAGCTCCTTATGTTAAAATGAAAATAGATAAGTTTTTTATGTTAGATTATATTTTAACAGGTACTATGTTTGTTTTAATTTTTATACTTGATAATATTTATTTAAAACTTATTTTATTTTTCTTTTCATTTTTAATAATAGGAATTTCAGGAAACTTTTTTGAAAAAATGATTTATAAATACTATGATTACAATAAATTAGCAGGTATTCATACTGTAGTAACTACTTTATATTCATTTTTTGGAATTATCTTTTTATTAATTCCGATGATTTATAGTAACATTGTAGTTTTAGGAATAACTTTTAATGTAATAACAGTATTATTTGGATTAATATTATTATTCTTTAAAAAAGAAGATAACGAAAATATTTAAAATAAAAAGCTAAAATCAACAAGAAATATTGATTTTAGCTTTTTTATTTATAACTATTTATCTACTTTTTAGTTTTATTTTTATTCGTCTATAAGCGTATATAATTAAATTCATTAAAATACTTGCGAATACTACCGGAATATATATGTTTAGTACGGATAAGCCTACTTCTTCTCCACTTATCATACTTATATATATTCCTGTACCTAACAATAATACAGATACTGCATTTATGATTAGAGGAGATAACCATAATTTTTTAAATGCAATATTTAGCATATGAGTAACAAACCAAGCTCCCAGTATATACCATTTGCTAAAGGTGTACCAATATGCCATTAAATATAATACTTTCATTATATAGCGTTTATAAACCTTTTAGCAATTTCTTCAGGTCTAGTTATAGCTCCACCAACAACAACGCAGTGAGCGCCAGAATCAAGAGCAAGTCTTACTTGATGAGGTTCGTGAATTTTACCTTCAGCTATTACTGGAATTTTAACATTCTCAGATATTGCTCTTACTAATTCTGGATCAAATTTTTTAGAGTCTGCTGTATATGCTGTGTAACCATTCATTGTAGTTCCTACACAGTCTACACCTGCTTTTTCTGCATATATTGCTTCTTCTAAGTTAGATATATCAGCCATTAATACTATTTCTGGATATTTTGTTTTGATTTCTTTTATGTACTCTGCTACTGTTAAGCCGTCTCCTCTTTGTCTTAATGTACAATCAAGAGCTATTATTTCGCTTCCTACAGCTACTAGTTCATCTATCTCTTTCATTGTAGCTGTTATGTAAGTGTCATATCCTTCATAATTCTTTTTAATTATCCCAATTACAGGTAGTCCTGTTTGTTCTTTTATTTGTTTTATATCTTGTACACCTTGCGCTCTTATGGCTACTGCTCCCGCATTTTTTGCTGCTTGTGCCATTAGACTCATTATTCCTCCTTCTGGACGGTATAATGCCTCTCCTTCTAGTGCTTGACAAGATACTATTACTTTTCCTTTTATTTTTTCAAATAATTGTTCTTTATTCATATTTTACCCCTTAACTGCTCCTAAAGTTACCCCTTGAGTAAAGTAATTTTGGAAGCAAATAAATACTATTATCATAGGTAGAGATGCTAGAGAAGCCCCTGCCATAAGTAGACCGTAGTCGTTAGAGAACTCTTGACCTTGAGCTAGAGCAGCAAGTCCTAATGGTAATGTAGCCATATCCGGAGTGTTAGAGAAGATTAATTGTGAGAAGTAATCGTTCCAACTAGCTATAAATGTAAAGATAGCTAAAGCTCCGATACCAGGCTTGATTATAGGTAAAGCTATGTTAGTGAATGTTTTAAACTCACCACATCCATCAATACGAGCAGATTCTAATAACTCTGTAGGAATACCTTGTGAGAATTGACGCATTAGGAATACCCCAAATGGCCATCCAACAGCAGGTAAGATTAGAGCGTAGTATGTATTCATTAGGTTAAATTCAGTTATCAAGTTAAGTAATGGTATTAAAATAACTTGTTTTGGTAGAGCCATAGCTGCTACGAACATCATGAATATAATTTGAACTCCTGGGAAGTTTTTCTTAGCTAGAGCATAACCAGCTAAAGCAGCAGTACTACAAACAAGTATAGTAGTCATACCTGAAATAAATACTGAGTTAAAAAACCATCTTAGAGTATAAGGGTTAAATAACTTCTCATAGTTTTCTAAAGTAGGAGAAGTTGGCCACCATTCTGGTGGTATTGTGATTGCAACGTCTTGTAACTTAAATGATCCTGATGCAATCCAATAAAAAGGAAATATGAAGAAAATTGTTAGTCCTAGAAGAATAATCATAGACACAATTTTAAATATACTTATTTTATTTTTCACAAAAATAACCTCCTAGTCGCTATCCGTAGATAAGAATTTGAATTGCAGAATAGATATAATTCCGATAATAACAGCAAGAATAATACCCATAGCACTTGCTACACCGTGATCACCGTTTTTAATAGCTGCTTCATAAACAAGATACATTATAGTACTTGTTCCGTAATCAGGACCACCAGCAGTAAGAAGTTGAATTAATGCAAATATTTGGAATGAGTTAATTGTAGTAACAACTACTATGTAAAGTGTTGTCGGTTTAATTAACGGCCAAGTAATTTTAGTAAATACTTGCCATTTATTTGCTCCATCAATTTCAGATGCTTCTAATAGCTCTTTAGGAACGTTTCCTAAAGCTGCTACATATAAAATTATAGGTTGCCCTAATGATGTAGTTATAAGTATTGTAATAATTGCGTATAGAGCTGTTTTAGGATTACCCAGCCAGTCTACATTATCATTAATAACACCGATAGATTTGAATACATAGTTTAGTATTCCATATTGAGGGTGATAAATCCATGCCCAAACAACAGTAACAGAAACTACTGATGAAATAGCAGGGATGTAGAACACTCCTCTAAAGAATGAACGAACAACTGCATGTTTATTATAAATAGTAACAGCAACGAATATAGAAATTAAAACAACTATAGGAACCGCAACTGCAGTAACTATTACTGTATTAACTAGAGATTTCATAAATGGTTCATGAATTGTTGCATTGTTACTACTAAATAAAAGGTTAGCATAATGTTTTAAACCTACAAATACAGGAGTTTTTTTAGAAAAACTATATAAAGATAGCTCTAAACCTCTTATCATAGGGAATAAAACAAAAGTGAAGAAAAATAAACACACAGGTAAAATAAAGAAATAACCACTATAGTCTATATACTTTTTTTTCTTAGTTTTTTTCATTTTGCCTCCAAATTTAGTTGATTTTTGATAATAAAACTAGGGATAGAAGCAAGTCTACCCCTAGTTGTTAAAAAATTATTTTGCTTCTTCTATAGTTTTGTTAGCGTCTGTAACGAATTTATCTAGTCCATCTTTAGGAGTAGTAGTTCCGTTAAGTACACCTTGAACCATATTGAACCAAAGTGGACGCATTTTAGCGTATCCAGGAATAGTGTTGTAGTATGGTCCGTATTGTGTTGTTAAGCTTTCAGCAAATTTAAGTTCTTCTGAATCGTATAATCCAGTTTCTCCAACTTTAGCTGAGAAGTTACCAGAAGCTAATAGAGTACGTTTACCCCAATCTTTATCATTGATCATAAAGTCAATGAATTTTTTAGCTGCTGCAGCTTTGTTAGTATCACCGTTATCGAAGATAGCTGGTCCTGCAACTAGGTACTCATAAGTAGCTTTTCCACTGCTGTTAGGGAATGGTAAGAATTTATAGTCAAATCCAGAAGCGTGAGAAGCTGCTATACCAGGTGAGAATAAGATTGTAGAAGCAGCACGTCCAGTTTTGAATGCTTCAAGAGCGTCTTTAGCTTCTAAAGCTACACCTTGTCCTAATAATCCTTCGTCATAAGCTTTTTTAATCCATTCTAGAGATTTAACTCCGTTCTCATCATTAATTGTATATTTAGTAACATCTTTGTCAGTTATCCAAGAGTTGTATAAGTTAGATACGAAAGCACGTGGTCCTTGGTCTCCAGCTTGAGATTTAGTGTAGAATAAAGCTGGTGTGATTTCTGAATCTTTTTCTTTAACTGCTTTTAAGAATTTTTCATACTCTTCAACAGTCCAGTTTCTTCCTTCTTTGTTAAGTGGAAGTAGGTCAGTAACTCCTAATTTATCAGTAAGGTCTTTGTTAACACCCATTAAGAATGGAGCTATACCTTGTGGATACATATAAAGTTTTCCATCGTAAGAAGATGCTTTTACAGCTGCATCAGCTAATTTAGATTTATCTACGTCTTCTAATGGTACTAATAAGTCTTTAGAAGCCCAAGCTATAACACGTCCTGGAGCGTCATAAATAACGTCTGGAGCAGTTTTTGATTGAATAGCTGTTTCTATTTTAGCTGGTCCATCAGTAAATTCTATCTTTTGATAGTTAACTTTAATGTTTGGATATTTTTCTTGGAATGCTTTAATAAGTGCTGCATCGTAGTCTTCTGTTTTAGTAAACTCTTTATCTTTAGTAAATTGTGGGAAGTTCCAGTATGTAATTTCCACATTTGCTTTTTCGTCTACAGCAGTATTAGAAGATGCTTTTTCATCGCTCTTACCAACACATCCTGAAAGAACAACAGCTGAAGCAGCTGCCATAGTTAAAACTTTAAGAAATTTTTTACTCATTATTGAGTCCTCCTATAAATAATATTTTTTATTTTAATTTTTAGTGATCTAATAAAATTGATAACTCAGTTTCTGTATCGAAGAAATGAGCTCTGTTCATATCAAGAGCGAAAGTAATTTCATCACCCATTTTAATATTTTGACGAGAGTGCACGATAGCTTTAATACTTTCTCCACCTAAATCCGTATGAACTATGTATTCAGAACCTAATAGCTCTGCAACGATAACTTTAGAAGTTATTTTAGCGTGAGAGTAAGTTTCTAAAACTAAAGGATCGTTAGAAATATTTTCTGGTCTAATACCAAGAACTACATTTTTTCCTTCGTAACCTTTGTCTTTTAGTTTTTTATACATAGCTTCAGGTATTTCTATTTGAGCTTCTTCTTTTGTTATGAAGTTACCTTCTTTAATGTGTCCGTGAAGGAAGTTCATAGTAGGAGCTCCGATAAATCCAGCTACGAATAAGTTTCTTGGTTCATCATAAATTTCTTTAGGTTGACCAATTTGTTGGATAACTCCTAGCTTCATAACTACGATTCTATCAGCCATTGTCATAGCTTCTGTTTGATCGTGAGTAACGTAAATAGTAGTAGCACCTAAAGTGTTATGAATTTTAATAATTTCAGCACGCATGTTACTACGTAGTTTAGCGTCTAAGTTAGATAGTGGCTCGTCCATAAGGAAAACTTTTGGAGAACGAACTATAGCACGACCAAGGGCAACCCTTTGACGTTGACCTCCAGAAAGAGCTCTAGGTTTTCTATCTAGAAGTTCATCAAGACCTAGTATTTTAGATGCTTCTTCAACTTTTCTCTTGATTTCGTCTTTAGGAACTTTACGAAGTTTAAGCGCAAATGCCATGTTGTCGAAAACAGTCATGTGAGGATAAAGAGCGTAACTTTGGAAAACCATAGCTATATCTCTATCTTTAGGTTCGACGTTATTAACTAATCTATCTCCTATATAAAATTCACCTTCAGAGATGTCTTCAAGTCCAGCAATCATACGAAGAGTCGTAGATTTACCACATCCAGATGGACCAACAAAAACTATAAATTCTTTATCGGCAACTTCTAGATTAAAATCTTTAACAGCGGAAAATCCGTTATCATAAGTTTTATAAATATGCTTAAGTGATAAACTTGCCATTTATACCTCCTATATTAATAATTTAATGTTTATTTAATGTGTTAAATAAATAATAGCATATTAACCTTTTTTTGTAAAGCGTTTTAAACTCTTTTAGTTAAACTTTGTTAACGTATTTTTATATTTTGTGTTCTTTTTGTTAAAGTAAAATAAAAATATAAACCTAGTATAAAAAATATACTAAGTTTATATTTTTTTATATTATATAATTAATTTTATTTTAAAACTTCTGATAAATTAACTTTTCTATTTTCAACTCTTGATAGAGTAGCGGCATCAGCAGTAGCTATAGCTGATCTAGCAGCTTCACCAGTTAGTAATTTTTCAAAATCTCCTGTAGGTTTCATTCCGTGCATAATATCGTTTAAGTATCTCATTTCTTTTTTCATAACAGAACTTAACCACATTGGAGTTCTCTTACCTGGTTTACCATATTGTATAGCTCCGTCCATTTCTGTAGAGTTATAAATTCTAGTTCTATCATCATCTTCTTCTTGTGATTCATGGATAAGGAAGTGAGAAGTTTTCCCGTCAACTTTTAGTGTTCCTCCACAGTTGTACATATCTAGCTTAATAGCACCTTTTTCTCCTTGTATCAGAACGTAATGTTCACCCCATCTAAATGCTGACCCCCATTCTAAAACTGCAAATCTATTATCCGAGAATTCTAGGTTTAGGAATAGCATATCATCCTCGTCACCAAAAGCTTCACCTTGATGAGCCACGTTAGCTGCATTCATTGTAACTGTTTCAGGAGTTCCTCCCATTAAAAATTGAACGCAGTCTAGTTCGTGTATGTGGTGATATAAATGTCCTCCTGATTTAGAACGTATTTTTTTCCAAGAAATAGTTTCTTGAACATCTTCCCACCCATTTCTAGCAGAGTGGCAATATAGAACTTTTCCTATTACGCCACTGTTTATAAGTTCTTTAGCATGCATAACTCCATTAAAGAAGTTCATAATATGCCCTGCCATAAAAGTAACACCATTTTCTTTACATGCTTTAACCATTTCATCACAGTCTTCATAACTTAGAGCTATAGGTTTTTCACAAAATACATGTTTTTTGTTTTTAGCTGCTTTTATTACAGGTTCTTTGTGAAGATAGTTAGGTGTTGCTACAATAATGCAATCAACATCTTCTCTTTCTACTAACTCATCCAAAGAGTTAGTAAAATCACAATTAAGTTCTTTAGCAATCTCTTCTCCGTTTTCTGGATCATAAACTACTGTTATTTTTGCATCTTCAAATTCATTCATAAAACGAGCTAAATCAGCTCCAAAATATCCAACTCCAACTACACCGTATCTTTTCATTTTTTATCTCCTTAAAATATTATTTATTCATTAAAGTATTTATATCGTATTTTTCAAATAACATTACGTTATTTAAGTGCAATTCGTTTCTAGACCACGAATCCCATTTTTCGTAATATATTCCTATTTCTCCTGTTTGTAGCTCTGTTAATGCAGAGTAAGAAAAACCATAATTTTCATCGTCTATGTTGTATTTGTAATCCCAAGATATGTTATGATTTGGATCATTAGGATCAGATAGTCCTATTTTGATACTACCTTGTTTTCTTCCGTTTCTACTTTCTGGATAAGACATTATTATAGCGTCTTTACCATTAATCATTTTAGAATAAGTTATAGCAGATAATTGTGTACCATAACTTGTAACATTTATATTATCTAGATATTTAGGAGAATCCCAAGTAAGACCACCATCTTTACTTGTTACATATCCTATTTTTCCTATAGAAGTTCTGTAGAATGTCCTTAAATCACCGTTTGAAAATTCTATTGTTTGTGCTTCGGCTGTAGCGCCAGCTCTACCTAAGTCAACTTTTTTGTATTTCCAAGATGCTCCGTGGTCATCGCTGTACATAAAGCCAAACTCTCCGGTTCTACTAGAGTACATAGAAAGTAGTAATCTTCCTTTGTGGATACCATTTTTTATTTGGATACCTCTACCAGGACCGTAAAGAGGAACACTTTCGTTTATATCTCCAAAAGGTTCTAATATATTAAAATTAGACCAGTTTTTCCCGTTATCATCGCTATATGCATAGACTAGAAAGTTAGTTCTTTCTACTGTAAAATCAGAATCTTTGTAAAAAATATTCATATATGCTTTTTCATTTGTTTTAAATTCTTGAATTGTACTTCCAGTAATTCTTACATCGTATACGTTATTGTAAACGTATTTATTATTTTTTAATACGTTATAATTTTTATCTACTCTATATTCTGTTCTAGTATTAGTATTATCATTGTATATGAAACGATCATTTCTGATAGAATAGTTAAATTCGCTTTCCCCATTTTTCTTTAGTTTTAAATATTTTTTACCATCTATTATTTTAAAACCAGAATTTCTTACTGCATTATTAAATCCTATACCATGAGGCATTGCATCAGCGAATAAAAATACTCTATTAGTTGTTTCATCTTGAAGTAGAACAGAGTCTATAAAAGAAGCACTACCAGAAATTTGTATATTTTTACCTGAATTATCTCTAGGCCAATTCAATACAGTATCTTTATAATCTAGAAATCTCATAGCGTATTTTTTATCTGTCCATGTATCACCGTTATCTTTACTTCGAGCTACAGCAATATCTATGTTACTTCTAGCATCGTGTGTACCACCTTTTCTAGCATCTATACTGCTTAAAAGATCACCGTTTTTTAACGTTATTAGAGTAGGTATTCTGTAATAATTAGATTTTAAATTATCATTACTAGAAAATATAGTTTTTCCGTATGATGTTTTTTTAGTTATATTTATAGCTTCTGTTTCACTTAACACTCTATTTAATATTTCTGCTTTATGTATAGTTCCAGAAAAAGGCATACTATGATTATTTTGTCTAAAAACACTTCCTAAGTAAAAGTTATTTTTATTAGTAATATCTTTTAATGTTATAAAATTTTCAACTTTTTGTTCTAATTGTAGGAATCCATTAGAATAAATTTTGTATGTTTTATTATTTTTATCTATTGTTACTACAACTGTATTTTTTGCTTTTTCATTAAGATATTTTCCTCTTAATGCAGCTGGTTTAAAATATAACGTATTATTATTGTTTCTAGTTTCTATTCCTAGACCGCCTTGTTTTGTTATATAAATATTAAAGTATTTATTGTTTGTGCTAGAATCTGATATTGATAATAGAGATTGTACATCTGATATATTATCAGATGTAAACTCTATTACAAAAGAGGCATTTTCTAAATTTTTTATTTCATTAGTTAAATCTACTTGTTTTTTATTTGTTATATTATTGTCACTGAATATAGTATTATTTGCAAAAGTAATATCTGCGTTAGAAAAAATAGTAGACGTTAAAATAGTTGATATAATTAATTTATTTTTTAATTTCATATCAATACTCCTTTATAATAATAATCAATTTTATTTAACAGCCCCTTCAGATAATCCACCTGTGATTTTGTTTTGGATAAAGCAGAAGAATATAACGGAAGGAATAACAACTATTACAGATGCTGCCATCATATCTCCCCAGTCAAGTATTTCAGATCCATTTAAAGATCTTAATGCAACGGCTACAGTAGTTTTACTACTATCGTTAACTAATATTAATGCGTATAAGAACTCGTTCCAAGCATTGATAAAAGTATATATAGCAGTAGCTACAATACCAGGAGCTACTAATGGTAGAACCACTTTAAAGAATACAGTAAATCTGTTAGCTCCGTCCACCTTTGCAGCTTCTTCTATTTCTATAGGTACAGTTTTAAAGAACCCAACTAAAAGCCATACAGCATAAGGTGTACTGAATGAAAGATATACAATTATTAATCCTGTAGTTGTATTAGTAAGTCCTGTTTTAGCCATCGCTATAGAGTATGGAATTGCTAATAGAATAGGAGGGAATATGTATGTAGTTATTAATAATCTAGACATTACATCTCCTAATTTAGGGAAGAATCTAACTATACCATAAGCTGCCATAGCAGATATAGTTATTGCTATAACAGTAGTAACTAATGAAACAAGTAAACTGTTTTTTATATTAGCAATAAAGTTTAAGTCGTAAATGACATGCTTAAAGTAGTCTAAAGTTAGAGTTTTAGGCCAAAAGCTAGTGGGATTACTAGTTAGTTCTCCTTTTCCTTTTACAGATGATAAGAATATCCATATTAGAGGGAAAATTGCTATCACTGTAGAAACAGAAAGGAATATATGTGATATTAATGACCAAATTTTAGAGTTTTTAGTTTTCATTATTTAACCCCCTTTTCCCATTTAGAAATAACTTTGAAGTAAATGAAACATACTAAAATTAAGAATATAAACAGTAACACAGTTGCTGCTGAAGATCTCCCCAGTAATTTACTTCCCCATCCTAGATTATATGCGTAGATAGGAAGTGTTGCGGTAGAGTTCGCAGGTCCTCCTCCTGTGATTAAGTAAATCATATCAAAGTTATTAAAAATCCATATAGTTCTAAGGACAACTAAAAGACCAACAACTACTCTAATATGAGGAAGTGTTATGAATTTAAATACTTGCCATTTGTTTGCTCCGTCAATTTGCGCAGCTTCATACTGTTCTTGAGGGACTGTTTGTAGGGCTGATAAAACGTTGACCATTATTAACGGTGCACCAAACCATATGTTAATACAAACTATTGTTAAAAACGCCCATGTAGGATTAGTTAGAAACTGTGGAATAACGTCAGTTATTCCCAATTTAACTAACATATTAGGTAAGTATCCATATACACCATTAAGAATCCATTGCCAAGAGAATGCTATTACTATAGTAGGGAATGCCCATGGAACTATTAGTAGTGTTTTGTATAGCCATTTAAATCTTTTAACTTTATTTAATGCAAGTGCCAACACAAATCCTAATAAAACTTGTCCGAATAAAGAAAGTACAGTCCATTTTATAGAGTTGAAAAATGACCACCAGAAAGTTTTATCATTTATTATAGCTGCGTAATTATCAAATCCTACAAATTTATAATTAGGCAAAATTAAATTTTTATTAGTAAAACTGAAAAATATACTTGAGAAAAATGGATATATAAAAAGAAGAGATACAATAATTAATGCAGGTAAAACAAATATCCATCTTTCATAATTCTTTTTAATCATATAATACATCCTTTCTTTTATTAAAAAAAGAGCAGCCTATTAGGCCTGCTCTTTTTATTTTATGCTGTAGCTGAAATTAAATCGTTTAGTTCTTTTTCAGCATCTTTAGCAGCCTGAACCTTATCTTTTTTACCTGATACGATTTCTTGGAACATTTTTTCAATTATATGTTGATTAACTAATATACCAGCTTGTACACTAGGTCCATGTTCATAACCAATAGCAGTACCTTTTTCAACAGCAGAGCTTATAACTTTTTCAGCATTAGCAAACTGTTGAACTATAGGGTCGTTTTTGTATGATGGATCATCAGATATTCCTTTTATAGCAGGTAACATACCAACAGGAACAGCTTTTAAGAATTTAACATATCTTTCTTTTTCGTATAAAGTTTTAGCAAATGCTTTAGCTATTTCAGGATGTTTAGAGTTTTTCCATACAACTAAAGGAACGTTAGATGTTTCTATCGGTCTATCAGGGTCATTTGCATTCATTTTTGGAATAGGAGCAGCTTCTATATCTTTTAGTAAATCAGGAGTGTTTGCTTTTACTCCGCCAATATGGAATCCAGAGTTGAAGTCAAATGCTGTTTTACCTTGATAGAATAAAGTTGCTTGTTGCAGAACATTATAGTTAATAGAATCTTTAGGAGATGTTTCTTTATACATATTTACCCAATATTCTATTGCTTTTTGAGGTAATTCACTAGTTAAATCAACTTTTTTATCTTTAGTTAAAAGGCTTCCTCCTGCACTTCTAACATAGAAGTTTAAGAATCTAGTCGCCATAAAGTCATTAGTTCCCATAGGAACAGATAACCCATATACTCCATCACTTGTTAATTTTTTAGAAGTTTCATAAAGTTCATCCCAAGTTTTAGGAACAGATAAGTTATGTTTTTCTAATAAATCTTTTCTATACCACATAACTTGTGCATGAGAGTACAGAGGTATTGAATAATTTTTCCCTTCAACTGTACCTTCTTCGATAGCAGGATTAGCAAATTTTTCTCGTCCTATACTATCTATAAGGTCGTTTACTGGAATTATAGCATCAGCATTTATCATTTCTGTTACTTGATTAGGTAAAGCTGTAGATAAATCAGGAACATTTCCTGATGATAATCCTGTAGTCCATTTTGTATAGAAGTCATTCCAAGAGAAAGTTTCTATTTTTATATTAACTTTAGGGTTTTTTTGTTTGAAGTCATTAGCAGCTTCTTGAATAACTTCTAGTCTAGGTCCTTGAGTGAAACTGTGCCAAACAGTTATATCTCCAGCAAGTTCTTGTCCTTCTTTAGGCATAGAATTTTCTGCATTGTTACTAGAAGTTGAGCATCCAGCTATAGATGCAGCTAAAGTTAAGCTAGTTAAACCAGCTATAAGTTTTTTAAGTTTCATGAGAAAAACCTCCTATAAATAATATTTTTTTATTTTAATTTTTAGTGATCTAATAAAATTGATAACTCAGTTTCTGTATCGAAGAAATGAGCTCTGTTCATATCAAGAGCGAAAGTAATTTCATCACCCATTTTAATATTTTGACGAGAGTGCACGATAGCTTTAATACTTTCTCCACCTAAATCCGTATGAACTATGTATTCAGAACCTAATAGCTCTGCAACGATAACTTTAGAAGTTATTTTAGCGTGAGAGTAAGTTTCTAAAACTAAAGGATCGTTAGAAATATTTTCTGGTCTAATACCAAGAACTACTTCTTTTCCTTCGTAACCTTTGTCTTTTAGTTTTTTATACATAGCTTCAGGTATTTCTATTTGAGCTTCTTCTTTTGTTATGAAGTTACCTTCTTTAATGTGTCCGTGAAGGAAGTTCATAGTAGGAGCTCCGATAAATCCAGCTACGAATAAGTTTCTTGGTTCATCATAAATTTCTTTAGGTTGACCAATTTGTTGGATAACTCCTAGCTTCATAACTACGATTCTATCAGCCATTGTCATAGCTTCTGTTTGATCGTGAGTAACGTAAATAGTAGTGGCACCTAAAGCGTTATGAATTTTAATAATTTCAGCGCGCATGTTACTACGAAGTTTAGCGTCTAGGTTAGATAGTGGCTCGTCCATAAGGAAAACTTTTGGAGAACGAACTATAGCACGACCAAGGGCAACCCTTTGACGTTGACCTCCAGAAAGAGCTCTAGGTTTTCTATCTAGAAGTTCATCAAGACCTAGTATTTTAGATGCTTCTTCAACTTTTCTCTTGATTTCGTCTTTAGGAACTTTACGAAGTTTAAGCGCAAATGCCATGTTGTCGAAAACAGTCATGTGAGGATAAAGAGCGTAACTTTGGAAAACCATAGCTATATCTCTATCTTTAGGTTCGACGTTATTAACTAATCTATCTCCTATATAAAATTCACCTTCAGAAATGTCTTCAAGTCCAGCAATCATACGAAGAGTCGTAGATTTACCACATCCAGATGGACCAACAAAAACTATAAATTCTTTATCGGCAACTTCTAGATTAAAATCTTTAACAGCGGAAAATCCGTTATCATAAGTTTTATAAATATGCTTAAGTGATAAACTTGCCATGTAGACCTCCTAATATTTAATTATTTAATGTTTTAATGTGTTAAATAAATAATAGCATATAACTGTTTTTTTGTAAAGCGCTTTTAAGTTGTTTTTTATAAAATTTGTATCGTTTGCAAAAAAATGAAAATTTATCATTTTTTTATAAAGAAAGTGCTTTACAAAAAAAATATATAATGATAATATTATTATATATAGGTGTAGTTATATATTAGGTTAGGATGTGATTATTTAGTGAAAAAGTATGAACAAATAATAAATGATATAATATTGAAAATAGAAAGTGGGATATTTAAAGAAGGAGAACAAATATACACAGAAAAAGAGATTAAAGATATCTATAATGTTAGTAGTACAACAGCGGTTAGAGTGTTAAATGAATTAGTAACGAGTGGTTATATTTATAGAGTTCAGGGAAAAGGTAGTTTTGTTAGTAAAACATTAGTTAATAAAAAAATATATTTCACAGAAAAAAATAATTTTAAACATTATTTTAGTCCAAAAGATGTAGAAAAATCACAAGTTCTATCTGTAGACATAATAGAAGATGAAGAAATTTGTATAAAATTTTTAAACATTCGTTCACAAAAGTTAGTAAGGATAAAGAGGGTAAAGTTTATTTGTGATGTAAATTGGGCATATCAAATAAACTATATACCGTTAAGTTATCTCCCTGGTTTAGATATATCTGATGTTGACAATTTTAAAGAATTGGCTACAATGATAAGAAAAAAATATAGAATAGATATTCATAAAGAAAAGTTTACTAAATCAATAAGTGTTACAATGGATGCTCCTGATGAAATAAAGGAGTTAATAGCTCCAAACAACGAGCCATGTTTCGAATTTGATAGATGTACATATCATTCTAATGGCGATGTTTTTGAATATGTTAAGATATACATAAACTATAAATATTACAAAATAAAAATACACGACTAAAATATATGTCAAATATTAAGATAATTTAAGCTGGCTTTAGGGTCAGCTAATTTATTTATATTTTAAATTTATATGTTATAATTATTTATGTTTATTAAAAGAAGGTGATATATTTGAATTTTAAAAAAGGTGAATCAGTATCAGGAAAAGTAATAGCTGTAGAAAATCACGGTATTACTTTAGAAATTGATGATGGAGTAAAAGGATTTTTACCTAAAGAAGCTATGCACATAAGTAAAAATAAAAAACTTACGGATATTTTTTCTTTAGATTATATAATAAAAGCTAATGTAGTAAACAAAAAGGCTGATTATTATACTTTGACCCAAAAAACAGTAATAAATACAGTAATAAACAAAGAGACTCAAAAAAATAAAGCTCCCAAAAAAGAAGATAATATTAAAGAGCAAAAAACAAAACCTAAAAAGAAAAAAGAAGTAAAAAAAGAGCAAAAAATAAAAGAAACAAAAGTTAAAGCTACAGATAAGGAAGAAGAACTAGTTAATAACCCTACATTAAAAGATTTAAAAAAATTAAAAGCTATCGGGAATCTAAAAATATCAGTGAAAAAATCGAATAGATTATATGATGAAACTCAAACATATCAATCAGAAAAAGAAGAAAAAGTATATTTAGAAGTTCCAGAAAATTTTGTAGATAATATGATAGATAAATTTAAAGATAATAGTGATAGATTTGATAAATTAAAAGCTAGATTATTAGAAAGAGGGCTAATAGATGAAAATTAATTTACTTTGGCAACCGGAAGATAAAATAGCTTTAGCATTATCAGGTGGAGTAGATTCTGTAGTATTATTTCATCTGCTTGTAAATAAATATAAAGATAGTTATAAAGAATTGGTAGTTTTCCACATAAATCACGGTTTACGTGTTGAATCTGAAGAAGAAGAGCTTTTTATAAGAACTCTTTGTGATAAATATAATGTGAAGTATTATATAGAAAAATTAAAGCTAAAAGATAAGACAAGAGATAGTCACATCTCCGAAGAAATGTATGCTAGAGAGCTTAGATATAAAGCATTTCGTGAAATGGGAAAAAAAGAAAACATTACAACTATTTTAACGGCTCATCATAAAAATGATAATGTAGAAAATATAATAATGCGAATAATAACAGGACGCGGACTTAATAGTGAGCTAGCTATATTGGAGAAGTCTATTATAGAAAATATGACTGTTTTAAGACCTTTGTTAACTACATTAAAAAGAGATATACAAAAATATGCCGAAGATAATAAAATCAAATATTATGAAGATGCCACAAATTATAATACAGAAGACTACACTAGAAATTATGTAAGACATAAAATAATACCAAATATAGAAGATTTTTTAGATAGTAGTTTTGATAATATAATAAAATTTTCTAACAATTATAGAGAACTAAATTCAAATTTAAAAGATAACATAAAAGACTATGGTGAATTTTTAAATTTAGAAATTTTAAATAATAACGAAATAAAATTAGATTTTAATAAGTTTATATCTCTAAAAACATTAGAAAAAGAGTTTATTTTACTAGATATAATAAAAAAATATTTTAATGTGCACGATGTTTCTAAAAGCTCAATAACATCTGTAATTGCTAATTTATCAAGGGTTAACGGCAATGCATCTTACGACCTAAAAGAAAATTTAAAAATAATTAAAGAATATGAAAGTATAAATATATGTAAAATTCAAAAAAAATGTTATAATGATAAGATAGAAATTACGGAAGATAGTTTATTAAACGAATTTTCATGTGATTTTAAAGAAAATAAAATATTAATTACAAACTATAACGATAATGCTGAAATAGGATTTAACAAAAGTGATTTACCTATTTATATAACTTCTAAACAAGATGGAGATAGAATAAAAAGAGGCAATATTACTAAAAAACTATCAAGACTATTTATTGATGAGAAAATTCCTCTAAGAAAAAGAGATTTTTTACCAATAATTAGGGATAAAGACGGGATTATTTTAGGTGTTTTGGGATTAGGAAAAGTAATTAATAAAACTAAATATGATTACTATATAAAATTAAAATAACGAGAGGATTTAAATAGTGGAAAATTTAAGAAAAGATATCGAAAAAGTTTTATTTAGTCATGAAGAAATAGTTATAGCTTCAAAAAGAATAGCAAAAGAAATAGAAGAAGACTATAAAGATAAAGAAAAAGAGCCAGTACTATTATGTACCTTAAAAGGAGCGCTACCTTTTATGGCTGAACTTATGAAACATATAGATATTCATGTAGTTACAGACTTTATAGATGTTGCTAGTTATCACGGTGGAACAGAATCTACAGGTAGCATAATCTTAAGAAAAGATGTAACTATGGATTTAGAAAATAGAGATGTAATAGTAGTAGAAGATATAGTAGACACAGGACGTACACTAAATCATTTACTTAACTATTTAAGAGAGCGTAACGTTAAAAGTGTTGCGTGTGCATCTTTAGTAGATAAACCAGAAGCACGTTTAGTAGATGTTCAAGCAGAGTATGTAGGAATAGAATCACCAAATGAATTTTTAGTAGGATTTGGATTAGACTACGAAGAAAAATATAGAAACTTACCTTACATAGGAGTTCTAAAACCAGAAATATATAGTTAATAAAAATAGGAGGTTATTCAATATATGAATAATAATAGAAAGAATTCTACACTAACTATATTAGCTATGATTTTAGTTTCTTTAGGAATATTTGCATATTTCCAAAAAGATTTTAATACGAGTGTAGAAAATCTTACGTATACAGAGTTTGTTAAAAAGTACGACAAACAAGAACTTGAAGAAATAGTTATTCAAGAAAGTGAACAAGGTACTATTAATTCTGTAACAGGTAAAATAAAAAATAGTAATAAAAACTTTAAAGCGACAATATCATCAAACGATAAAAAATTGTGGGATGAATTTAATGAAAAAGCTAAAAATGGTCAAGTAAATATAAAAGAATTTAAAGCAGCCGAAAAAACTAATCAAATTTTAAGTTTCTTAGGAAGTTTCTTACCATTTATAATAATGATAGGTCTATTATTCTTCTTTATGAACCAGATGCAAGGTGGTGGTGGAGGTAAAGTAATGAACTTCCAAAAATCTAAAGCAAGAAAAATAGAAGGCGATGAAGCAAAAGTAACATTTGATGATGTTGCAGGTTGCGATGAAGAGAAACAAGAATTAGCAGAAATGGTTGAATTCTTAAAAGATCATCGTAAATTTACGAAAATGGGAGCTAAAATCCCTAAAGGTGTTTTACTAGAGGGTCCTCCGGGAACAGGTAAAACTTTATTAGCAAGAGCAGTAGCAGGAGAGGCTAAAGTACCATTCTTCTCAATTTCAGGATCAGACTTCGTAGAGATGTTCGTAGGGGTTGGAGCTAGTCGTGTGCGTGATTTATTCAAAGAAGCTGTAAAAAGTGCTCCATGTATTATCTTTATTGATGAGATAGATGCTGTCGGAAGAAAACGTGGAAGTGGAGTAGGTGGAGGAAACGATGAACGTGAACAAACACTTAACCAATTACTAGTTGAAATGGACGGTTTCGAAGGAGATAAAGGAATTATAGTTATAGCTGCTACTAACCGAGCAGATGTATTAGATAGTGCTTTAAGAAGACCAGGACGTTTTGATAGACAAATTAAAGTTTCAACACCAGATGTAAAAGGTCGTGAAGCTATTCTTAAAGTTCATGCTAAAAATAAACCTTTAGCAAAAGAAGTAGAGTTAAGAAGTATCGCAGAAAAAACTCCGGGATTCTCTGGGGCAGATTTAGCAAACTTGCTTAATGAAGCGGCTTTACTTGCAGCTCGTGAAAATAAAAAAGAGATTGACAAAGCTGACTTAGATGAAGCTATGGACAGAGTAATAGGTGGTCCAGCTAAACGTAGTAGAGTTTATACAGAAAAAGAAAAACGTTTAGTAGCTTATCACGAAGCGGGGCACGCAATAGTAGGTATGGTACTTGATAGTGCTGATAAAGTTCAAAAAGTAACTATAATCCCTCGTGGAGATGCTGGTGGATATAATCTAATGATACCAGAAGAAGAAAAATACTTTATGACAAAAACAGATCTTACAGATAAAATTTGTGGTCTTTTAGGTGGTAGAGCAGCAGAACAAATCTTCTTTAATGAAGTATCAACAGGAGCTCACAACGACTTTGAGCGAGTAACAGCAATAGCAAGAGCTATGGTTACAGAATACGGTATGAGTGATAAGATAGGGCCAATGCAGTTCCCTTATAACGATCCTTATACAGGACGTCAATTATCTAGTATAGGTAACTACTCAGAAGAAATATTAAGAGATATAGATTCAGAAGTACGTCGTATAGTAACAGAAAACTATTCTAAAGTTTTACATTTAATCGAAACTCATAGAGAAAAATTAGAATTAATAGCACAAACATTAATGAAAGTTGAAACTATTGATAGAAAAGAAATTGTTTCTCTATACGAATTTGGAAAAATGCCAAACGAATTAGATGAAGAAACAGCAGAAAAATTAGATAAAATAGTAAACAAAAAATACTATGAAGAATTAGCTAAAGAAAAAGCTAAAAAAGAAGCTGAAAAATCTAAAGAACAAGAAGAATTAGCAGAAGAAGTACAAGAAGAATCAACAGAAGTTGAAGTTTCAGAAGACAAATCTGAGGTTGTTTCAGAAGATGAATCAGTAGAAGAAAACAAAGAAACAAAAGAAGAAGATAACAAAAAAGCCGAGTTATAATGTTATGAACCCCAAAAGTTGGACAAACCAACTGGAGGGGTTTTATTATGTCAAAATTAACAAGAGAAGAAAAAATAGAAATGTACAAAAAAAGGAAAATAGGAGTAACTATTACAAGTTTGTCGAAAGAATATAAAATTAATAAAGAAAATATTGCATACTTAATAAAATTAATAGATTATAATGGAATAGATATACTAAGAAACGGAAAAAACCGCTATTATGAGCCTCAATTAAAAGAAGAAATAATTAACAGAGTATTGATTGATAAAAAGTCTCTCAGGCAAACGGCTATAGAATATGGCTTACTAAATAAAGGGATATTATATAATTGGATTAAAAAATATAAAGAAATGGGTTATAATATAGTTGAGAAACCGAAAGGACGACCTACTATGAAAACAAATAAACAAATTAAGGAAATTAACCCAAATGACAAAGAAGCTTTACTAAAACAGAAAGAAAAGGAAATACTGTACCTAAAGGCAGAGAATGAATACCTAAAAAAGTTACATGCTGTAATTCAAGCAAAAGAAAAGCAACAACAGAAGAAAAAGTAACGATAGTATATGAATTACAGCATAAATATCCATTAAATATACTTTTAAAAATTTCAGGGATAAAACGTTCAACATACTATTATAATATTTCTAAAGTTAATAAAGATATGAAAAATGATGAGATTATGAATAAAATAATTGAAATATTTTATGAGCATAGTAAACTATACGGATATAGAAGAATAACGTTAGAGCTAGAGAGACAAGGATATAAAGTAAATCACAAAAAAGTACAAAGACTTATGAAAATTATGGGCCTTTACGCTAAAGTTCCTAGAGCTAAATATAAGTCATATAAAGGTAACTATAATAATAAATGCAGTAATAGATTATTAGAAAAACAAGAATTAGAGAATCATATTATTTATAAGAGAAATTTCAAAACAAATCGATGTAATGAAGTATGGTCTACTGATGTTAGTGAATTTCATATAGCTAGTGGAAAACTTTATTTATCAACAATAATAGATATACACAATCGAGAAATTGTAGCATATAATATTTCTAAAACACCTAACTATGAGCAAATTAAAGCTATGCTTAATGAAGCCTTTGAAAGGTTTGATGACTTAGACGATATAATACTACATTCTGATCAGGGCTGGCAATATCAAATGAGAGATTATCAGGAACAATTACAAAATAGAAATATCATTCAATCTATGTCTAGAAAAGGCAACTGTTTAGATAATTCACCTATAGAAAACTTCTTTGGAATTATGAAAAATGAGATGTTTTATGGTAACGAGTATAAGTTTGATAGTTTAGAAGATTTGCGTATAGCTATGGAACATTATATTGAATACTATAATACTAAAAGAATAAGTTTAAAATTAAAAGGACATACTCCTGTTGAATTCAGAAATATGTCCAATACTAATATTTAATTTTTATGTCCAATTAATTGGGGTCATCACATAAACTAGGTTTTTTTATTGATTTATAAAGGTTATTTATCTTTGAACTTATAAATATTATTAGGTTTGTTAGAAAATATAGTAATAATATCTATAGTAGTAATTAAATATGTATTGTATTGGAATATTAACATAAAAATTAAAGTAACAATATTTATTCCTAAAATAAATTTATTTATTATATAAAATTCTTTTCACACTTTATTAAAAAATTTTTGTTGTTGAAAATAAAAGTAATCTTTATACATGTTAGTGTTATAACTATAGATTTTGTTGTTGTTTTTTCATGATATATTTTAATTGTAAACTAAATGCATTATAGAAGTAAATTTTTATTTTATAATACATGTCTTATTGCCAAGGGGGAATTTATTATGAAAAGTAAGGTATTAAAATTGAATGTGTTAGCTGTGTTATTGCTTATAGTTGCTATGTATTTTTATTTATATACAGATAAAAACCACATAGGTTTAATATTTAATTTAATGATGATTCCACTATATTACGAAGATAAAAAGTTAAAAAATGAAGAAAAAATAACTAAAGAAGATGACTGTTTTTAGTCATCTTTTTTATTTTAATTAGTTTACTTGTATAATAGATTTTGAATATTAATTACTATATTTTATTTAATATCTCTAATCCCCCAACCTTGTAAATGAAAATTTTTCATAGTAAAATTAAAATATTATAATTAGGAGTTAGTTATGGATAAAATTAAATTTTATAGAGAAAAATTTAGAGATTTTGCGAATAAAAATAATATAAATATAACCCAGGAAATATTAGAAATATTTAAAAATGATGATTTAGAACTAATTTATAATGAATTAAAAAAACTTAATAAGAATAGTTTAAATGATTATTTGGAACTTATTTGTGAAGATTTGATAATTAATGGTATTTCTAAAATCGAGCGTAGTGGAATGAAGTTAGGACTTCATAGAATGGAAGAAATTTTAAAACTTTTTGGCAATCCTGAAAAAAAATTAAAAGTAATTCATATAGCAGGTACTAATGGCAAAGGGTCAGTAAGTTCTTATTTGCGAACAGTTTTAAGTCAAAAATATAAAGTTGGTATGTATTCTAGTCCTGGAATGATAAGTTTTAATGACAGAATTAGAATAAATGATGACTTTATAACTTATCAAGAAATGTATAGTTTATATAAAAATGTATGGGATAAGTGGCTAGAAAATAACCCTAACAGCAACGATAATTTATCTTTCTTTGAAATATTGACGGTAGTTTCTTTAATTTACTTCGAAAAAAATAATGTTGATTTTGTAATAATGGAAGTAGGGTTAGGTGGTCGTTATGATGGAACTAATATTTTTGCGAAAAAAGAATTGTCGATAATAACGAAGATAGGTTTAGATCATACTGATATTTTAGGAGATACTTTAGAGAAAATAGCCTATGAAAAAGCAGGTATAATTCAACAATATGATGAAGTAATATGTTATCCTGCTAAACGAGAAGTTTTGGATGTTATCTCTAATGTAGCAAAAGAAAAAAATGCGAATATGACAATTTTAAATAGTAATGATATAAAAGATTACAATTTATTTGCGAAATATAGTGTCTTTTCTTACAAAGATTATAATAATCTAAAGATAAAAATGTTAGGAGAACATCAAATATACAATGCTTGTTTATCGCTACTAGCCCTAGAAAATATGCAAAAAAGAAATATTATTAATTTAACTGATGACCAAATAAGAAAAGGTATAGAAAATACTGTTTGGTCAGGAAGATTAGAATGGCTAACTGACAATATTTTAATAGATGGAGCTCACAATATAGACGGGGTAACTAGTCTTATAAATTATTTAGAAAAACAAAAATATAAAAAGTTAAAAATTTTATTAGGAATTTTAACGGATAAAGATTATAAAGAAATGATTACGATACTAGAAAATTTAGATGCCAACTTTTACTTAACAAAAGTTCCGATAGAAATAAAAAAATCATCAACAGAAGATTTGAAAAATAGCTTTGTAAAAAAAGTAGAGGTTATAGATGATTATAAAGAAGCTGTAACTACTATATTAAAAGATTTAAAGCAAGATGAAATTTTATTAATAACAGGGTCACTATATTTAATATCTGCAGTAAGAAAATTTATATTAGAAAATTAGAGGATAAAAATGAATAAACTACAAAAATTAATAAAAGAAAAAAAGTATTTAATAATGGGTATATTAAACTTCACACCTGATTCATTTTCTGATGGTGGAGATTTTTTTGGTAAAGAATTAGCGCTTAATCAAGTAGCAGAAATGATAAATAATGGTTCTAGTATAATAGATATAGGTGCAGAGTCAACACGTCCAGGTGCAGAGAAAGTAAGTGTCGAAGAAGAAATAGCAAGATTAAAAACTATCCTTCCAGAAGTTAGAGAAAAGTTTCCGGATATTTTAATAAGTATAGATACATACAAAAAAGAAGTAGCAGAGTTTGCTTTAGAAAACGGAGTAGATATACTAAATGATGTTTATGGAGCTAAAGGTAATGATATGGCAGAAGTTGCTGCAAAATATAATGTACCTATAATAGTTATGCACAACGGAGCAACAAAAAAAGGTAATGAAATAAAAAGTTTAATAGCAGATTTAGAAGAAAGTATAAATATTTGTTTAACATCAGGAGTTAAAAAAGAAAATATAATAGTAGATCCGGGAATAGGATTTGGTAAAGATGCAGAGAAGAATTTAATAATAACTAGAGAATTAGAGAAATTAAGTTCTTTAGGTTGTGAAATACTTTATGCAGCTAGTAGAAAGAGAACAACAGATTACATTTTAGGGGGGAATACAAATCCTAAAGATAGGGATGTAGTAAGTGCTACTTTATCACTAGAGGCAATAAGAAAAGGTGCTAAAATAGTTAGAGTTCATAATGTAAAAGTTATGGATGATATGATAAAGACTTATAAATTTTTAAATAAATAATATAAATTAAAAGCTATAAAGGTGAATTTTTAAGTTTACTTTTATAGCTTTTATATGTATAATTTAATATTATATTCAAACTTTAGGAGGGGAAATGAAGAAATTCAAGAAAATATTAATAAGTTTATTTTTAATGGTGTTTATAGCTTTAGGATTTGTAGGGAATTATTTTTATAATTTTGCGTTAAATCCAAAAGTAGATAAATCATCAATAGTTAGTCAAGATAGTGATGGAGTAGTAGATGAGTATTTTGAAACTTCTAAAAAATGGTTTAATGACAACAAAAAAGAATTAAATATGAAATCCGTAACTCAAAGTGAACTTACAGGCTATCTTTTTGAAAATAATAAAAGTAAAAAGTTTGTAGTGGTAGTTCATGGTTATACTAGTAGTGCAGAAAATATGGCTACCTATATAAAAAGTTTTTACGACTTAGGTTATAATGTATTTGCGCCAGATTTACTTGCACATGGAAAAAGTCAAGGCGATTTTTATACTATGGGAGGTATTGATTCTGAAGACTTAGCTAATTGGATAAAGAAAATTTCAGAAGAAAATAATAAACCTGATATAGCTCTTTTTGGTATTAGTATGGGAGCAGCAACAGTTATGAATGTTTTAGATAATAATTTACCTATTAATGTAAAGGTTGTTATGGAAGATAGTGGTTATGTTGATTTAGATAAGCAGTTTAAATATCAGCTGAAAAAACTTTTTGGGTTACCGTCTTTTCCTATTATTAATTCTGCTAGTACAGTTGCAAAAATTAGAGCAGGATACTTTATATCTGATGTAAATGCAACTGATGCTTTAAAAAATAATAAGTTACCTATGTTAATTTTGCACGGAGAGCAGGACGGTTTTGTCCCTTTTGAACACGCCAAAGATGCTTATGAATTAGTTAGTTCAAAAAAAGAATTTCATAGTTTTAAAGATGCTAAACATGTTAAAGCAGAGAGAATGTATCGAGAACAATATTGGAATATAGTGTCTAGATTTTTAGATGAAAATTTTAAGTAATAGTGTATAATTAAATGCTTGTATACAAAATTGACAGAAGTTTTTTTAAGTTATAAAATAAAAGTATAAGTAATTATATATTTTAGGGGGAAGTTTTTATGAGTTTAATTAAAATGAAAGATGACTTAGATTTTCAAAATCTTAGTTTGTACACTAGAGTAAAGTTATTATGTGGTGCGATAATTTTAGTTTTAATAATATTTTTATCTGTAAAATATTTAGAAAATATTACTGTAATATCTGTTGTAACTATTTTCTCTATACTAATTTATTCTGTTTTTAGTTATATTGTATTAAGTAAGGAAAATAAATAATTATTAAAGTTGTTAATTTAAATATTAGCAACTTTTATTTTTTGAAGGGATTATTTTGGGTTATATATGGTATAATTAACATCATAAAATTTATTAAGAGGTGAGTTATGTTAACATTTTGGTTGCAATTTAGAAGAACGTTAAAAGTTTTCTTATCTATATTAAAAGACCCTAGTGCTAGAAGTATTATGTTTTTAACTTTATTTACTTTATTTTCTGGGACACTATTTTACTCTAAAGTAGAGGGTATGGCTACACTAGATGCATTATATTTTTCTTTTACTACATTAACAACTATAGGATATGGTGATTTTTATCCTGTAACGGCAATAGGTAAGATTTTTACTATGCTTTATGCAGTTATTGGCTTGGGGGTTATGGCTTCTTTTATAGGAGTTGTAGTTAGTCATTTTATAGAAATGAACAAAGAAAAGTCGAAAGAAAATAAAAAATAGTGGTATGAAAAATTCATTACCACTATTTTTAATTAATATGCCCAACTATTCTATTATACCATTAATTTTCGCTTAATATAAGACTTGTTTTTTATTTTTTTTTTGATAATATATTATAAAAAATAATGTATTATTAATTTTTAAAGGAACATTGTTTATTTTTATTTTCTCTATATTTTTAGCGAATATAGCTATTTGGAGTTGCTATTATTATGATAAAAAATATAAACATAAGAAAAAAGAGAAATAAATTTTAATATATATTATAAAAGGGGGAATACTTTATGAGTTTAAAATTAAAAAATGTAGGTTTTGGGGTATTGTTAGTTTTACCCTTATTAATCTCTTCGTCTGTATTTGCAGCTAGTTCATTTCCAGATAATAATTCTGTAGCTAGCAACAAGCAAACGGATGTAATAGTTAATAAAAATCTAGAAATTAATAATGTTGAAGGAAAAGTCCCGGTTTCTAGGGTTGTTAAATATCCTGTAGGAGAGGCTTATCCTACTACTGTTTATGTAGAAGTGTACAATAATAATAAGTTAGTTCGAGCTAAAATACCTATAACAAATGCTAAAATAGAAGATGGATATTTAGTAGTAACTTATTACGGATTGTTAGGATAATAATTAATAAAAAGAGATGGTTTTAATTTTAAAATTTGTATTACCATCTCTTTACTATTTTATTATTTTATTCTCCTACAACTACCAATTCTTTATTTAAAGAGTTTAGGTTTTCGTAGCCATCTTCTGTAACTAATACTAAATCTTCAATACGCACACCAAACTCTCCAGGTAGATAAATACCAGGTTCTATAGAGAATATCATACCCGGTTCACAAGGAGTTTCGTTTACGCTCGAAATATCTCCGTATTCGTGGCATTCAAGTCCGATATGATGACCTGTTCTATGAGTGAAAAATTCTCCGTAGCCTTTTTCGGTAATATAATCACGACAAGCCGCATCTATATCACAAAATCTAACACCCGGTTTAACTATTGATACTGCTCTTTTTTGAGCTTCTAATACAATCTCAAAAACTTCTTTAGCTTTTTCGCTTGGTTGTTTCCAAAAGACTGTTCTAGTCATATCTGAGCAATAATTGTCTTTTATACCACCCATATCAACTATTATCGCATCTCCTTCTTTTAGGTATCTATCTCCAGGTTCTCCATGAGGATTAGCCCCGTTAGCTCCATATCCGATTATTGGATCGAATGAGAATCCATCAACACCTAATTCTTCGTGGATAGCTATTAAATCTTTTACTACATCTTTTTCTGATTTTTTGTCATTAATTTTTTGGATAAGCATTTCGCAAGCTTTATCATTTAATTTAGATGCTTTACGCATAAGTTCTTTTTCTTCTTCGTCTTTAATCATTCTTATTTTATCAACTATTATAGATATATCAACAAATTTACTATCGTTAAGTATATTGATTATAGGAAGTAAAAATCTTGCTGGTAAAATCTTATCAACCCCAATAGTTTTTCCATTAGTTAGAGCATTTGCTAAAACTTTTGCAGAATCATCTGTATCGTTAAATATTACTTTTTCAACGCCTAAATCTTCTTCTATCGGGAATAGTGCATTTACTAACAATTTGTGGTTTTTGTTTCTATCTAATATTAAAGCGAACAATCTCTCTCCTGGATGAAGAAGATGACCAGTTAAGTAAAATATAGAATAAGGATCACTAATTATAGCTTGATCTATATTTTGTTCTGCCATTTTATTAAGAACTTTTGTGACTCTATTATCTTTCATATAAAAAACTCCTTTATTTTAAAAATTTTAATACCGTTACAGATAAAATAAAATTATTGTTTTATGGTTTATTTTTTTGTGGTAGGAAACTTTTTAATTTTAAATTATCTATTACTAAAATAAATTATAACACTTTATAAAATTTAGTACAATATAGGTTTAAAGTAGTTTGAGATAAATTATAAGTGGTTTATATGGGATTTTTCTATAAAAATCTATAATATTATTGTCTATAATTTATGTGAATATTGTTGTTATATAAAGTTTTCAATATTGTTTTATATAATTTTATTATAATAATATATTCAGTATATAATTTTTATTTTTATCAAATAGTATAATATGATATTGTAAAGGTTTTTAATCTGTGTTATAATTGCATTGTGGATATTAAAAAAAATAAAAAAATAGGGAGGTATTTTTATGTCACAGACAGTTTCAAAAAGAAGACCGTTTAGCTTTTATATGTGTGCATCAACTTTCTCGTTTGAGAGAGCGGCATATTATTCAGCAAAATGGCTTTTATATATTTATTTAACTACAGCTATAGTCCAAGGGGGGCTAGGTCTTAGTAAAGAGGTTGCTGCAGGAGCACAGTCATGGTTAGTTGCAGCTACTTACTTAATGCCTGTGTTATTTGGTTTTATAGCAGATAAATTTGTAGGGGCTAGATACTTAATTCCGTTGGGGATGTTTATAATGGCAGCAGGTTACTTAGTAGCGGGATTTGTAGAAAGTTATTCAGCTGTTATTACAATGGTTGTATTGGTATCTTTGGGTACAGGTTTTTTCAAAGCAAATCTTGCAGCAGTAACAGGAAATTTATTCCCGAAACAAGAAGATAAAGATGCAGCATATTCTATTATGTATTCATTTATTAATGTAGGTTCTTTCGTAGGAACAACAGCAATGGGTGTTTTATATGTTTCTCTTGGTACTAATGGTGCTTATGGTTTCATGCATTGCTTCAAAATAGCAGGTGCTCTTTGCTTATTAGGAGGAGTTTGGTTTATTTTAGGTTGGAAATCTTTAGGTGATGTAGGTAAATATCCATTTAAACAAGGAATAGAAGAGAAAAAAGAAATAGTTGAAAAACGTCCTTTAGAGGCTTACGAAAAACGTAGAGTAGGATCAATATTCCTTATTTCAGGATTCTCTGTAATATTCTGGATTTTCTGGTATTTAACATATTTAGCAGTTTATGACTATGCACCTGTTTATGTAGATTTAAATTTTGGTGGTTATGAAATTCCAACAGCTTGGTTTGACTCTGAGAATGCATTACTTTGTATTTTACTAGGGCCTATATTAGCAGGGGTTTGGACTAAGTTAGCGAAAAGACCACAAGGTGACATGAGTTTATACAAAAAATTAGGATTAGGTTTATTCTTATTAGGAGCTTCATTCTTTATGTTAATTGGAGCAGAAGTTCAACGAGGAATTGGTGCTCCAGAAACAGCTAAAGCTAGTATTTTATGGATAGTAATGTTTGGTGTTTTATTAAGTTTAGGTGAAATGGTATTTTCTCCGTTAGGATATTCATTTGTTTCTAAATATTCACCAAAACATATTTTATCATCTATGGTAGCTGTTTGGGTTGTTGCTACATTCCTAGCAGGAAAACTTTATGGGGACATTTATTCTTGGACATTAACTATGGACTTCTTTAAAGTTTATTTATGGATAGGAATAGTTTTAGCAGTATTAGGTGTTATATTATTTATTTTTGATAAAAAACTTGCTTCGCTTGTTGAGTTAAGAGAAGGCGAAACATTAATAGAAGAATAATTTCAGTCTAGTACAAAATATTTTTTAAATCCCACTATTAATATTAGCAATTTGTGCTAGAATATTAGTAGTGGGATTAAATTTATACAAAAGGAGTAATATTATGGAATATAGAACTTTATATCCGGAAATATCAGCTAATTTTTCAAGGAAAATTAAAGTTGATAACACGCACGAAATATATTATGAAGAGAGTGGTAATCCTGAAGGGGTACCGGTAATATTTTTACATGGAGGACCTGGAGCTGGGACTTCTCCTGCTTCTAGAAGGTATTTTGATCCTGAATTTTATAGAATTATAGTTTTTGATCAAAGAGGAAGTGGTCAGTCTACTCCTCATGCGTGCCTAGAAAATAATGATACTTGGCACATAATAGAAGATATAGAAAAAATTAGAGAAGAATTAAATATAGATAAGTGGTTGGTATTTGGTGGAAGTTGGGGCTCTACTTTATCGTTATGCTACGCTATAAAACACCCAGAAAGAGTGTTAGGTCTTGTTTTAAGAGGTATATTCTTAGGTCGTAGAGAAGATATATTATGGATTTACGAAAAAGGAGGAGCTAGTAATATTTTCCCTGCTGAATTTGAGCGTTACGAAAGTATAATCCCTAAAGAAGAGCGTCACGATATGATTTCAGCTTACTATAAACGACTAACTAGTGAAGATTATGAAATTAGAAAACAAGCAGCTGTTGAGTGGAGTATGTGGGAAGGAAGTTTAGTTACTCTACTTCCGGATCCTAATTTAGAAAATAGCTTTGGAGATGTTAATTTTGCCATTTCTATGGCTACTATAGAATGTCATTTTTGGATGAACAATATGTTCTGGGATGACGATAACTTTATTTTAAACAACTGTGATATTATTAAAGATATACCTACGGTAATTGTTCACGGAAGATACGATATGGATTGCCGAGTTGTGCAGGCTCATTTGTTACATAAAAAATTAAATAATAGTGAACTAAATATAGTAGCTGATGCGGGTCATTCTTCTGGAGAACCGGGAATAATAGATGGCTTAGTACGAGCAACTGATAAATTTAAAGAAATATTAAAATAATATATTAAGGAGAATTTAGAATGGAAGTTTCACAAAAATTAGCTAAATTAAGAGAATTGATGGCGAAAAATGGTGTAGATATTTACATAATACCTACTGCCGATTTTCATTATAGTGAATATGTAGGGGAACATTTTAAAGCTAGAGCTTATATAAGTGGTTTTACAGGTTCAGCTGGTACTGTAGTAGTTACTAAAGATTTTGCTGGTCTTTGGACAGACGGTAGATATTTCTTACAAGCAACTAATCAATTAGCTGGCACAGAAATAGAGCTTCAAAAAATGGGAGAACCTAATGTACCGACAATAGCAGAATTTATTACTAACAATATACCTAATAATGGGGTTTTAGGTTTTGATGGACGAGTAGTAACTTTTGGTGAAGGTAAAGATTTATCAGCAAAACTAAAAAAGAAAAATGCTACTATTAACTACGATTTAGATTTAGTTGATGAAATTTGGGAAGACAGACCATCTCTTTCTAAAAAAGAAGCCTTTGCTCTATCACTAGAACAAGCGGGTGAATCGGTAGACAGTAAATTGGCAAGGGTTAGGGCAGAAATGTCAGAAGTAGGAGCAAATATTCATGTAATAACTACATTAGATGATATAGGGTGGCTACTTAATATAAGAGGTATGGATGTAGATTTCTTCCCACTATTATTAAGTTATGCTATAGTTTATGAAAATAGTGTTGATCTTTATGTTGATGAAACAAAATTATCACAAACCATTAAAGAAAATTTAGCTAAAAGTAATGTAAACTTGAAACCGTATAATGATATTTATGAAGATGTAAAACATTTTAGTTATTCAGATGTATTACTTGTTGACCCTGCGAGATTAAATTATGCTTTATTCAATAACGTTCCAAAAGAAGTTACAATGGTTGAGCGAAGAAATCCAACTATACTTATGAAAGCTATGAAAAACGATGTTGAAATAAACAATATAATTAAAGCTCATGTAAAAGATGGTGTTGCGCATACTAAATTTATATATTGGCTAAAAAAATTAGTTAAAGATGGAGTTAGTGATAAAGAAAGTGAACTTACAGCTTCTAAAAAATTAGAAGATTTAAGAAGAGAGCAAGGTGGGTATATTTGCCCAAGTTTTGATCCTATATGTGGACAAGGCTCAAATGGTGCGATAGTTCACTACTCATCATCGGAAGAAACGAATCTACCATTAACAACAGGAACATTTTTCTTAACAGATACAGGAGCTAACTTTAACGAGGGTTCTACAGATATAACTAGAACGACAGCTATGGGTGTTGTAAGTGAAGAACTTAAGAGAGATTACACAAGAGTTCTACAAGGAAACTTACGTCTATCTAAGATGAAATTTAAAGAAGGTATATCTGGAGCTAATTTAGACTTATTTGCTAGATGTGCGCTTTGGGATAATTACCAAGACTTCAATCATGGAACAGGACATGGGGTAGGTTATTTAGGTAATATCCATGAGGGACCAGCAGGTATACATTGGAGTGTAGCTAGAGCAGCTGAACCATTTAGGGAAGGAATGGTTATTACAAACGAACCGGGACTTTATATATCAGGGTCTCATGGAATAAGATTAGAAAATGAACTTGTAGTTAGAAAAACTGTAAAAAATGAATATGGTCAATTTATGGAGTTTGAAGTAATAACTTATGTTCCTTTTGATTTAGAAGCGATAGCTTTTGAACTTTTAAATGAAGACGATAAATATGAATTAAATAATTATCATAAAAAAGTTTACGAAGTCATTTCTCCATACCTAGAAGGTGAAGAGTTAGAGTGGTTAAAAGAAGCTACTAGAGAAATATAAATAAAAATAGCAGGTTGTATTTTATAGCCTGCTATTTTTATATTTATTTTGACTTGTTGTTAAATCCAGCTAGTATTGTAATTAAAAAACTACCATAACAGAAGAATGCGAAAGGTAAGTAACTAAATACAGAAACTCCTAAAGCGTTTGATATGAAAACCCCACATACACTCCAAGGTACTAGAGGATTTATTACTGTACCTGCATCTTCTAATGTTCTAGCTAAATTTTTAGGATGCAATTTTAATTTATCATACACAGGTTTAAAAGTTTTTCCTGTTAACAAAATACTTAAATATTGCTCTCCTACAGTAAAGTTAAGTCCTACTGCGGTTAAAGCTACTGTTAATGTTGTAGATAATTTAGATTTCAACGAGTTAGCTATACTTTCTAAAATAGTAGATATTATACCTAGAGAAAATAAAAGTCCACCTAAACTAAGAGCTAAAATAACAACTGATAGTGTGAAGAACATACTATTTATTCCGCCTCTTTGGATTAAGCTAGCTACATTTTCAGAGATATTATCAGACGAAAAACCTGCATAGAAAAATGTAGTTAATTGCTCTACATTATAAGAGGTATGTATAGAAGTTATAATAGTACTTATAATCGTAGTTATAATTATAGAAATAACAGCCGGAACTTTAAAAACTGCTAAAATTATCAAAATAACAAAAGGTATTAATGCGTATATATGTACCATTCCTGTAGAAAATATATCTTGTTTAAATGATTCTATATTTTCTAAATTATTTATTTGAATATTTCTTGATAATATTAAATAAAATATTGCAGATAAAATAAATACTGGTATAGTAGTTCGCATCATATTTTTTATATGTTCGAATAAGTCTATTTCTACAATACTTGCAGATATACTTGTAGTATCAGATAATGGTGACATTTTATCTCCGAAAAATGCACCCGATACAATAGCTCCTGCGGTAATAGCAAGATTAGCTTCAAAAGCCTGAGCTATACCTATTAGCGCTACTCCTAAAGTAGCTACGGTAGTTAAACTACTACCTATAGAAACACCTATCACAGCAGTAATTAAAAATGCTGATAGATAGAATGTTTTTTCAGATATTATGTTTAAACCGTAATACATAAGTGTTGGTATAGAACCACTCATCATTAGTGCTGTAATCAAAATACCTATAAAAAAGAATAGATAAATAGCACCCATGCTTGAACCTACAGACTTTATCATACTGTCTTGCATATCTTTATAGCTTACTTTTTGATATAGTCCATATAATAATAAGAATGATATAGTTATTATTATAGGAATGTGTGGTGTAATATTGGGAACGAAAATCATCATTCCTCCTAAAATAGACAATACTATAATAATAAGTATGATAGATTCTAATAATTGTGGTTTTCTAAATGTTTTAAAATTAATCATAAAAACCTCCATGAAAAAATATCAATAATTATAACATATAGATTATAAAGAAGCAAGAATATTCAGAAAATTAAAGAAATATTTTTACTTTTTTCTTAATTATACTATTTAATTTTAGGGTTACAATATATTTTATTATTAAATGTATAGAGCTTTCTTGTTGTATTTGGTATAATTACTTTAAGTGATTTTTATTTTATATACTTTAATGTTACATAGGGGATTGGGAGGTTTTATGTTTAAGTTAATATTTTCCACGATTTTTTTAGTGTTAATATTGTTTTTTAGTTATTTAGTATTAAAAAATAAAAATAATATAAACCAAAAATATAAATTTTTTGTAGTTGTAGTAAATATAATATTTATTTTGAAATATATATCTGACTTTATAATAAAAAATAAAATATTTAATGTTGTGATGAGTTTTGCGCAAAATATTTTATTTATATTTATTGTCATCATGTTGATATATTATAAATTTGTAAAGAAAAGTAAGTAACATATTACTTGTGTTAAGTAGTTTAGATTTTTAAAAAATATTAAAAATAAGGAGAATTTGTTATGAAGGGAATTAGAAAATTTTTATTAGTTTTTATACCTGTAGTTATAATATCTTTATCGGTAAGTTTATATGTCTATAGTTATCTTGGGGGTAAGGATAGCGTTAATAATGCAATTAGTAATATTTTTGGTGTAAACAATGTAGAAAAAGAAAAACAATCTTCGCATGGTAATATTCAAACTGCTCATATAGTAGCTAATGGAGATATACTTTACCACGATGTACTTTATTGGAGTGCACAAACAGAACAAGGATATGATTTTAATCCTTACTTTGAGTATGTAAAAGATAGAATTTCAGAAGCTGATTTAGCTATCGGAGATTATGAAGGAACTATAAGTGATAAGCATCCATTAACAGGTTATCCTTTATTTAATGCTCCCAAAGAAACTGCTCAGTCTATGAAAGATGTAGGGTATGATGTTGTCGACTTGGCGCATAATCACATACTAGATACAGGTCTGTATGGTTTAAAATATACTTACAATGAGTTTAAAAATCTAGGATTAACTCCTATCGGTGTGCATGTAGAAAAATCTAGAGATGAAGCGGATATAACTATAAAAGAGATTAATGGAATAAAAATAGCGCTATTAGCATATTCTTATGGATTTAATGGATTAGAAAGTGGTATCTCTAAAGCAGACTACAATTATCACCTATCAGATCTTCAAGAAGAAAAGATTAAAAAAGATTTAGAAAAAGCTGAATCTATGGCTGATGTAACAGTAGTAATGCCACAAATGGGTGTTGAGTATAGATTGCAGCCAACAGAAGAGCAAAAAACTCTTTATAACAAAATGCTTAACTGGGGAGCTGATGTTGTTTTAGGTGGGCATCCTCACGTTGTTGAACCTGCAGAAGTTGTTGAGATAAATGGAGATAAAAAATTAATAATCTATTCTATGGGTAACTTTATTTCTAATCAAACCGTAGAAATGATGAGAGGTTTAGGGGTTGTTTCAAAATGGCCTGAGAGAGGGGTGCTTATGGATATAGTATTTGAAAAAAATAACGGAAAAACTATAATCAAAACAGCAGAAGCTAAACCTACTTTAGTTGTAGCAGAAAAAAATGGTAAAACGTATAAAAATGGATATCCATTATATAACTATCGTGTTTTAGTGTTAGAAGACTTCTTAGAAGGAGGAAAATACTACGGTAAATATAATGGGGAAATTCAAAACAAAATAGAAACTACCTACAAAGAAATGAACGAACACGTAGGACTAAAATGGTAGTAATTTAAAATTTAAGAATAGTGGTAATGAAAAAAACATTACCGCTATTTTAATTTGTATTAAAATATAGATAAAACGTTAAAAAGATGTTATTATTAGTTTTATATAATGAATTAGGAGGTAACTATGGTAAAAAAATTAGAAGCTGTTATTTTTGATTATGATGGAACTATAGTAGATACAGAAAAAGCATATTTTGATGTTATGAAAGATTTAATAAAAGTACATTTTGATAAAGAAATAGACAAAGAAGATTACATAAAAAATGTTTCTGGTACTAGTGCAGAACAGTGTAAAAAATATATAACTAATAAATATAATATAAATGATGTAGATTACAAAGAATTTGAAGGTCATGTAACTAAAAATATGTATTCTAGACTAAAAAACATGAACATACTTCCTGGTATAGAAGAAGTTTTTTCTTTACTTAAAGAAAATGGTATAAAAATAGGTGTTGCTTCTAATGGTAATTTAGAACACATAGTAGATGGCCTAAAAGAACATAATTTATACAATTATGTAGATGATATAGTAACAAAATATGATGTCGAGAGAGGAAAACCATATCCGGATATTTACCTTCATGCAGCAGAAAGGTTAGGCGTTAATATAGAAGATTGTGTTGCTGTTGAGGATTCAAAACCTGGAGCTATGGCAGCCGCGGCATCTGGTGCGTATTTAATATTACAAACTAATGAAATAACGAATTATTTTGATTTTAGTGATGTTGATTATAAAGTTAAAGATTGTAATCTTTATGAAGTTATAAAAGGGCTTATTAGATAGGGAGAAAATTATGTATATTGCAAAATCTAGTTTAAACAAAGGGTTTACTGTTAATTCTATTAGTGCAAACAATCAAAATTACACTTTAGAAATGAATGATACTCAAGATGGACCAATGGATTTATTTACTGTTGCCTTTTCTGGTTGTATATTAATGTGTGTAAAAGGTTATTTTTTTAGAAAATATGATATGAAAGATTTAAAAATAGAAATAGATCTTTCTGTTGATTATGAAAATAAAAAATGTTTATCGTATATAAAAGTTGATTATGAAATATCAGAAGAAGATATAGAAGGTATCTTAAATAATATAAAATTAAGATGTAAAATCTCACACCTACTTAGTGATGAAGTAGAACTTAAATATGAAATAAAAGGTAAATAGTTAAAAATAAAGAGATGTTTTTATAGCATTTCTTTATTTTTTATAAATCAGAAAAAATATTTACAATTATATGGAAGAAATTGGTTTTTTTCTTTGCGTTTTTTGTTTAAAAATAGTATAATTATGAAGATTGAGTTTTTATTTTCTTAGTTTTAATTTTGAGAAAACATATTCATAAAAAAACTTTTAAAAAAGTTAATAAAAATCTTGCATTTATACACTTAAATGTGTATAATAATAATGTTGGTCTTAACCAAAGGCTTGCGTTGAAGCGAGAGGTTACCGACACGCCCGGCCGCTTTGCCATAGCGCAGCGAGTTGGATAACTTTCGTGGAGAAGTCATTGCTAGACAATGGCGAATACATATATAGGAGGAGAAATGATGGCAAAACAAAAAATACGTATCCGTCTTAAAGGATATGATCACAGATTAGTAGATCAAAGTGCAGAAAAAATAGTAGAAACTGCTAAACGTTCTGGAGCAAAAGTATCTGGTCCAATTCCGTTACCAACAGAAAAAGCAGTTTACACAATTTTACGTTCAGTTCACGTATACAAAGATAGCCGTGAGCAATTCGAACAACGTACTCACAAACGTCTAATCGACATAATTGAACCAACACAAAAAACAGTTGATGCTTTAATTAGCTTAAACTTACCATCAGGTGTTGACATCGAATTAAAATTATAATAATCAGGAGGTGACTTTCGATGACTAAAGGTATCTTAGGTAGAAAAGTTGGTATGACTCAAATTTTCGCTGAAAACGGAGAATTAATTCCAGTAACAGTAGTTGAAGCAAAAGGGAACGTCGTACTACAAAAGAAAACAGAAGAAGTAGAAGGATACAACGCAATCCAATTAGGATTTGATGATAAACGTCCTTACGACAAAGAGCGTAAAGATCGTTTAGTAAAAGTAGCTAACAAACCAGAGCAAGGACATGCTGATAAAGCTAACACAGCTCCAAAGAGATTTGTTCGTGAAATTAGAGATGCTGAAATAGCAAATTATGAAGTAGGTCAAGAAGTCCAAGTTGATATTTTTGCAACAGGAGACTTAGTTGACGTAACAGGTACAAGTAAAGGTAAAGGATTCCAAGGGTCAATCAAACGCCACGGACAAAGTCGTGGACCAATGGCACACGGTTCTCGTTACCACCGTCGTCCTGGATCAATGGGTCCTGTAGCACCTAACCGTGTATTCAAAGGAAAAGCATTACCAGGTCAAATGGGTGGAGTTACAGTTACTACTCAAAACTTAGAAGTTGTGGGTGTAGATGTAGAAAACGGAGTTATCTTAATCAAAGGATGTATCCCAGGATCTAAGAAAAGTTTCGTAAAAATTCAATCAGCAGTTAAATCTGGTAAATAAGAAATATACGGAAGGAGGAAATTAGCACATGACACAATTAGATTTATTTAAACAAGATGGTACTAAAGTTGGTGTAGTAGAAGCTAACGAATCAGTATTCGGAATTGAACCAAATCAACACGTTTTATTCCAAGCTGTAACTTTACAAAGAGCTTCTTTACGTCAAGGTACACACAAAACTAAAGGACGTTCTGAAGTATCAGGTGGTGGTCGTAAACCATGGCGTCAAAAAGGAACAGGTCGTGCTCGTCAAGGGTCAATCCGTTCACCACAATGGCGTGGAGGAGGAATCGTATTCGGACCTACACCACGTGATTATGGATTCAAAATGCCAAGAAAAATGCGTCGTTTAGCATTACGTTCTGCTTTATCTTCTAAAGTAGCAGCTAACGAAGTATTCGCATTAGAGACTTTAACGTTCGACTCAATCAAAACTAAAAACTTTAAAGAAATGTTATCAAACTTAAATCTTGATAAAAAAGTATTATTCGTTGTATCTCAATACGAAGAAAATACAGTATTATCAGGAAGAAACATTCCAGGTGTTACAATAGTAGAATCAGCTGGATTAAACGTATTAGACATCTTAGGACACAACAAAGTTGTATTCACTAAAGATGCTGTAGAAAAAGTTGGGGAGGTATTAGCATAATGGAAGCACGCGATATTATCAAACGCCCAGTTTTAACAGAGAAATCTTACTTATTAATGCAAGAAAATAAATATACATTTTTAGTAGATACTCGTGCTCACAAAACTCAAATCAAACAAGCTATCGAAGAAATCTTCGGAGTTAAAGTTGAAAAAGTTAACGTGATGAACTATAAAGCAAAATTCCGTCGTGTAGGAAGACACGCTGGATATACAAACAAAAGACGTAAAGCTATCGTTAAATTAGCTGCAGGTCAAACAATTGAAGGATTATTCGCATAAGAATAATTAACCACTAAGGAGGAAAATGACAAATGGCTATTAAAGTATATAAAGCTATTACTAATGGTCGTCGTAACATGACATCATTAGACTTTGCAGAAATAACTGCATCAAAACCAGAAAAGTCATTATTAGCGCCGCTACCGAAAAAAGCGGGAAGAAATAACCAAGGTAAAATAACTGTTCGTCACAATGGTGGAGGACACAAAAAACAATACCGTATTATTGACTTCAAGAGAAATAAAGACAACGTACCAGCTAAAGTAGCAACAGTAGAGTATGATCCAAACAGATCTGCAAACATCGCATTATTACACTATGCAGATGGAGAAAAAAGATACATCATCGCTCCTAAAGAATTAGTAGTAGGACAAGTAGTAGTATCTGGACAAGAAGTAGATATTAAAGTAGGAAATGCTTTACCATTAGCAAACATACCAGTAGGTACATTAATACACAATATCGAATTAAAACCTGGTAAAGGTGGACAATTAGTACGTTCAGCTGGAGCAAGTGCTCAAGTACTTGGTAAAGAAGGTAAATACGTATTAGTTCGTTTAAAATCAGGAGAAGTAAGAATGATCTTAGCAACTTGCCGTGCAACAATCGGAGAAGTTGGTAACGAACAACACGGATTAGTAAACATCGGTAAAGCCGGAAGAACTCGTTGGCTAGGTAAAAGACCTACAGTACGTGGATCTGTTATGAACCCTAACGATCACCCACACGGTGGAGGGGAAGGACGTACTTCAATCGGACGTAAATCACCAATGTCACCTTGGGGTAAACCTACACTTGGTAAGAAAACTCGTTCTAAAAAAGCTCGTTCAAACAAATTCATCGTACGTGCTCGTAACAAATAGAAAAATAGCTAGGTTTGGTGAGGGGCTTTCGCTCTTTACCAAAAATCCAGCATACAGTATTCGAAAGGAGATAACACAATGGCTCGTAGTTTAAAAAAAGGACCATTCGCTGATCACCACTTATTAGCAAAAGTTGAAAAAATGAGTGGGCAAGAGAAAAAACAAGTAATCAAAACTTGGTCACGTCGTTCAACAATATTCCCAACTTTCATCGGGATGACTTTTGCTGTATATGACGGAAGAAAACACGTACCAGTATACGTAACTGAAGATATGGTTGGACACAAATTAGGAGAATTTGCACCAACAAGAACATACAAAGGTCACGTAGCTGACGACAAAAAAACAAGAAGAAGATAATTAAAGATAAATTTAAGGAGGCACACTCATGGAGTCAAAAGCAATCGCTAAGACTGTCCGCATAGCACCTCGTAAAGTAAGATTAGTATTAGACTTAGTACGCGGGAAAAAAGTGGGCGAAGCATTAGGAATTTTAGAATTCACACCTAGAGCAGCTTCATTACCAGTAGCTAAAGTAATTAAATCAGCTGCTGCAAATGCTGAACACAATTATGGAATGAATGTAGAAGACTTAGTAGTATCACAAGCTTTTGCAAACGAAGGACCAACACTAAAAAGATTCCGTCCTCGTGCAAAAGGATCTGCAAGTGCAATTAACAAGAGAACAAGTCACATCACTATAGTATTAAGTGACAACAAATAATAGAAAATATAGCTAAACCAATAAAGGAGGCAAAACTGTGGGTCAAAAAGTACATCCAATAGGATTACGTGTAGGAATTATTCGTGATTGGGATTCAAAATGGTATGCAGAAAAAGATTTCGCTGCTAACTTACACGAAGATTTCAAAATACGTGAATTCATCAGTAAACAATTAAAAGATGCTTCAGTTTCTAAAGTAGAAATTGAAAGATTTGATAAAAAAGTAAACATTTCAGTACACACTGGTAAACCAGGTATGGTTATCGGTAAAGGTGGAGCTGAAATCGATAAATTAAGATTATCATTAAACAAATTAACAGGAAAAAGAGTACACATCAACGTTGTAGAAATTAAAAAAGTTGATATCGATGCTAAACTAGTTGCAGAAAGCATTGCTCGTCAATTAGAAGCTCGTGTATCATTCCGTCGTGCTCAAAAACAAGCTATCCAAAGAGCTATGAGAGCAGGAGCTAAAGGAATTAAAACTCAAGTATCTGGACGTCTTGGTGGAGCAGATATGGCTCGTGCAGAACACTATGCAGAAGGTTCAGTACCTCTACATACATTAAGAGCTGATATTGACTATGCTCATGAAGAAGCAGATACTACATACGGTAAACTTGGAGTTAAAGTTTGGATTAACCGTGGTGAAGTATTACCAACTAAAAAATCTGAAAAAGGAGGTAACTAATTATGTTAATGCCTAAACGTGTAAAATATCGTCGTCAACACAGACAATCAACAAAAGGTAAAGCAAAAGGTGGAACAGTAGTAGATTTCGGTGAGTACGGACTACAAGCTGCTTCAGCATCAAGAGTTACTTCTCGCCAAATCGAATCAGCACGTATCGCGATGACTCGTTACATGAAACGTGGTGGTAAAGTTTGGATTAAAATATTCCCTCACATGCCTTACACTAAAAAACCATTAGAAGTTCGTATGGGTTCTGGTAAAGGTGCAGTAGAAGGATGGGTTGCAATAGTAAAACCAGGTAGAGTGATGTTTGAAGTTGCTGGAGTTAGTGAAGAAGTTGCTCGTGAAGCTCTAAGACTTGCATCTCACAAATTACCTGTTAAATGTAAATTTGTAAAACGTGAAGAAACAGGTGGTGAAGCATAATGAAAACAAAAGAATTCAAATCTATGATTAGAGAATTAACTTCACAAGAGTTAGAAACAAAAATCAAAGAATTAAAAGAAGAGCTTTTCAACTTACGCTTCCAATTGGCTACAGGTCAATTAGAAAATACAGCTCGTATTAGTCAAGTTAGAAAATCAATCGCTCGTATGAAAACTGTTATTCGCGAAAGAGAATTAGCGGATAAATAAAATAGGAGGCAACTATGACTGAAAGAAATGATAGAAAAGTTTACGTAGGTAAAGTTGTTTCTACTAAAATGGATAAAACAATAACTGTATTAGTAGAAACTTACAAAAAACATCCATTATACGGAAAACGCGTAAAATATTCAAAAAAATTCAAAGCGCATGATGAAAACAATGTAGCAAAAATCAATGATATCGTAAAAATAATGGAAACTCGTCCATTATCTGCAACAAAAAACTTCCGTTTAGTAGAAGTAGTAGAAGAAGCAGTAATTATCTAAGAAAAGTATTAATATACTGTAATAAGGAGGCAAAAAGCGCATGATTCAACAAGAAACACGCTTAAAAGTAGCTGATAACTCAGGAGCAAAAGAAGTTTTAACAATTAAAGTTCTTGGTGGTTCAGGACGTAAAGTTGCTAACATCGGTGACGTAATAGTATGTTCTGTTAAGAAAGCAACACCAGGTGGAGTTGTTAAAAAAGGTGATGTAGTTAAAGCTGTAGTAGTTCGTACAAAAACAGGAGCTCGTCGTAACGACGGTTCATATATAAAATTTGATGAAAATGCTTGTGTAATTATCCGTGATGATAAGAGTCCACGTGGTACACGTATTTTCGGACCAGTTGCTCGTGAATTAAGAGATGGCAACTACATGAAAATTGTATCACTAGCTCCAGAAGTATTATAATCACTTAAAAAGTAGAAATAAAGAAGGAGGCTTACAAGACATGTTCATTAAAAAAGGTGATAAAGTAGTAGTAATTACCGGAAAAGATAAAGGTAAAGTAGGAATAGTAAAAGAAGCTTTACCTAAAAAAGATCGTGTAGTTGTAGAAGGTGTAAACATCGTTAAAAAACATACAAAATCTTCTCAAGATGCACCTCAAGGTGGAAGAGTTGAGTTTGAAGCACCAATACACGTATCAAACGTAATGTTACAAGATCCTGAAACTGGAAAACCAACAAGAGTAGGTTTTGAAGTAAGAGACGGAAAAAAAGTACGTATATCTAAAAAATCAGGTAAAGAAATTTAATAATAGTTGAGAAAGGAGGCACTATTTTAGATGGCTCGTTTAGAAGATAAATTTAAAACAGAGATAACAAAAGAATTAATGGCAAAATTTGAGTACACAAGCGTAATGCAAGTACCAAAAATTGAAAAAATAGTAATTAATATGGGTGTAGGAGATGCAGTTCAAAACTCTAAAAACCTAGATAACGCAGTTGCAGAATTAGCTTTAATATCAGGACAAAAACCATTAGTAACTAAAGCTAAAAAATCAATAGCAACATACAGACTACGTGAAGGTATGCCTATCGGAGCAAAAGTTACTTTACGTGGTGAAAGAATGTATGAATTCTTTGATAAATTAGTAACAGTAGCACTTCCACGTGTACGTGACTTCCACGGAGTTTCTAAAAAAGCATTTGATGGACGTGGGAACTATACATTAGGTGTTAAAGAGCAACTAATATTCCCTGAAATCGATTATGATAAAGTAAGCAAAGTTCGTGGTATGGACATAGTAGTAGTAACAACAGCTCAAACTGATGAAGAAGCTCGTGAGTTATTAACACTTTGTGGAATGCCATTTGCAAAATAATAATAGAGAGGTAGTACAATGGCTAAAAAATCAATGGTAGAGCGTGAATTAAAACGCCAAAGATTAGTTGACAAATATGCAGCTAAAAGAGAAGAACTAAAAGCTAAAGGTGATTACATTGGACTAAGTAAACTTCCAAAAAACTCAGCACCAGCTAGACTACGTAATCGTTGTAGCATAACTGGACGTCCACACGGATACATCGGGAAATTTGGAATTAGTCGTATTAAATTCCGTGAATTAGCTTACAAAGGGCAAATACCTGGAGTTAAAAAATCAAGTTGGTAATATAAAAAAAGAAAGGAGGATTTATCCTAATGACAATGACAGATCCTATCGCAGATTTACTTACTCGTATTCGTAATGCCAATATGGTAAAACACGAATCACTAGAAGTACCAGCATCAAACATAAAAAAAGAAATAGTGGAAATCTTAAAACAAGAAGGTTTCATTAAAGATGTAGAATATATCGAAGATAACAAACAAGGAATAATCAAAATCTTCCTTAAGTACTCAAAAGGTGAAAGAGTAATTAAAGGAATTAAGAGAATATCAAAACCAGGATTACGTGTATATGCGAAAGCAGATGAACTGCCAAGAGTATTAAACGGACTTGGAATAGCAATAGTATCGACTTCAAACGGAGTTGTAACTGATAAAGTTGCTCGTAAAAACAATACAGGTGGAGAAGTATTAGCTTACATCTGGTAATATTATAAGGAGGAGCCGAATAAATGTCTCGTATAGGTAATAAAGTTATTACAATACCTGCAGGTGTAGAAGTTAAGTTAGACAACAACTTAGCAGTAGTAAAAGGACCTAAAGGTGAATTAACACAACAATTTGACGCAGAATTAACATTCAACGTTGAAGGAAACGAAATAACAGTAGTACGTCCAAGCGATTCTAAAAGACACCGTACAATCCACGGAACAACTCGTGCATTATTAGCAAACATGATCGAAGGTGTTTCAACAGGATTTAGAAAAGATTTAGAATTAATCGGGGTTGGATACCGTGCTCAAATGCAAGGTAAAAAATTAGTACTAAGTGTTGGATACTCTCACCCAGTAGAATTTGAAGAAGTAGAAGGAATCAAATTAGGTGTAGAAGGAAACACTAAAGTAAGTATCGAAGGAATTAACAAAGAATTAGTAGGACAATATGCAGCGAAAGTTCGTGCAGTACGTCCACCAGAGCCATACAAAGGTAAAGGTATTCGCTATGTAGGTGAATATGTACGCCGTAAAGAAGGAAAAACTGGTAAATAATAAAAAGTAGAAAGGAGTGCTTTAATTATGATTACGAAACTTGATAAAAATAAAGTTCGTAAAAAAAGACACGCAAGAGTACGTGTAAAAGTTCAAGGAACTAGCGAAGTACCTCGTTTAAACGTATATCGTTCAAACACAAACATTTATGCACAAATAATAGATGATACTAAAGGTGTAACATTAGTTCAAGCATCATCATTAAAATTAGCAGAAGTATCAAAATCAAGTGTTGCAGCAGCAGTAGAAGTTGGAAAACTTATAGCTGAAGCAGCAAAATCAAAAGGAATTACAAAAGTTGTTTTCGACCGTGGAGGATATTTATATCACGGACGTGTTAAAGCATTAGCTGATTCAGCACGTGAAAACGGACTAGTATTCTAATAAGGAGGGAAATAGATAAGATGCGCCAAGAAGAAATCAAAAAAGAATTTGAAGAACGTGTAGTTGCCATTCGTCGTGTAGCTAAAGTTGTTAAAGGTGGACGTCGTTTCCGTTTCTCTGCTTTAGTAGTAGTAGGTGACAAAAACGGACGTGTAGGATTTGGAACTGGTAAAGCTCAAGAAGTACCAGATGCAATCAAAAAAGCAGTTGAATCTGCAAAACGCAACTTAATAAATGTACCAATAGTAAATGGTACTACTCCACACGAAATAACAGGACAATTCGGAGCAGGATCTGTATTAATTAAACCAGCTGCACCAGGTACTGGGGTTATCGCAGGTGGACCAGTTCGTGCCGTATTAGAATTAGCAGGAATTTCAAACATTCTTTCTAAATCTTTAGGATCAAACACACCAGTAAATATGGTACGTGCGACAATAGAAGGATTAACTAGATTACAAACAGTAGAACACGTAGCTGCTTTACGTGGTAAATCTGTAGAAGAATTATTAGGATAAGAGGAGGGAATAGAACATGACATTAAAAGTAACCCTAACTCGTAGTACGATAGGTCGTCCAGAAAAACAAAGAAAAGTTGTTCAAGCTTTAGGTTTAAAAAAAATGCACCAAACAGTAGAACACAAAGATAATGCAGCAATTCGTGGTATGATAAACAAAGTATCACACTTAGTAACAGTAGAAGAAAAATAAAACAAGGAGGTGCTCGTCTAAATGAAATTACATGAATTACAACCAGTTGAAGGTTCTCGTAAAGAACGTAACAGAGTAGGTCGTGGTATTGGATCAGGTAACGGTAAAACAAGTGGACGTGGTCACAAAGGACAAAAAGCACGTAGTGGTGGAGGAGTTCGTCCAGGATTTGAAGGGGGACAAAACCCACTATTCAGACGTATTCCAAAACGTGGATTTAATAACGTAAATAGAAAAGATTACGCTCTTGTTAATCTATCAGATTTAAACAAATTTGAAGATGGTTCAGTAGTAACGCCAGCAGCTTTACTAGAAGCTAAAGTTATTAGAAAAGAACTTTCAGGTGTTAAAGTATTAGCTACAGGTAAGTTAGAGAAAAAACTAACAGTACAAGCTCATAAATTCTCATCTTCAGCAAAAGAAGCTATTGAAGCAGCTGGAGGAGTTTGCGAGGTGCTATAATCAATGATTAAAGCATTTATAAACTTATTTAAAGTAAAAGAAACAAGAAATAAAATACTCTTTACATTTTTTATAATAGCACTTTTTAGAATAGGATCATTTTTACCGGTTCCTGGTGTAGATGCTGACGTTCTAAAAGCAGAAGATTCAGGTATATTTAATATATTCAATACATTTGCAGGAGGAGCTTTACAACAATTTTCTATTTTCGCAATGGGAATTATGCCCTATATTACGGCATCTATTGTAATTCAACTTATGCAAATGGATGTTATACCTACATTAACTGAGTGGTCAAAACAAGGAGAAGTAGGACAGAAAAAAACACAAAAATTAACTAGAGTATTGGCTATAGTATTAGCATTTGTACAATCATTAGTTATGTCTTATGGTTTTAACAATGCTTATAGTGGTCTTATAAAAGATACTTCTATATTAGGATTTATTGCAGTAGCAATAGTTCTTACTGCTGGAACAGCTTTACTACTTTGGATGGGAGATTTAGTTAGCCAATACGGAGTAGGAAATGGAGTTTCTATTATAATTCTAGGTGGTATTATTGCTAGATTACCTGAAGGATTCATACAGGTTTATGAGTCACAAATTAAAGTAGCAGAGAATTTAACTTTAGCATTATTAAAAATTGCTATAGTATTAATTATAGTTATAGGTATAATAATGAGCGTTGTTTATATGCAAGAAGCACTTAGAAAGATACCTATACAATATTCTCAAGCAAGTGCTGGTAGAAAAATGTTAGGAGCTAGATCAACATTTTTACCATTAAAAATAAATGGAGCAGGAGTTATTCCAGTTATTTTTGCAGTAGCATTTTTACAACTTCCGCAAACCTTAACTATATTTTGGAATAATGAAACTGTAAAAAAGATAGCAAGTTATTTAAGTTTTAGTCATTGGTTAGGTATGACAATTTATGTAGCATTAATAATTGCTTTTGCATATTTTTATGTAATGGTACAAGTCAATCCAGAAAAAATGGCTGACAATTTAAAAAAACAAGGAAGTTTTATACCGGGTATCAGACCAGGTAAAAACACAGAAAAATATATTACAAAAGTTCTATATAGATTAACTTTTGTTGGTTCTATATTTTTAGCAGCTATAGCTGTCCTTCCTACAATTTTTACTGCAATAGCAAAATTACCTACATCTGTTCAGATTGGTGGTACTAGTTTATTAATTGTAGTAAGTGTTGCTTTAGAAACTGTAAAACAACTAAATACTCAATTAACAGAAAGACACTATAGTGGATTTATGAAAAATAGAGGACGTAGGAGGTAAGTAAATATGAACATAATACTAATGGGACTTCCTGGAGCAGGAAAAGGAACTCAAGCTGAAAAAATAAAAGTAAACTATCCAATACCCCACATTTCAACAGGGGATATGTTTAGAGCAGCTATAAAAAATGAGACCCCACTAGGAATAGAGGCAAAAAGTTATATAGATAAAGGACAGCTAGTACCAGATAGTGTAACTATAGGACTAGTTGAGGAAAGATTAAATCAAGAAGATGCAAAAGAAGGTTTTTTACTTGATGGATTCCCTAGAACAGTAGAACAAGCTGTAGCCCTTGATGAAATTTTAGCAAAATCAGGAAGAAAAATAGAAAAAGTATTAAATATAGATGTGGATCCTTCTATACTATTACCTAGATTAACAGGAAGAAGAATTTGTAAATCATGTGGAAATACTTATCATTTAGTATTCAACCCTACAAAAGTAGAAGGTGTATGTGATAATTGCCAAGGTGAATTATATCAAAGAAGCGATGACAATGAAGAAACAGTAGGAAATAGATTAGAAGTTAATATAAAACAAACAAAACCACTTTTAGATTTTTATAGTCAAAAAGAAAATGTTGTAGAAAATATTAATGGTGATCAAAATATTGATGTAGTTTTTTCAGATGTTCAAAAAATATTAGATACACTTAAATAATCAGGGAGGAACAATATGGCAAAAGATGTCATTGAAGTAGAAGGCTTAGTAGTAGAAAATTTGCCTAATGCAATGTTTAAAGTAGAATTAGAAAACGGTCATATTATTTTAGCTCATGTTTCTGGGAAAATTAGAATGAACTATATAAGAATTTTACCTGGAGATAAAGTTACAGTTGAAATGAGTCCGTATGACCTAACAAAAGGTAGAATAACTTATAGGTTCAAGTAGGTTATAAACTCAAGGAGGAGATAACGATGAAAGTAAGACCATCAGTTAAGAAAATCTGTGACAAATGTAAAGTAATTCGTCGTGGTGGTAAAGTATTAGTTATTTGCGAAAACGCAAAACACAAACAAAAACAAGGATAATAGGAGGTGCAAAATAAATGGCACGTATCGCAGGTGTTGATATACCTCGTGAGAAACGAGTAGTAATATCATTAACATATGTATATGGTATAGGTTTAAAAACTTCTCAAAAAATCTTAGCAGAAGCAGGAGTTTCTGAAGATACAAGAGTAAAAGATTTAACAGGTGAACAATTAGATAAAATCCGTGAGATAGTAGATAACTACAAAACAGAAGGTGATTTACGTCGTGAAGTATCATTAAATATTAAGCGTTTAATGGAAATCGGATGTTTCAGAGGAATTCGTCACCGTCGTGGACTTCCAGTTCGTGGACAAAACACTAAGAATAATGCACGTACAAGAAAAGGTCCTAAAAAGACTGTAGCGAACAAGAAAAAATAATTAGGATAGGAGGAGAACTAACACTATGGCTCGTAAACAACAATCACGTAAACGTCGTGTGAAAAAAAATATACAAAATGGTGTAGCACACATTCGTTCAACATTTAATAACTCAATAGTAACAATTACAGATGAGCATGGTAATGCAGTATCATGGTCAAGTGCAGGAGCATTAGGATTCAAAGGATCTAGAAAATCAACTCCATTCGCAGCTCAAATGGCAAGTGAAGCAGCAGCTAAACAAGCTATGGAACACGGAATGAAATATGTAGATGTAACAGTAAAAGGTCCTGGTGCAGGGCGTGAAGCAGCTATTCGTGCTTTACAATCAGCAGGATTAGAAGTAACATCTATCAAAGACGTTACACCAGTTCCACATAACGGTTGCCGTCCACCTAAACGTCGTCGTGTATAATAAAGTATATAGACAAATTTAGAGGGGGTTTAACATAATGTTAGCAATAGAAAAACCAAAGATACAAATCGTTGAATTGTCAGATAACGGAAAATTCGGTCGCTTTGTAGTAGAACCATTAGAACGTGGTTACGGAACTACATTAGGTAATTCATTGAGAAGAATGTTAATCTCATCATTACCAGGTGCAGCAGCTAGAAGTATAGATATAACAGGGGTACAGCATGAATTTTCAGCAGTACCAGGAGTAGTAGAAGACGTTACAGAAATAATAATGAACGTTAAAAATATAGCTTTTGGATTACATACTGAAGAAGAAAAAGTTGTATCAATTAATGTAAAAGGTCCTAAAGTAGTTACAGCAGAAGATATAGTATTTGATTCAGATGTTGAAATATTCAATAAAGATCAACATATAGCTACTGTAGCAGAAGGTGGACATTTTGAAATGTTAATATACGTAGGTAAAGGAAGAGGATTTGTTCCCGCAGAAGGAAATAAACGCCGTGATTTACCTATAGGTGTAATACCAATAGATTCTATTTATACACCTGTTGAAAAAGTTAACTACACAGTTGAAAAAACTAGGGTAGGTCAAAGTACAGACTTTGATAAACTTGTAATGGAAGTACATACAAATGGAACTATACAAGCTCAAGATGCTCTAGGATTGGCTTCAAAAATATTGATTTCACACTTAGAGTTATTTATGGAGATGTCAGAAGAGGCAATAAATGCAAGCGTATTAGTTGCTCAAGAGGAAGATCAAGCAGGTCAAACTTTAGATATGACAATAGAAGAACTAGATTTATCTGTTCGTAGTTATAATTGCTTAAAACGTGCAGGAATAAATACAGTTCAAGAACTTGCTAATAAATCAGAGCAAGAAATGAGTAAAGTACGTAATCTAGGAAGAAAATCACTAGAAGAAGTACGTATTAAATTAAAAGATTTAAACTTAGGTTTTAGAGAAGATTAATAAGGAGGTAGACTAATGGGTTACAGAAAATTAGGACGTACATCAGCTCACCGTAAAGCAATGTTAAGAAACTTAGTAACAGCTCTAATAGTTCATGGAAGAATTGAAACTACAGTAACAAGAGCTAAAGAAGTTCGTTCATTAGCAGAAAAAATGATAACATTTGGTAAAAAAGGTGACTTATCAGCAAGAAGAAATGCAGCTAGATTTATGCAACCAGTAGCAGTAAAAACTGCAGAAGGTGACAGCCAATTAGCTCTTAAAAAATTATTTGAAGAAGTAGCACCAAAATATGCAGACCGTAACGGTGGATACACTCGTATTCTACGTGTAGGACCACGTCGTGGTGATGGAGCAGAAACAGCTATTATTGAATTAGTTTAATATATAAATTTTTCATACAACAATAACATACTACATACACACACATAATACAACAATCAACATACAACAACAAATTATTAAACTAAATTTTGTTGGTCAAAAGAGTGCTTGAAATGCGTAGGTGCGCCTACGTCGTCTAGCTCTAATTAGTATCCTAGCCTAGTACTAGGTTTAGGATACACTTTTGTCCCACAATTCAAAGGAAATTCTAATTATACTTTAAAAGATTACATGGCATGTAGTCTTTTTTATTTTGCTCTAAGTCAAATACGGGGCATGGAGATAAAATGAGATAAATAACTAAGCGGCAAATTGCTGTTTAGTTATTTTTTTATCAACCAAATCTCCAATAACTTTACGATCAGAGACAAATAATCTAAAAACAACTAAAATACGTAATCTAAAATTATAAAAGCTACGGTAACCATAAGAGATCCTTTTAAGAACCTTAACTTTATTATTAATAACTTCTAAAGAACCATTAGAAATAAAATATTTAACTTTATTGATTTTCTAGGAAATAATGGATATACTAATATATTTTTATTGTTAGAGTTTTTAAATAGATTTTTATTATAGTATTATTATAGAATAATATTTAAAGTTTCGTAAAAATAAAACATAAATTCTGCTTATGTCTATTCTAAAAAAATAAAAAATATGATAAAATATTAGTGTTCATTTTTAATATAACAATTAAAAAAACTTGAACAAGGAGGTATTATGTTAAATTTATCTCAATTTAATGTGTTAAAAAATTTAAAAATAAAGAAATATACTCAAAGAGAATTATCAAAAGATTTAAATATATCATTAGGAAAAGTTAATTCAATTATTACATATTTAAAAGATAAAAAATATATAGATTTAAACTTGAATATTACAGGATTAGGATTAGATAAATTAAATTATTATAAAGTTAATAATGCAGTTATACTTGCTGCGGGTATGAGTAGTAGGTTTGTTCCATTATCTTATGAGAAGCCTAAAGGTTTATTAAAAGTTAAAGGAGAACTTTTAATAGAAAGACAAATAAAACAATTAAAAGAAAAGGGAATAGATGATATTACACTAGTTGTAGGGTATATGAAAGAAAAAATGTTTTATTTATCTGAAAAATACAATGTAAATATCATAGTTAATGAAAATTACCATAAATATAATAATACATCTTCTATGATTTTAGTAAAGGATATATTAAAAAATACCTATATATGCTCATCAGATAATTACTTTGTAGAAAATCCTTTTGAGGAATATGTTTATCAAGGATACTATTCTTGTGTGTTTGAAGAAGGAGATACTAAAGAGTATTGTGTTGAGTTTGATAATAAAGATATAATAAAAAAAGTTTCTATTGGTGGTAAAGACTCTTGGGTTATGTTGGGGCATGTTTATTTCGACAAAAATTTCAGTTCAAAATTTTCGGAAATACTAGAATATAATTATAATAATATTTCATCAACCAAAGAAAAGCTTTGGGAAGATGTATATATAGAAAATATAGGAAAGTTAAATTTAATTATAAAAAAGTATGACAGTAATATTATAAAAGAGTTTGATTCTCTTGAAGATTTGAGATTATTTGATGAAAAGTATGTAAAAAATGCAGATTCAAGTATTTTTAAAAATATATCAAGAATATTAGACTGTAAAGATAGTGATATATACGAAATATTGCCTATAAAAGAAGGTATGACAAACACATCTTTTAGTTTTATGTGTAAAAACATAAAATATGTATATAGACATCCTGGAGTTGGCACAGAAGAGTATATTAATAGAGCCAGTGAAGCAGCTTCTATGAGTGTAGCTAAAGAGTTAGGTTTAGATGATACTATAATTTATATAGATGAAATAGAAGGTTGGAAGTTATCATATTTTGTTGAAGACGTAGTATCTCTTGATTATAGAAATGACAAACATGTTGATAAAGCATTAAATATGTTAAAAATACTACACACTAGTAACAAAAAAACTAAATATGAGTTTAATATTTGGAATGAAATAGAAAAGTTCAAAAATAAATTGGATAAAATAAATAGGAGTGATTTCGAAGATATGAGCCATCTTATGTCGATATATGATTCACTTAGATTTCATTTAAATAACGATAACTTCGATAAGTGTTTGTGTCATGGGGATAGTTATGCTCCTAATTTTTTAATAGATAAAAATTTTAAAATGTATTTAATAGATTGGGAATACTCTGGAATGGCTGATCCTGCTTCTGACTTAGGAACATTTATTGCTTGTTCCGATTACACATTAGAGGAAGCAATAAATGTTATAGAAAAATATTTTGGTAGAGAATGCAGTGAAAAAGAGATTAGACATTATTTAGGATACATTTCTGTAATATCATTTTACTGGTTTTTATGGGCTTTAAATCAAGAAAGTAAAGGTAAAATAGTCGGAGAATATACGTATATTTGGTACAAATATACAAAATTATATGGAAAAAAATCATTAGATTTATATAAAAATTAATTAGAGGAAATTATATGAATAATATAGAGAATATAATATATGATGAAACAAAAAAAAGATTAGATATAATGGATAGTAAAGAGTATGTTTATCCTTCTAAAATAGGTAAAATAGATATATTTTTTATAATATTGATAATATTTATTAATTTAATATTTATTATTTTATGTATGTTGGGAGTAATAGTATAATGAATAAAAATTATATTCAACAAGAAACTATAACTGGAGTTGTTCCTGTTTTATCAAATGAAAGAAAGTATTCTTTTATAGATTTATTTTTATCTACAAGCGGTTTTGCTATAGCAACTTGGTGCTATACACAAGGAGCTTATGTAGCACAGTATCTTTCTTTAAAACAGATGATAATTAATATATTCAGTTTTAATATGATATGGGTATTAATAAGTTGTTTACCGGTGTTATTTGCGGTTAGGTACGGAATAGATTTATGGATATGGCTCAGAGCTATACTAGGTATTAGGGGAGTTGCTATAGTTGCTACATTAATAAGTTTAGCTAACTTTGGATGGTATGCAGTTGCAGCTAATTTATTTTCTTCTTCAATGATAAACCTATTTGGTGTTTTTGGAGTCGAACTGTATAGTAATTTTTGGAAACCATTTTTAGGATTTTTATGTGTATTTTTAGGAACATTGATTTCTTTAGGTGGACCTGAAATAATAAAATGGACAAATAGATTTTTAGTTGTTGCATTATTAATAGTTGGTGTTATAATAGTAATAATTTGTTTTTCTTCAGTTTCTCTTAATAGTATATTATCAGTTAAGCCACCTTTGTCAGATTTAAGTCCTTTAGAAAGATTTATGATATCAGCTGAAGGTAATGTAGCGTTTGCTTTTTCTTGGTCTACACAAGCATTGGTTTTACCTAGACTTGCTAAAAATGAAAGAGGAGGATATTGGGCTACGACATTATCATATGGAATTATAGCTCCGTTTTTTATATTATCTGGTGGAATTATGGCTTTGGCTATGTTTGTTAAGTCTGGTATTTATGAAAGTGATCCTACAGTTATGTTGGTTTCTTTAGGTAGTCCTATTTTATCTTTACTTAGTTTATTGTTAGTTGCATTTGCGAACATAGGTACTCAAGGTACTGGATCATATGTTAATTGTATGATTATAAAGAGTGGCTTACCTAAGTTAAGCTATAAGTTACTTGTAATGATTTCTATGTTTTATGTAACTGTATTAACTGTATCAGAATTAGTAGAAAATTATTTTGGAACATTTATATCGATAGCAGCATATATACAAGGTCCTATAATAGGCATGATAGTTGTAGATTACCTTTTAGTTAGAAAAAGAAAGTTATCACTAAAATCAGCATACTTTATTGATGGAGATACTAAATATAAATTTACTAAAGGTTTTAACCTGGTGGGTATTTTTATAATTTTAATAACATTGATAATATCAGTTCTTTTTGTTTATAATCCAATTACAGGAGAGATAAAGAGTAGTATTTTTCTTATTTTGACTGGAAGTGGATTTACAGCATTATTTGGAGGAATATTATATTATATTTTAACTCTTACAAAATTTAAAAACTATTTACTTAAAGATAAGTATTAGGTTATTAAAGTAGTTAAGTTTTTCTTAATTACTTTTTTTGTTTGAAGATATGTTATAATATAAGTATAAATAATTAATTTAAACGGTGTGTTATTATGAATTTTAAAAAATTACAAAAAAAATTTCAAAACAAAGAAGTAGAGTATTATTATAATATTTTACAACAAAAGCAATATTCATTAATTTCAAAACTGATTTTTGATAGAGTTTTAGCTTTGGTATTATTAATACTTTTTAGTCCTATATTTATATTTATAGCTATTTGGATAAAGTTAGATAGTGAGGGAGAAATTTTTTATCGTCAAAAAAGAGTTACAATATATGGTAAAGAATTTAAAATATTTAAATTTAGAACTATGGTTAAAAATGCAGATAAATTAGGTTCAGCAGTTACCACAAAAGATGATCCACGAATCAGTAGAGTTGGTAAAAAACTTAGAAAAGTACGTCTAGATGAATTACCACAGTTAATAAATATACTTTTAGGGGACATGAGTTTTGTAGGAACTAGACCAGAAGTTAGTAAATATGTAGATCAATATGAAGATTATATGTATGCAACTTTATTATTACCAGCCGGAGTAACCTCAACAGCAAGTATAAAATATAAAGATGAAGATTTTATTATAGAGAAATTTATATCAGAAGGTATGACAGTAGATGAGGCTTATATACAAAAGGTATTACCAGAAAAGATGAAATACAATATAGAATATCTAGAAAATTTTAGTTTTAAAAATGATTTAAAAATAATGATAAATACAGTTTTAGAGGTTATAAAATAACCAGCTAATTAAAATTTAAGGAGCTAAAAATGAATTTAACGCCTATAAAAGAAAGCTATGTTAATATTTCAGGAAATGTTTATGATTCTGACTATATTAACTTAGCTATAATAGATAATAATAAAATAAATTTCGGCCAAAATACACTTTTTTTAAATGAAGAAGAAAAAATTATATTGAATTCACAACCAATAGAAAATAACAATAATGCAGTATATATAATTAAGTATATGAATTCTTATGGAATTATTGCTAACTTAGATATAGAAGAATATAATTCGAATAAAATAAAATGTCATGAATTGGTTTTACCTGATATAGTTCAAGGAATGCTTTCAAATTATCATTTTTATAACGCAGAAACAGCACCCGTGTGTGTAGTTCATTCTAAAAAAATAAATTTAAAAGATATATTAGATAAAAATAATTTTGTTAAAAAATATATTTATCAAGATGTAGAGTTATATCTTTACCAGGATGAAAAAGCCAAAGAAATTATAGATAACTATAAAAATATAGAAGAAATGTATGTTGCTGATGGTCATCATAGATTATACTCAACATCTATGCTAGGAAGAAAAAAAGATGTATTATGTTGTTTTTACGCTTTAGACGAAGTTGAAATATTGCCTATACATAGAGTTTTGAATTATATTTCAAAAAAAGATTTTGAAAGAGCTAAAAATTTTATTAGTGAATCATTTGAAGTTGTTGAAAATATTAACACTTTAAGTCAAGGTTATGTGCGACTAACAAAAGGAGAGGAAATATTAACGATAAAATTAAAAGATGTTGAAGGTGATTCTTTCTGGAATAATGATGTTTATAGACTTAATACACAAATAATAACAACAGTATTTAGAATATTTGATAATTCTAGAATCAAATATATTTTAGGAAATGATATAGAAGTATATAAGAAAAAATTAGATAATGAAGATATATTGTTTGAGTTATCTGCTCTAGAAAAAGAAGTTTTTATCGAGTTATCGGGTAAAAATAGTATTTTACCACCAAAAACAACTTGTTTTACACCAAAATTTCCTTCTTTTCTAATATTTAAAAAATATAGGTAGGTACATTATGCAAGGATTAATTTTAGCAGCAGGTCTAGGTAGTAGACTAAAACATTTAACAAAAAATAATACAAAGTCAATGATTGAAGTTAATGGAATATCTTTGATAGAGAGAATGTTAAGAATATTGGATAAAAAGAATCTTAATAGGATAGTAGTTGTTACAGGATATAAAAGAGAAGAATTTATAAAATTTATTAAGTCTCTTAATATACAAACAGAAATAATACTTGTGAATAACGATGTATATTATGAAACAAATAATATATATTCTATGTATTTAGCAAAAAATCTTATGACTGAAGATGATACTATAACATTAGAATCAGATCTTATTTTCGATGAAAGACTAATAGATTTATTAATAGATGATAGTAGATCAAATTTAGCATTAGTTTCTAAATATGAAAGATGGATGGATGGAACCTCATTAAGAATAAATTCTAAAGAAGAGATATTAGATTTTATATCAGGTAAGGATTTTAAATTTTCTGAAGCTGATAATTATTATAAAACGGTAAATATCTATAAATTTTCAAAAGAGTTTTCAAAAAATATATATTTTCCTTTTTTGGAAACTTATATGAATGTAAAAGGGAAAGATGAGTATTACGAAGATGTTTTGAAAATGATTATAGATTTAAAAAGTAACTATATATCGGCAAAAAGTGTTCCTAAAAATTATAACTGGTATGAGATAGATGATGAACAAGATTTAAAGATAGCTGAAAATATTTTCTCCGTAGGAGAAGAAAAATTAAATAAATATCAATCTACATATGGTGGATATTGGAGATACAATAATCTGTTAGATTTTTGCTACTTAGTTAATCCTTATTTCCCTCCAGAAAAAATGAAAGATGAATTAAAATATAATTTTAATATTCTTTTGGAGCAATATCCATCAGGATTGAATGTAAATACATCTTTGGTTTCAAAAATATATGGTATAAAAAATGAACATATTGTTGTAGGAAATGGAGCAGCAGAACTTATAAAATCAGTTATGGAAAAATTAGAAGGAAACGTCGGATTTATAAGACCTACATTTGAGGAGTACCCGAATAGATATAGAAATGTTGACTCTGTTGTATATGTTCCAAATAATGAGAACTTCAAATATGATTATGAAGAATTAATAGAATTTTTTAGTGATAAGAATTTAAGTGCACTAATTCTTATAAATCCAGATAACCCTACTGGTAACTATATATCAAAAGAAAATATTTTTAAGATAATAGAATGGACAAATGACAATAATATTACATTAATACTAGATGAGAGTTTTGTTGATTTTGCAGTTCAAGAAGATTCTAGTTTTATATATAACGATATATTAGAAAAATATAAAAATCTTATAGTTGTAAAAAGTATATCTAAATCTTATGGTGTTCCAGGATTAAGATTAGGAATACTTGCTACTTCAAATAAAGATTTAATAAAATTTATAAAATCTGATGTTTCTATATGGAATATTAATTCTTTTGCAGAGTATTATTTACAAATTTATGATAAATATAAAAAAGATTATTCTACTGCTCTTGACAAAATAAAAAATGCTAGGAGAATATTCATAAATAACCTCTCTGAAATAAATGAATTTAGAGTTATACCCTCTGAAGCCAATTATGTTACAATTGAATTACTTGGTTTGACATCAAAAGATTTTTGTATAGCAATGTTAGAAAAGTATAATATATTTATAAAAGACTTAACTCCTAAAATATCTTGGTTAGATAAACAATTTATAAGAGTAGCTGTAAGAGATGAAGAAGATAATGATATTTTCATAGAAGCTGCTAAAGATTACATACTTACAATAAATAATATATAAAAAAATTAGCTGATACAAAAGCTAGAAAAAATACATTGAATGGATTTTTCTAGCTTTTGTATCAGATTCTTTTTCATTAATTATATACTAGTTCTTATAAACTTCAAAATCATGAGAAGGTAACTGCTCATCTTTAGGAGGAAGTTTCATATAATCACCATAATATGTTGTCAATATCTTATCGTATTTTTTAGGTGCTTTTAGAGATATATTTTCAAATTCCAAATTAATTAACTCTTTACAAGTGTCTAAAGGTAAAACTTCTTTTATATCTCCCATTCCTAAAAAAGATTCAAATTCTCCATTATTGACAATATTTTTATTTATTATTTTTTCTATTTTTTTGTGAAAAATCTAGGATTAACAAAGTATAATATGTACCAGATAGAAATTCTTATAAAATCCTTAATTTTAGAATCGTTATTTATTATATATTCTTTTTTGTATTGGGAAAATCTACGTAAAGAATTATAGATATGTAGTCTTTTAAATATTTTTTTACTATTAAATTTATCTATTGGGAAAATATCAATAAATAAATGAGTATCTTGTCTTATTTTTTTATAATTATCTGGTATTATCGTAGTAACATCAACTAGTATAGAGAAGTTATGAAAATACCAGTTACTATTATAATAGTTTATTATTTTATATTTTGGATGATTTTCAATATTTATCGCTTCAATTAACTTATTATAATCCTCTCTATACATTGAAATATCTACATCATCATCCCATGGAATAAAACCTTTATGTCTAACAGCACCTAAAAGTGTTCCATAGTTAATAAAATAATTAATATTATTTTTTTCACAAATATATTTTAAGAATTTCAATAAATCTAATTGTGTTTTTTTTATTTCTTCTTTGGATAATTTTTCCATTTCTATCTCCTACAATAACAATCTTATTTAATTATATAATAAATAAATAAAATTACAATATGTGTAGTACTGAATTTTCTTTATTTATATGATATAATTTAAAGATGTTAATTAAAATTTTAGGAGGAGGTATATATGAAAAAAACAAACATTCCATTTTCACCACCTGACATATCAGAAGAAGAAATAAAATCAGTAACAGAAGTTTTACTATCAGGATGGATTACAACAGGACCAAAAACTAAAGAGTTAGAAGAAAAATTATCAAAATATACAAATACTTCAAAGACAGTATGTTTAAATTCAGCAACTGCTGCTTTAGAACTAGTTTTAAGAGTTATGGGAATAAAAGAAGGGGATGAGGTTATAGTACCAGCTATGACTTATACTGCTTCATGTAGTGTTATTTGCCATGTAGGAGCAACTCCTGTAATGGTAGATATAAAACAAGATAGTTTTGAAATGGACTACGATAAACTAATTGAGAAAATCACACCAAAAACTAAGGCTATAATACCTGTTGATTTAGCAGGTATACCTTGTGACTATGATAAATTATTTGATATTGTTGAAGAAAAAAAATCAATGTTTTCTCCAAGTAGTAGGTATCAAGAAAAATTAGGAAGAATAGCTATATTATCAGATTGTGCTCATGCTTTAGGAAGTGAGTATAAAGGGAAAAAAATAGGGTCTGTTGCAGATTTTAGTACTTTTTCATTCCATGCTGTAAAAAACTTTACTACAGCAGAAGGAGGAAGTGTTACATGGAAAGATAATGATAGTTTTGATAATGAAGAACTTTATAGAGAGTTCCAAATATATTCTTTACATGGTCAGACTAAAGATGCTTTAAGTAAAATGAAAGCAGGAGCTTGGGAATATGATATAGTTATTCCTGGATATAAATGTAATATGACTGATATTATGGCTGCTATAGGCCTTATTCAATTAGAGAGATATCCTGATTTATTAAAAAAACGCTATAATATAGTAGAAATGTATAACAATGGATTTGAAAATACCATTATAAGACCATTAATACATAAATCAGAAGATTATTTATCATCACATCATCTATACATAACACATATAGAAGGCGCAACCTTAGAACAAAGAAATAAAATAATAGAAGAGATGGCAAAATTAGGAATAAGTACAAATGTACATTACAAACCCCTACCTATGCTAACTGCTTATAGTAACTTGGGATTTGATATTAAAGATTATCCTAATGCGTACAATTACTACAAAAACGAAATTACTTTACCACTACATACCAATTTAACAGAAGAGCATGTAGAGTATATTATAGAAAACTTGAAGGAAGTAGTATCTAAGGTGTTAAAATAAAAATGGATAACAAAGAATTAATTACAGTAGTGGTTCCTGTTTATAATGTTGAAAAGTATTTAGAAAAATGTGTTACATCTATATTAAATCAAACTTATAAAAATTTAGAGATTATACTTGTAGATGATGGTTCTACAGATAAAAGTGGAGAGCTTTGCGATTATTTAGCAGAAAGAGATAGTAGAATAGTAGTATATCATAAGTTGAATGGAGGTTTATCTGACGCAAGAAATTATGGAGTGGATAGAGCTAAAGGAGAGTACATAGGATTTGTAGATAGTGATGACTATATACATTCTGATATGTACTTGAATTTGTATGATGCTATAATTAAGGAAAATTCCGATGTAGCAGAGTGTGGTGTTACTAGAGTTTATAAAAATAAAGAACTTCCTCATTATGATGGAGATGAATATTATTTTTCTACAGATGCTAGAGGATTTTTATTTGAATATTTAAAAATGAATAAAATTTATGGCTCTGCTTGGTGTAAATTAATTAAATCAAATATAGCTAAAAGTATTAAATTTCCTAAAGGGAAAATATATGAAGATATATTTTATAATTATGATTTATTAAATGTAGCAAATAAATTTACATTTATAAGTGGTAATTATTACTATTATTATATGAGAGAAGGAAGTATAACTACAGAGAGATTTAATGATAAGCATATGGATATAATAGAAGCTATAGACAATCTTCATAGCTATACTGTAGGAAATTATCCTGAATTTATTTATCTAAGTGAAGTAAGGAAAGTTACAGCATATTTATCTATTTTTAGTCAAATAATAGTTTTAGATAATTATAGTGACTATAGTCAATACAAACTATTACTTAATTTCTTGAAATCTAATTTTTATAAAATTTTAAAAAATAGAGCAGCTAGTAATAGTTTGAAAGTAGCATTGATTTTGTTAAAAATTCATCCTGTTTTGTATAGATTCGCCTTAAAAAAATATAGAAATAGATCTATAATTAATGATTAGGAGTATATTATGGAAAATAATAATTTAATAAGTGTAATAGTTCCTATATACAATGTAGAAAATTATTTAGAAAAATGTGTATATTCAATTATTAATCAAAGCTATAAAAATTTAGAAATAATACTTGTTAACGATGGATCTACTGATAATAGTGGGAATATAGCTGATTATTTTGCTAAAATTGATAATAGGGTAAAAGTCTTTCATAAAGAGAATGGCGGGCTATCTGACGCAAGGAATTATGGAGTAAATAAAGCTAATGGAAATTATATAGGATTTGTAGACAGCGATGATTATATTAATGAAAAAATGTATGATCATTTATATGAAATAATAACGGCAGAAGATGCTGATGTAGCAGAATGTAGTTTTAAGTTGGTATATGATAACCATATTAGAGATTTTAATAACGAAGAATATTATTTAGTATTAAATCAGGAAGAATACTTAAAAGAATATTTTAAAATGGAAAAAGTTTACGGAGCAGTGTGCTGGAAATTGATATCATCTAAAATTGCTAAAAATATTGAATTTCCAGTTGGAAAGTATTATGAGGATGCTTATTATCACTTAGATTTAATAGATAATACAGAAAAGTACGTTATTAGTGGAAAATGTTATTATTATTATAGAATGAGAACAGGAAGTATAACTAATAAAAAATTCAACGAAAGGCATATGGATAACATATATGCTTTAGATAAATTTAAGAATTATATAGAAGAAAATAATAAGAATTTATATGAATATTTTTTGAATAAAGAGATGTATGCTTATTTATCTGTATTTAATAAAATTATAGAAGATAATCATTACAAAGAAAATAAATTTTATTATAGAATCAAAAAATATTTCAAATTAAATTTTATGAAATTAATAAAAAATAATTATATAAATTTTAATAGAAAATTATGCGTGATATTAATAAATTTATCTCCTAGAATATATAAAATCATCTTAAAAAAATACATAAATAGTATAAATAATAATTAAGGGACATAACAATGAAAAAAAATGTACTAATAGTAGTTCCATCATATTCGTCAGGAGGAGGAGCTGAAAAAATACTTTCTAATATATTAAATAATATAAACGTTAACAAATATACAATAGATTTAGTAGAATTGCATAGAGGAGATAAAAAATTAGAAAAGCTACCTGATGGAATAAAAATCAAAAAATATTATACAAGTTATAAGTACGGTAATTTTATAAATTTGTTCCTTAATCAATTAGGAAAAAGGTTACCTAAATTATTAAGATTATATTTGATAGGTAATAAAATGTATGATGTAGAATTATTTTTCGAGATAATGTATCCTGATTTTCCTTTTTCAAAAAAGAGTAGTAAGAAAATTCAATGGGTTCATGGTAGTATAGAAGATTTTTCAAAAAGCAAGTATTTTTGGAGAAAGAAAAATTACTTAAAACATTTTGGAGATGCAAATAACATAGTTGCTATATCTAATAAAACTGAAAATTCAATAAAAGAATTGTATCCTCAATATAAAGATAAAATAAAGAAGATATATAATGGCTATAACTTTGAAGATATTTTAGAAAAATCTAATGAAAGTATACCTATAAAAATTCATGAAAAATCAATATGTTCAGTAGGTAGAATAGAAGAAAAAAAAGGCTCTACTGATGTTCTTAGAGTTTTAAAAGAATTACATGATAGAGGTTATAAATATCATTTATATTATATAGGTAGTGGTGATTTACAAAGTCATTTGGAAGAAGAGACTAGAAAATTAAGATTGAATGAATATGTAAGTTTTTTAGGATATAAATCTAATCCATATAAATATATAAAACGAATGAAGTGTTTAATATCTATGTCTAAACAAGAGGGATTTCCAGGAGTTTATGTTGAAGCTATGTCTTTAGGTGTACCTTTTGTTTCTACTGATGTTGGAGGTGCTTATGAATTATCATATAATAGCAGATTTGGAGATATAATTTATAATGTTAGTGAAGCAGCTAGTAGTATTATTGACCTTGTAGAAGGGGAAAAAATTGTTAATAAAGAAGAGATGTTTAATTTTATTAAAAATTTTGCTTTAGATAAACAAGTTATAAAATTTGAACATTTAATAGATGAAGAAAGGATTGATTTATAATGCCTTTTACTACAACTAGTTTTATATTTTTATTTTTACCATTATCAATCTTACTATATTACATTTTTAGTTTAACTAAAAAAGAGTTATTAGTTAAGACATATTTGGTACTAATAAGTTCCATTTTTTATATGTATTCAGGTATTACTATGTATTTATACTTGTTTATTTTTATAAATATAATATATTTAATGGGAAAGATAATAGAAAAAAGAAAATCACTGGGGAAATTAATATTATTTCTTTCGTTTATTATATTGATACTATCTTATTATAAGTACTCTCTTTATATATATAAATTTGTTGAAACACTAGATTTTGTCAATATAACATTTAGTAGTATAGTTGTTCCACTAGGGGTTTCTTTTATTGCATTTGAATCTGTTTCTTATTTAGTAGATATATATAGAAAAGATGCTCCATCAGGAAATTATTTAAACACATTGCTTTTCTTTTTATTTTTTCCAAAAGTAGTTTCTGGTCCTATAGTTTTATGGAAGGATTTTAATGTTCAATTATACAATAGAAAAACTTCTTTAAATCTATCTTTTAGTGGAGTAGAAAGAATAATGATAGGTTTTGTAAAAAAATGTATAATAGCAGATACTTTAGGAGGTACGGTTCTAAAAATTAATGAGAATGCTTTTTCTACAGGTATCGATAGTTATACTGCAATACTGGGGATGCTTTTATATTTTATTCAAATATACTATGATTTTTCGGGATACTCTGATATAGCGATAGGAATAAGTAGAATTTTTGGTTTTGATTTCAAAGAAAATTTCAATTATCCTTATACATCAACTATGTTAAGTGAATTTTGGAGAAGATGGCATATATCTTTGGGAACATGGTTTAGAAATTATATTTATATTCCTTTAGGAGGTAATAGAAAAAATATATATTTAAATTTATTTATTGTATTTTTTATAACAGGTATATGGCATGGTTCAACAATAAATTATGTTTTATGGGGAACAATGCATGCTATATTTATAATATTAGAAAAATATTCTAGTAATTTTTCTTGGTATAAAAATATACCAAAATTTTTAAAGTGGTTTATTGTCAATCTATTTGTAATGTTGACATGGGTAGTGTTTATGTTACCAGAACTTTGGCAAGTAAAAGTTTACTATTTATCTATTCTTGGACTTGTTAGTGGGACACCTTATTTTAGTTATGAATATTTTTTCACTACTAAAATAATATTATTAACACTAATAGCATTAATAGGAGCTTTAATAGGTAAATTAAATATAGTTCAGAAATTATTAATATTCACAAAAGAAAATAATGTTGGACTAATAATAAAATTCGTAGTTTATTTAATTTTATTTATTTTATCTGTTATGTTTATGATTAATTCTAGTTATAGTCCATTTTTATATTTTCAATTTTAGGAGGTAGTTATGAAAAAAATAAAGATAATTTTAATGATTGTGTTCTCAATATTTCTATTGCTACCTTTAATATTTATAAATACTAAATCAGATATAATATCTGAAATAGATAATAGAAAGTTGAAAGATTTACCCGAATTTTCAATAAGTTCAAGTTATTTGAATGATATAAATAAATATTTTGATGATAGATATGGTGGAAGAGAGTTATTAGTTAATGGCTATGCTTCTCTAAATGATGCATTATTTAATGAACTGGTACATCCTATATATGAGTACGGAACTGATAAATATGTTTTTTTTGGTATGGGAAATAATATAGAATATAGTGATTATCATAAGAAGTTTGCAGAATCTGTATATAAAATAAAGAGTTATGTAGAGTCAAAAGGGTCAAAATTCTACATGGTAATAAATCCAGAAAAAACTTCAGTTTATACTAATTATTTACCTAAAGGGGTTAATTATAATAGAAAATGGATAGAAAAATTAGAATTAGAATTAGAGAAAAAAGGTATAAACTATGTAGATAATACAGAACTCTTAAAAGAAAAAAGCAAGTATGAGTTTGTATATGATAAGCAATATGATGCAGGTCATTGGAATGATTTAGGTGCTTTTTATGGTGTAAACAATTTATTGAAAAATATAAACAAAGATTTTACAAACGTTAAGGAAATGGAATTTAGCGACTTTGATATATCAACAGTTCCTCAGAATTTTTTAAAAGTTTCTAAATTTAAAATTAAAGATTATTCACCACTATTTACGTTGAAAAATGAAGATAATTACGAAGATATAAGTAATAATTATGCAGATATAAAAATTAATAGTAGATATCCAATATTTAGCTATACAAAAAATAATAATTATAATGCGAAGATTTTACCTAAAGCTTTGGTTTTTCAAGGAAGTTATTTAAATGGGAGAGAGAAGTTTTTAAAGAGTAGATTTAGTGATTATATAGCAGTCCATAACTATCAGAATGTTTTTAATATAGATTACTATTATGAAATTTTTCAACCAGATATAGTAATTTTTGAAGTTGCAGAGTATACTATTTCTGATAATTATTTTTCAGAAAGTATAATGGATGAATTAAAGTTTTAACTTTATATTTTTATATTTGAAAGGAATTTTCATATGAATTTTATGAAAGAAAAAATAGATAGTTACAATTATGTAGTTAAAGTATATATATATTTGACTATCATTTGTCATATATTATTTTTAATGTCCCCTATAGTAACTTTTATAGTAGGTACACCTTTATACAGTTTTCAAAAATATTTTGCAGGAATAGGAATATTATTAGTTTTAATAGATATTATTTTTTATAGATTTATTTTTAAATTGAAATATGCTTACATTTTTTATAGTATCTTTTTTGTTTCTATAGTATCATCTTTATATACTGTTAAATACGGTATAAAGCATAATTTATTTGATATATTATGGTATTTTATAATTGTGTCTATATTTTATAGTTATACATTGAGATTAGATAAAGAATTGTTCAAGAAGCAGCTATTGTATTTATATAATCATGTAGCATTTATATGGTCTGTTGGATGTATATTATCAATACCCTCTTTTTTATTTAATGTAGGTTATTATAGTAAGGTGAATCCACATTATATAGATGGTTATATCAGACAAGGATTCTTAGAAAATAGGCTTTTTGGTATTTTTATGGCTATGTATAATTCAGCTATGACATCTAGCGTATTATTAGTAATAGGAATATTTATATACTTGGTAAATAAAAAAAATTATTTACTATTTTATAACGTATTATTTATAACCCACATTTTATTAAGTGGAACAAGAAGCTCAATGATATCTTTAATTTTTACATTTTCAATATTAATAGGATATTATGTTTTTTGTAAAAATATAAATTATAGACATTTCAAGAAAATCGGTGTTTCAATATTAGCATTTATTACTTCTTGTTTATTAATATATGGGGGATTTAGCTTATATAAAAAAGCATTATCTTATGTTCCTAATATTTATATATTAAAAAGCAATCAAAATAATTATCATGATATAATTCAAAAGTTTCCGATGATAAAAAAAGAAGAACTAAAAGATAAGTCGTATGAACATATACTTGAGAGAGAAGATGCTAATTTTGAAAATCCATCTAACAATAGACTAGATATTTGGCTTGACTATTTTAAAATTTATAAGGAAATTGGTTTCATAGGTTTATCTCCTAATAATTACTCAAAATACATACAGGAACATGCCCCAGATTTATTCATAGTTCAATATGTGAAAGATAGTATGCCAGAAAGATACAAAAATGGGGATATATATGAACCACATAATAGTTATTTATATTTGTATGTTTCTACTGGATTGATAGGATTATCATCCTTTATGATCTTTTTAATAATATTAATAATTAAAATTTTAAAATATTTGAATCAAAAAAGATATGTAGACACTTACTTCTATATGTCTATATCATTAATTATTTTTTATTTAAGTAATATGTTTTTTGATTCTATAGTATTATTTGATAATGATGCTATTACAATAGTTTTTTGGTTATTATTAGGTTTTGTTACAAAAATTGTATCTAAATAAAAATAATAAGCTGTATACAATTTATAAATTGTATACAGCTTATTATTTTATCTTTCTATATAGTGAACTTTTATTTTATGGGGATTAGTTCTCTTTTCTATTGGTGGTAGTTCCATATAATCGCCATATAGTCCCTTTAGTATAAAATCATAATCTTTAGGGGCAGGTAACATTAAACCTTCAAATTCTAAATTAGTAAGCTCTTTTGAAATATCTAAAGGGAATATTTCCTTATCTTTTTCTTTAGACATTATAAAAGCAGAAAATGTGGGTTTATTTGAACTGTATTTTCTAATTTTTCTTTCTATAATATGGGCAAATAGTCTAGGGGATACTGGTTTTAGTAAGTACCATAGACTTAATCTAATATAATCCTTTATAATACTATCCTTGTGAATAATATTTTCTTTATTTGTGAAAGAAATTAGTTTTAAACTTTCCCAAAAGTAGCTACTATTAATTATTTTTTTATTATCAAAATAATTTAAAGGAAAAATATCTATAAAAATACCTGAATCATAGGTTTTGTAACTAAGAGAATCTATTACACGAGTATTCGGATCGTGAATTTTTATAAAATTATTAAAATATTTTTTATCTGTTTTTAACGAAAGTATCCTATACTTATTTCCTTCTTTACTATACAAATCAATAAATTTATTATAATCATTTACTTCCATTGTTAAATCTATATCATCATCCCACGGAATAAACCCCTTATGTCTAACGGCGCCTAATAGAGTGCCATAGTTTATGAAGTATTTTATATTATTTTTTTTACAAAATGTATCTATATCTCTTAATATATCTAACTGAATATTTTTTATTTCTTTATCACTTAAAAATTTTGTCATAATAATTTATCCAACCAATCTTTTTATAGTATTTTTTACGGATTTAAATATCTCCAGTAATATTTCATCTTTTATAATAAAGTTTATAATAATATATAGTACAGCAGACGAAATAATCGTTATTAATGTATTCATGATTAAATTTAAATTCATAAATTTATCATTAGGATAGAAAATACTCACAATATAGAATATTAAGAAAAAAGAAGATGATATTATTAGGTATTTAAATAAGTTAGAAAATATAATTTTTAGTGAAATTATATTTTTTCTTTTTATTATATTTATATAAAATATTACAATAATAAATTCGGCTAACATAGTAGTTCCAACGTAGTATTCAGGATTATATAAATTTAAATTATAGAGTATAGTATTGAGTATAAGGTTTATAAAGCCACCTATAAAAACAAAAAGTGTTATTATTTTTTCATGCCCTGTTACAAATAGTATGTGTGTACCTAATATTATTTCCAATATATAAATTATTGCTCTAGCTGCAAAAATTGATGTCGCTATACCTGCTGTAGCAAACTTTTCACTACCATATATTATTGTAGCTGATGGTCCTAATATGATGAGTCCAATACTTATTGGAGCAACAAAGAAAGAGAATGCCATACTGCCTTTATAAACTAGGTTTTTATACTCATTGTATTTATTTTGCCCTATATAGTAACTAAGTCTAGGAACATTAACACTTATTGCTCCTGATATAACTCCTAATATCATCATTACTATATTGCTAGCCATAACATAGTCGGCAACATAATTTGATGAAGGGGCTTTTGTTAAAAATAATTTATCTAGATATGTAAATAACATATTAATATTTGCTAATAGGAATAAGGGGATTAAATTTTTAAATGTTTTTATTAAATTTTTAACTCCTATGCTTACTAACTTTACACTTCTTTTTATCCATATAAAACTTAATAGGATATTTAGTATCTCTATACCACTCATTACTAAAGCATAGTTAATTATATCATTTGCTTCTTTTACCATGGTAAATAGTAATGTCAGCATTAGAATTCTAATAAAGATAGTTTTATATAAAATAAAACTATAATTTTCAAAAGCTTCATTAACCCATTCTATAGCAAAAAATTGTGATATGATTTGCAATCCAAGTATATAATATAAATAATATCTTATATTATTAGTATCTATGCTTTCTACATAAATAACATATATAGTAGTTGTTATAAAAGTTGATATAATTGATATATAAAAAAGTTCTGAGAAAAGTTTATTTATGTTATTTTTATCATTTTTAACTTTACTAATAGCCCTTAATCCATAAGTATATATACCAAAAGTCGCTAGAGGTATAAAGAATTGCGTAATGGTATTTACGGTGTCATAATTTCCTATATTTTCTTTTGATAAAGTTCGGGCAATATATGGTCCTGTTATAAGTGGGAATGCTATATTTAATATTCTCACTAATAAAAAGAAAATTGCATTCAATTTTAAATTTTTCATTTTCTCCTCCGTATAAGTTATTATAACATATAAAGAGTATATGTGTTATAATAATTATATATAATTAATCTTTTAGGAGAAAGTATGTTAGTATCGGTAATAATAGGTTTACTAAATGAAGAGAAATATTTACCTAGAGTAATAGACGATTTAAAAAATCAAACGTATGATAAAAAAAATATAGAATTAGTTTTTATTGATGGAATGTCTACAGATAATAGTTATTCTATTTTAGAAAAATTTAAAGAAGATAACAAAGACTTTTATGGAATACAGTTGCTTAGAAATCCTAAAAGAATTTTATCTGCTGGAATGAATATAGGAATTAAAAACGCTAATGGAGATTGCTTCTTAAAAGTAGATTGTCATTCTCATATTATGTCAAATTTTATAGAAGAAAATGTAAAGACTATAGAAAATGGAGAATATGTTTGTGGAGGTCCAAGACCTAGCATTATAGAAAGTAAAGACAATTTTTCGAAAACGTTGCTTTTAGTAGAAGAAAATATTTTTGGTAGTGGTATAGCTAATTATAGAAAAGAAAGCAAAGTAAAATATGTTAATTCTGTTTTTCAAGGAATGTATAAAAGAGAGGTATTTGAAAAAGTAGGGCTTTTAGATGAACTAGTAGGAAGAGTAGAAGATAATGAAATACATTATAGGATAAGATCTAGTGGTTATAAAATATGCTACAACAATGATATTTTATCCTATCAATATACTAGACCTAACTTAAAAGGCATGTTAAAACAAAAATATAGTAATGGCTATTGGATAGGAAAAGTATCGCATATATATCCTAAGTGTTTTTCTATTTTTCATTTTGTGCCATTTTTATTTTTATTATCTATAATAGGAGGTTTATTATTTACCTTTATTTCAGCATTACCCATAAAGCTATTATTTGGTATATATTTCTTTTTGATTATTGGAATTTCTGTAATAGCTATATTAAATAATAAATTTTCTATAACAAATTTATTGTTACCTATATTGATTTTTCTAGTACATATATCTTATGGAATGGGTACCTTAGTAGGTGTATTAAAAGGTTTTAGTTGGAAAAAATATTATTTTAAAAATAAATCAATAGAATATTTATAATAAAAATTAAGCCGATAAATTATCGGTTTATTTTTGTAAAGAAAATGTAATATAAAAGAAATATTATAATTATTAATGTATTAGTGCATATGTATTATAATAATATATGCTAGGAAAATTTTGTAGAATTAGGAGAAATAGAAAAAATTATGAGAAAAAATAAATTAAGTAAATTATTACTTATGCTATCAGTAATGAGCGCCCCAGCAATAGTAAATGAAGTTATAGATGAAAATATAGCAGAAGCAAATTATGCGGGAAATGGGTTGTACTACAAAAATGGCTCTTTAGCAAATTGGTGGTATGATGACGGAAAAGACTGGTATT
>JACBYF010000060.1 GCA_013415235.1 Gemelliphila palaticanis
CATCGACTCCGCTCAGGCTGAAACCGGAGACGCTGACCGTCTTGTTCGCGCCCGCATCCTTGCTGGCAAACTGGCCGACACCCTGGCCGCCCAGGCTGAGATTGTCCCCCGCGACCATGCCCGAGTACCCCACGTTTGCCGTATTCAGGGTGGCCGTGGTCGTCGCGTCATAGGTTTTGTCCACGGCGCCGATGCCGCTCAAGGTGATGCCCTTGGCCGTCACCGTATAGCTGCTGCCGGCCGTGCCCAGCACATTGTAGTTGCCGGACAAACCGCCATTGCCGCTGCTGCCCAGCACGAGGCCGGTGGTGCTGCCCAGCGCCGTGCCGGTTTGCACATTCTTGCTGGCCAGGTTCGACGCATCACCGGCGCCGCCGACGCTGAAGGTCTGTCCGGCCACGCCCGTGGCCGTCAGTGAGCCGCCCGCTACCGCAGTGTTGCCATCATAGGTCTTGCCGCCGGACAGGATCAGGT
>JACBYF010000061.1 GCA_013415235.1 Gemelliphila palaticanis
AGCTATATTCCCGTGCTGTACTGGCTGGTGGTCGTCTGCATCAGCGTCTTCGGCACCCTGCTCACCGATAACCTGAGCGACCAGCTGGGCGTGCAGCTGGCCGTCTCCACGGGCGCCTTCAGCGCCGCGCTGGCCCTCACCTTTATCGCTTGGTACCGGCGCGAGCGCACCCTGTCCATCGACAGCATCGTGACGCCCCGCCGCGAATGGTTTTACTGGAGCGCGATCCTGTTCACGTTTGCCCTGGGAACGGCGGCCGGCGACTGGGTGGCCGAGGGCATGCAGCTGGGCTACGCCTTTGCCGCCCTGCTGTTCGGCGCCCTGATCGCCGCCACGGCCGCCGCACACTACCTGTTCAAGCTCAATACCGTGGCCTGCTTCTGGATCGCCTATGTGCTCACGCGCCCGTTCGGCGCCGCATGCGGCGACTTGCTGTCGCAACCTGCCGCCAATGGCGGTCTCGGTTACGGCAC
>JACBYF010000062.1 GCA_013415235.1 Gemelliphila palaticanis
GGCTAATATCGATGGTCATAGGGTGACTCCGTCATTTGCATCGTTGCGCTGCGCGGCTGGCATCAGCCGATCACCTTCTTGACCACTTCAATCAGGCGTTGCGGATCGAAGGGCTTGACCAGCCAGCCATTGGCGCCGGCGGCACGTCCTTTCGACTTCATTTCGTCCGACGACTCCGTCGTCAGCACCAGAATCGGCACCTTTTGGTAGGTCGGCAGTTCGCGCAGCAGCTTGATCAGCTCCAGGCCATCCATGCGCGTCATGTTCTGGTCCGTCAATACCAGGTCCACGGTTTGCAGCTTGGCTTTTTCCAGCCCATCCTGGCCGTCGACGGCCTCCACCACCTGGTAACCGGCGGCTTTCAGGCTGAACGCCACCATCTGGCGCAATGAGCTGGAATCGTCCACTGCAAGTATCGTTTTGGCCATCTTTGCTCCCACTTATTCCGGGCATCCTGCCCGAGTATTTGAT
>JACBYF010000063.1 GCA_013415235.1 Gemelliphila palaticanis
GTGCAGCGGCGCCTTCCTTGTCGGCGCCCTTGCCGCGCCAGCGGTCGACGAAGTACAGCAAGGAATCGCCCACGCCCTTGATGGCGGGGATATTGAGCTCCATCGGACCCGTTTTATTGTCGAAACCCCAGGCGCCCAGCTCCAGCGCGCGGCGGTACACAAAGGCCGCGTCGTCGACGCGGATGGCAATGGCGCACACGGACGGGCCGTGATGGCGGGCAAAACGCTGCGCGAACGAATCTTGTTCGGCATTGATGATGAAATTGATGTCGCCCTGGCGATACAGGGTCACATCCTTGTGGCGGTGGCGCGCGATGGCCGTGAAGCCCATGTTCTCGAACAGCTTGCCCAATGCTTTTGGGTCTGGTGCTGCATACTCGACGAACTCGAAACCATCGGTACCCATCGGGTTATCCCAAGGCTGAAATTGCATGATGTCTCCTCCAAGAAGTAGCGCACAGTATAGGCG
>JACBYF010000064.1 GCA_013415235.1 Gemelliphila palaticanis
TTGATGCGTGACGTGAGCAGCGTGGCGAGCGGGAGCGACGCCGGTGGCGCATCCGTACGCAGGGCGCTGGTGAGCAGTGTGCCAAGTAAAGAAAGCAGGGCGGGTTCGTGAACCAGGACTGGCGCGAGCGTCAGCAGTTCTGCAACCGGCTGATGGTGAGACAGGCACTCCAGCTGTTCGGCGCTGGCGTAACGTATTTCCACGCCTTCCTGCGCCGGGTGCCATTGCGCGTCCTTTTCCTGGAAAAGCTGCGCACCGGCGAATTGCTGTATATCCAGGCCCGGCTCCCAGCGGACGGGGTGTCCATGATAAGCCTGGAATACCGCCACGACGCGCGCCTGAAAACCCACAAAACCAATAATCTGGTCTATCAGATTGATGTCGCAGGTCGTCAGACCCACATCGTCAAGATGCTGGCGGTCGCGGGCATTAATGACCGCAGGGGAACTGGCCAGTTGACGCGCGTAT
>JACBYF010000065.1 GCA_013415235.1 Gemelliphila palaticanis
GTACCGATGATCGCGCCTTGTTCGATCTGCCACCAGTAGGGGTAGAAATGCTGTCCAGAGAACGCCAAATTTCATTGGGCGTGTCGCAGGCAGATAATGGCGTCGTCGTATCAGTAAGTTAACCACTGCTTTGCCTCAGCCAAAATTGGTGTAACCTTGCTCCCATGAACGCAGTCCTTTCCCCCATCGTCTCGGAATTCGAAACCGAAGAGCAAGCGACCAGCTATGACCGCTGGTTCCGCGCCCAAGTGCAAGCCTCGCTCAATGATCCGCGTCCCAGCATCCCCCATGACCAGGTGATGGCGGAAATGGATGCGATCATTGCCGAGGCTGAAAAAAGCAATAGGCCGCAGGCGTAATGCTGCCGGTCGTCTGGCGTGCATCAGCACGCGTCAACCTCGCCACCATCATTCGCTATATCGCCAACGATAGCCCGCCAGCGGCCCGCCGTATACGTGGGCTAATCG
>JACBYF010000066.1 GCA_013415235.1 Gemelliphila palaticanis
TCCCATGCCTGCCTGGTCCAAGTGCGCCACGCGGGCGCTGGCGGCCGCCACATCGGAGCAGCTGTGCAGCGCCGATCCGGCCGGCCTGCCCCAGTTGCGCCAGCAGATCGCCGACTTCCTCGCCAAGTACCGCGGCATCCGCTGCGACCCGCAAGACATCGTTGTCACCACCGGCATCCGCCACGCGATCGACTTGCTGGCGCGCGGCATCGTGCACGATGGCGACAAGGTTTGCCTGGAAGAACCGGGATACCCGGCCGCGCGCGCCCTGTTCGCCCTGGCCGGCGCGGTGCCGGTGGATATTGCCGTCGACGCCGAGGGCATCGATTGCGCCGCCCTGGCCGCGCACACCGACGCCTGCCTCGCGTATGTGACGCCGGCGCACCAGTCGCCGCTGGGCGTGACCATGTCCGTCACGCGCCGCCTGGCCCTGCTGGAATGGGCGAACGACAGCGGCGCCTGGGTGG
>JACBYF010000067.1 GCA_013415235.1 Gemelliphila palaticanis
GTGACAGGCCGTGCGGTAAAGGTTTCTTCGCCTGACATGAAGGCTGAGGTGGACGGCAAGGTTGGTTATGTAGGCAGCCTCCTGGGTGAGCAGAACCGTGCAGCGACCGTTCGCGTCACGCTGACCAATCCAAATGGAGCCTGGCGACCAGGCCTTTTCGTAAGCATCGCGGTCACTTCACAGACTGATCGGGTGGCCGTAGCCGTTCCAGAATCCGCAGTGCAGACCGTTGAGGAAAAGCCTGCGGTATTCGTCAGGACCACTGAGGGATTTGACACTCGCACGGTAACGCTTGGTCGCCGTGCAGGTGGCTATGTGGAAATAACCGAAGGCCTCCAATCCGGCGCCCAAGTGGCAGCCAGTGGCAGCTTCACGCTCAAGTCCGAGCTCGGCAAGGCTAGTGCCGAGCACAGTCACTGATGCGAACTGACAGGATCATTCCACATGTTTGAACGTCTCATAAG
>JACBYF010000068.1 GCA_013415235.1 Gemelliphila palaticanis
TTTCTATGGGTTGCCCACCCACACCATGGCTGAAAAAACCGTGCTTTTGTGTCACAAAGCCATGTTTTTTATAGAAGCCTTCAGCATTCAAAGTCGACTCTACCTTTATGACGCGGATGCCAGGCCCACGCGCATTATCAATACCTGTCTTGAGCAAATGAGCACCGAGCCCCTTACTGGAGGCCTCGAGAAGAAGAAAAAGCCGTGTCACTTCTCCTGGCTCTGAATCCACAAATCCAACGATCCTTCCCAGATGCAGCGCCACGACCATTTGCCCTTGCTTTATCAGTTGCTCATAAAACTCTGGGGTTCTTTCGCCCATCCAGCCATTGAGTTGCTCTGGGGTATAGAGTCCGTTCGACAGCTCGGTTATTGACTGCCGAGTGACATGGAAAATAGCTAGGCCATCTCCTGGCAGTGCAGTCCGAAGGGTAAATTCCTTTTTCATGTCCGCTACTCTTTTT
>JACBYF010000069.1 GCA_013415235.1 Gemelliphila palaticanis
GTATTGGGCGTCAGCGAGCCTGCGACATCCACTTCCACCCCCTGTGAGCGTACGCGCCCTGCGGTTTTCGCCACGGTTTCGCCATCCACGATTTCGTTGTACAGCACGTTGCGCTTATCAATATTGAACAGGGCGATATTGGCGGTGATGCCGTCAAAGAGATCGAATTTCGCCCCTACTTCATAGGCGGTAGAGGTTTCCGGCGGCAGATCGCCAATGTAGCTGGCAATAGAGTATTGCGGCATAAAGGCGCGCGATACGTTGCCAAACAGTGACACAGAAGGGGTCAGCTTATAGACCATGCCGAATTTCGGCACCCACTGCTGATCCGTGCTGTCGGTGTTGACGTTGAACGGGCGGCCCTTCCCGGCATATTCGGTGTAGTACTGATAGCGCATCCCGGCGACGGCGATCCACTTATCGGTCAGATACAGCGCATCCTGTACGTAAGCGGAATAGCTC
>JACBYF010000006.1 GCA_013415235.1 Gemelliphila palaticanis
TTTAGATTATTTGTCTCTGATCGTAAATTTATTGGAGATTTGGTTGATAAAAAAATAACTAAGCAGCAATTTGCCGCTTAGTTATTTATCTCATTTTCTCTCCATGCCCCGTATTTGACTTAGAGCCACTTTTTTTAACAGCTTTCCCACTAAATTTTATATATCTAAAACTTAAATTTATATTTATTCTTATTGTCTAATATAGCATTTTTTATATCTTCTGAAATTTCATTTTTTATGTATTTTAAATGGTATTCATTCGATATTACCTTGATTGTTATGTGTGAATAACCGAATTTTCGTATTATAGGACCATTATTAATATCAACATTTTGAATTATGTTATATGGAATATAAGTTTTTTCTTTAGATAAATATCCCTCTTGTATTATTATTTCTTCATCATTTATAGAATATGAATAATTAGCTACGTAAAGTTTAGTCTTCCAAAAATAAAATGCTATATAACCAATAACTAACACAACTCCCCAAATAATGTTAAGTAAAAATTTGTAATTAGTATTAATAATAGTAAGAGATATAAACAAACCTACTTGTAAAATTAAAAAAATTATACTTTCTATTAATACTTTATATTTTATTAATTTTTCTACATTTTTATTTAATTTTAGCTTTTGTTCTAAAAATATTTTACTCATTAGCCACCTCACGATTAACTAAATAGTTATAAACTTTTTCTGTATAATCTTTAGTAAGATAATCTATAGTTATATCACCACTATGTCCTATAGTGTTTATATGCATACTATATAAATTTTTATTTCGTAATAAAATATGGGTAGAACGAGATATATTACCTACTTTAACAGGTTTTAAATAACTAACTCTTTTATTTAGAAAAACTGTATCTTTCCTTACTATCATATTATCACTAAGTAGCGTACCTTCAAAATTAACCCTAAATTTATATGAAATATATTCATATAAGCTAAATACAGTAAATAATGATAATCCTAAGGTAATTGATAAATAAAGATTTTCATTAAACGCAGGAATAAAATATATAAGTGTGCTAATCAATGCTCCTAAAGCAAAAATGTAAAAAATACTCCACCTAGCTATAATATTTTTGGCATCTTTTGATAATAACTCATAATTCTCATTTGTATAATAGTCAGTGTCAATATTTAAAACTTCTTTTGCAAATTTTTCAACAAAACTATCGTTGGCTATAGGTATTAAATTAACCGTACTTTTTGTTGATAAATCTACTACATTATCTGTTAAAGTAGTAATTTCAAGCTCTTTCATATTTAAAAGTTTATATCTAAAATTTTGAGAAATTACAACTTTTTGTATCCTTTCTTTTTTTATGACTAAAGAAACTTTGTTAAATAGACCATATTTGCATATTAATTCATTATCCTTGCTTACCAATGAAAAGTTATAAAACTTAATTAACATTCGTACATAAGAAACAACAAAAACTAATAAAATCGTTAATAAAACTAAAATCAATCCACTTTTGAAATTCACAACTTCAAAATCCACAAAATTCTTAAAGTGCTTTGATAACTTATCACCAAAAATAAATTTTAAAAAATCTGCTATATCGTCTAAAAATGCTGTAATTATAAAAAATGTTATTATTAATTCTGATTTTAATAACGATAATAAAGAAAGTTCTTTGAAATTAAGACTTACTAACTGATTATTACTTGCTTCAACTATCTCAAATTCAGTATCTGTTTTACTATTTATTTCAGAAATTATAAAATTAGCCTCTTTTTTACTTATCGGTGAAAGTTTTATAGTTTCTCCCAAAATATTAATATCCAAAGAAACTAAACCTAACATTTGGTACACCATATTAGCTGAAGTATCTACATTTTGAATATTTTGATAAGGTACTTGCTTTTTAGTTTTCAAACTTACTCCCGAATCATAAATAAAAATACCGCTACTAAATTCATAATTAGTTTTTAAATATGTAGCAATAGAAGTAACTAAACTTAACAAAATTAAAAAAGCCAAAATTAAATATTTCCAATAACCTATATCTGTATTAAAAACAAAAATAAACGCTAAATAAGTTTTATAATTAGATGCAAGTCTTGATATTATAAAAAATGGATGAAGTCTTTTTTTATTGTCCATATTCTTCACCTACTTTCTCGATATTAATAGATATATAATCTAGTAAAATATTTTCTATATCATTAACATCACTTTCTAAAATATGGATATTTATATTTGTAGAGCCACTCGAAATATTAAATTTGTAAAGACTAAATTTTCTAAGCAAAATACCTTGTTTTATAGAATAATTTGTAATATTTTTTGTAGGAATAATGACTTCTTTAAAACTAAGTAAAAAAGTATTGTTTACATTATATTTCAAAACATCTTCGTCAAATATTGTATAACTATTTTTTTGAAATATATTAAATGCTAATAAATAAAGTAAAGAAATTATAAATATAATAGAAAAAGCTAATATTATAGCTATCTTAATATAGACTATAAAGTCAAAGTACATAGATATAATAAATATAAATATAAAAATTAAACTATAGCAATTAATAACTAAAAAATTATAGTTTTTAAATTTATTAGGTAAATTATACTTCATAATTTATCCCCCTATATAAATATTTATATTAAGTTTAAATCACGTTCTCTTTTTATTGTAGTATCATAACCATGCCCCGGATAAACTATTTTATTATCATCTAACTTAAATAGGACATTGTGTAAAGAATTTTTTAAAGCGTTATAATCTGAGCCTGGTAAATCATATCTACCAAATCCACTCTTAAATAAAGCATCCCCTACAACTATAAAATCACCAAAATCAAAAGAAAGTCCTCCAGGAGAATGACCAGGAGTTGGTAAAACTTTAAAAGTCATATCTGCCAAAGTATATTCTTTATAATTTTCAAATTCAAATTCTGCCTTATCTGTAATCACCGGTGTTCTTAAACCAAAAGCACTACCTAAATTAAGTTCTGGATTAGTAAGCCACTCTTGCTCTTTTGGTGATATGTAAACAGGAATGTTATAATACTTTCTACATTCATCAACAGAAACTATGTGATCAAAATGTGCATGAGTTAAAACTATTGCCTCAGGTTTTACAACAAGTCTATCCAATTCTTTTTTTATCTTATTAAAACCAGCGCCCGGATCAACTATTATTCCTCTATCTCCTTTATAAATGATGTAACAATTTTCATCAACCATATCCATAACAAGTCTAACTATTTTTATATCGTTCATATCTTACCTCAAATTAAATAATATTTATTTCATTATAACACTTATAAATTAAAAATAAAATACACATAAAATAGATTTAAATATAAGCCTATTTTATGTGTATTTAAATTAATCTCTATTGTTACTACTTAATAAAATTAATACAAATCTTATTAATTCCATTAATGCTACTAAAGCTGCAGCTACATAAGTTAATGCAGCAGCTCCTAAAACTTTTTTGCAATGTCTTCTTTCTTGATCGTTAACTATTCCTAATTCTGTAACTTGTTCTAAAGCTCTTTTTGAAGCATCAAACTCTACTGGTAGTGTAACTACTTGGAATAAAACTGCAAATAACATAAGTCCTACTCCAGCCCAAGCTATGTATAAACCTAAAGAAGGTGCTGCTTTCATAAATCCAGTTAATCCTAAACCTATCATAATTAATATCATTGATAGATTACCTCCAAGATTAGCAAGTGGAACTAGTGAATGACGCCAACGCATTGGTTTATAATCAGCTACTTTATCTTGAATAACATGACCAATCTCGTGAGCAGCTATCGCTACTGATGCCACTGTAGGTTGAGAATAAACTATCGGCGATAAAACTACTAGATTTTCTTTTGGATTGTAGTGATCTGATAATTCTACTTCTCCTCTAACTACTCTCACATCTGTTATACCATTTGCTTTTAATATAGCTTCTGCTACTTCTTTTCCTGTCATACCTGATAAAGTTCTTACTTTTTTGTATCTTCCGTATGCACTTTTTACTTTCCATTGTGCCCATAAAGGAATTATCATTATTAATGCAAAATATAATAAGTATGTACTAGACATACCATAAAATCCTATTGGTGGTACCATATAAAATCTCCTTTTTTATTATAATAGTGAAATTATAACATATATGTACATTTTTTGCTATATTTTTGACTTTTCTTGACAAAATAATACTAATTCAAATTTTCAATATATAATTAAAAGTGTATATTAATATTAAATTTAATATACACTAATTTTTCTTTAATTAAATTTTATTCTTCTGAATATTTAGCTTTACGTGCTAATCTTTCACGTGCAGATTTATCTAATTCTTTTTTACGTAATCTTATAGATTCTGGAGTTACCTCTAGATACTCATCATCGTCTAAGTATTCTAAACTTTCTTCTAAAGTCATTATTTTAGCTTTTTTAAGTGTTACTGTTTGATCTTTAGTTGATGAACGTACGTTTGTTTGAGCTTTGGCTTTTGTTATGTTAACAGTAAGATCATTTTCTCTATTATTTTCTCCTACTATCATTCCTCCATAAACTTCTGTTCCTGGCTCGATAAATACAATACCTCTGTCTTCTAAACTTGATATTGAGTATGCTGTAGCTTGTCCATTTTCTTGTGCTACTAAAACTCCATTACGGCGACCACCTACTTTACCTTTTTCCATAGGTTGATAAGAATCGAATGTGTGATTTAATATACCGTAACCTTTAGTCATAGACATAAATTCTGTTCTATATCCAATAAGTCCTCTTGCAGGAACATTGAATATTAAACGTGTTTGACCATTTCCGTCTGCTTGCATATCAAGCATAGTTCCTTTACGTTGACCGATAGACTCAATAACTGCTCCTACTGAATCATCTGGAGTATCTATTTGAACTCTTTCAACAGGTTCACAATCAACACCGTCAATATTTCTAATAATTACTTCTGGTTTTGAAACTTGAAGTTCGTATCCTTCACGACGCATATTTTCTATAAGTATAGATAAGTGAAGTTCACCACGTCCACTAACTACCCATGAATCACTGCTTGCTTGTTCTACTCGTAGAGATACATCTGTTTCAAGTTGTTGCATAAGTCTATCTTCAATTTTACTTGCTGTTACAAATTTCCCTTCTTTTCCTGCAAATGGAGAGTTGTTAACTACAAATGTCATTTGTAAAGTAGGCTCATCTATGTGTAAAACTGGTAGTGCTTCTTGAACGTCTACAGGAGTTACTGTTTCTCCTACGTTAATATCATCCATACCACTAACTGCTACTATATCTCCTGCTTTAGCTTCTTTAATTTCTTCACGTTTTAGTCCGAAGTATCCGAATATTTTTGTTACACGGAAGTTTTTTGTAGTTCCATCTAATTTTATTAAACTAACTGAATCCCCAACAGACATAGATCCTCTAAATACTCTACCTATACCGATACGTCCTACATAGTCATTATAATCTAATAGCGCTGTTTGGAATTGTAATGGCTCATCACTATTATCTACAGGTGCTGGTACATATTCTAAAATAGTATCATATAAGCACTTCATGTTTTCATCTTGGTTAGCAGGATTGCTATCAAGAGAAGCTGTTCCGTTTATTGCAGAAGCATAAACTACAGGGAACTCTAATTGGTCATCATCTGCTCCAAGTTCTATAAATAAATCTATTACTTCATCAACTACTTCTTCTGGTCTTGCTGAATCTTTATCTATTTTATTTACAACAACGATAGGTTTTAGATGTTGTTCTAGAGCTTTTTTAAGAACAAAACGTGTTTGAGGCATTGTCCCTTCATAAGCATCTACTACTAATAATACACCATCAACCATCTTCATGATACGTTCAACTTCTCCACCGAAGTCAGCGTGTCCTGGAGTATCTAGTATATTTATTCTTTTTCCATTATAGTCTATAGCTGTATTTTTCGCTAATATAGTTATACCACGTTCTCTTTCTAAATCGTTAGAGTCCATTGCTCTTTCTTCTACGTGTTCATTAGAACGAAATATTCCTGATTGTTTTAATAATTCATCTACAAGTGTTGTTTTTCCATGGTCAACGTGAGCTATAATAGCTATATTTCTCACATCTTCTCTAAATTTTACAGACATTTTATTTCTCCTTAATTGTATTAACTAAACAATGTTATCATATATTAAACTTGTTTGCAAATATTATTACCACTAATAAATAAAGTTTTTTAATAATGATTTTATTTATTATTTTCAAAAAAATTGAAAAAGTTGAAAATAATATATTGACATACACTATTTTTTGTATTATACTATTTAAGTACTGTTAATTAGTACTTAATAAATATGTCTCGATAGCTCAGCAGGATAGAGCAACGGCCTTCTAAGCCGTCGGTCGGGGGTTCGAATCCCTTTCGGGACGTCATCAAAAAACCAAGAGAGGATTCTCTTGGTTTTATTTTTTAGGAGAAACGCAAAATATGAAATTATATAACAAAATATCTATAATAGTTTTATTAGTATCTGCTGCTACAATAGCATTTTCATTATACTATTATAATGAAAAATATTATGTAAATGCAAAAAATACTGCTACAATAAAAAAAGAAAAAAAAGAAAATATTAAAGATGAAATAAAAGAAGAAATATCAGAAAAAAATATAGAAATAAAAACTGAATTAAAAGATAGTAAGTACTTGGTAATAAATATAAAAAATATATCTAGTAAAGATTTAATAGATGTTTTATTAGAGGCAAACTATAATAATATAAAATTATCTGACTTTTATATAGAAAGTATAAAAAAAGATGAGGAAAAAATAATTGAATTAGATATAAATAAAAAATCTATAACAGGATCTATTATAGATTTATACAGTTTGAATAAACCTTATATATTAATAGAAAATTTTGATTTCACTTTAAATAATATACAAACCAAAATAATTGTTAGTTCATTTAAAGATCAAAAGATTGAAGACTATAAAAAGTTAATAGACGAAAGTGATACTAGTGCAGAAATTAAAACTAGTATTATAAATGATATTTCTAATATTAAAGACAAGGCTAAGTTAGATAATTTACTAGTAGAAAATAATATATATTCAAGAATATTTTTAAATCCTGAAACTATAGTATTCGGCGCGGATAACAAATTAGTTGTTAATAATCCAGAGCAACCTATAGTTCAAAATGCTACTAATCAAAATAATAACGTTGAAAATAACGTAGCTAATAGAAATATTAATAATGTACCCGCTAGTCCAGTTGTTCCAACTAATCCATCAAATAATATCAATAATAACGCTGGGCAACCAGCCACTCCTGTCGCTCCAGCTTTACCTAATAATAATTCTAATGAAGCTCCAACAGGAAACTAAAAATAAAAAGTTAAATTCCAACTATTTTGCTGGAATTTAACTTTTTTATTTAATATCATTACTAATATTTCTGTTTTTCTTTTAAAACTCTATTAATTTCTTTGTTAGCTTCTTTTTGCTTTAATGTGTGGCGTTTATCATAGTTTTTCTTACCTTTAGCTACTCCTATTAGTAATTTGGCATATCCATTTTTTATATAAAGTTTTAAAGGTATTATACTAATACCAGTACCACTCTGTTCACTTTCTAACATTGCTATTTGTTTCTTTTTTAACAATAATTTTCGAACTCTTAGTGGCTCGTGGTTAAATCTATTCCCTTCTTCAAAATGAGATATATGCATATTATAAACAAAAAATTCACCACGTCTATTTTGACAATAAGAGTCTTTTAGATTAATTCTTCCTCTTCTTATTGATTTTATTTCTGTTCCAGTCAAAACTAAGCCGGCTTCATAAGTATCTTCAATGAAATAATCATGATTAGCTTTTTTATTATTAGCTATTACTTTTACTTCTGACATATCTATCTCTTCCTTCTTTTTACACTTTTTAATTTCTTTAATTTATTTTTTCCTTTGGGCTTATCTCTTATTATACCTTTATGGTCTAAAATTTTAAAGTCTATCTCCTGATTTTCTAAATCTACATTGTAAACTTTTACTTCTACTTCATCACCTATTCTATATATTTTCTTATGACGTTTTCCTATTAGATACAGATTTTTTTCATCAAATTCGTAATAATCATCCATCATATTTTTTATATGACATAATCCTTCTATCATATTTGGTAATACTACAAACACTCCAAATCTAGTCGTAGAAGATATAATCCCCTTAAATTTTTCATTTTCATGTTTAAGCATATATTCACATTTTTTTATTTGATCTACTTCACGTTCACAATCTACTGCTCTTTTCTCTGCAAAAGATGATTTCTCTGCTAAATCTGGCAGTATATTTTCAAAATACTCTTTGTTTTCCTCAGATATATTGTTATTAAATAAATAACTTCTTATCATTCTATGAACTAGTAAATCTGGATACCTTCTAATTGGTGAGGTAAAGTGTGTATAATATTTAGCCGATAAGGCAAAGTGCCCACTATTAATACTAGAATATCTTGCTTGATTCATTGTTCGAAGTAAAACAGTTGATAACATACTCTCAACAGCAGTCCCCTTAAATTTATCTAGCATATTAGCTAACATGTAAGGTTCTATCTCAAGAGCATTACCTCTAACTCTATATCCAAAACTTGCAGATAAATCGAAAAATTGTCTTAACTTCTCTTTTTTAGGCTCTTCATGTATTCTATAGATAAATGGTAGTGATAGCCAATAGAAGTGTTCTGCAATAACTTCATTGGCACTCAGCATAAAGTCTTCAATTAATTTTTCTGCTCTATCTCTTTCTCTAACTATTACATCTTGAACGTTACCGTTAGAATCTACAACAATTTTAGATTCTAATTTATCAAAATCTATTGCTCCTCGTTTTTCTCTATTTTCTCTAATTTTCATAGATAACTCTAGCATTTTATTAAGCATTGTTGCATAAGGTTTATATTCTTTTACAATATCCTTGTCATTATCATACAGCATATTAACTTTTTTATATGTTAATCTACCTTTAGATTTTATTACTGCTGGGTATATATTATAACTATCTACGAAACCTTGTTCATCAAAATGTATTTCACAACAGATTGTATATCTATTTACATCTGGATTTAAAGAGCATATATTGTTAGATAACTTTCTTGGCAACATCGGTACTACTCTATCTACTAAGTAAACACTGCAACCTCTATTAATAGCTTCCTTATCTAAATAACTATCTTCTTTTACATATCTACTAACATCAGCTATAAATACTTTTAGTCTGTACCCTCTTTTTGTTTTTACCAAAGATACAGCATCATCTAAATCTTTAGAATCGTCCCCGTCTATAGTAACTACTAATTCATCAGTACAATCCACATAACCTTCTTCTATTGTTACTTCTTCTGATATTTGATTTAATTCTTCTTCTACCTCATTTGAAAATTCTACCGGAATATCATATTTATATATTGTAGAAAGTATATCAATTCCAGGATCATCTTTGTGGCCTAGGGTCTTTATAATTTTTCCTTTATGCTCTCCAAATAATCCTTTTGCGTACTCTGTAATTTCTACTAAAACTTTTGTGCCATCTTCTAAATTTTTGGTATCATCATTACTTACTTTTATATATTTATCTATATTTTTATCATCACTTTTTATGTGAGAAAACAATTTTGCCTTTATTAATGTTCCTACCGTTCGAGTAATTTTTCTTTCAACTACTTCTGTTACTATTCCTTCAATATTTTTATTTTGCACTTCAAGTTCTTTTACAGCTACTCTTACTGTATCGCCTGTCAAAGCAGTTTTTAAGTAACCTTTTGGTATGTATATTTCAGATTCAATATCTGAAACATAAACAAATGCAAAGCCACTACTGTTAACTTTTATTGTTCCTGTAAATTCTGTTTCTTTATTATTTAAAATGAATTTTTCATTTTTTAGCTGTACTATTTGTTTTTTTCTAGTTAGCTTTTCTATATTTTTTATTAATTCTACAAACTGTTTTGAATCTTCTATATTTAATTTTTCTTTCAATTCTTCAACAGATAAAATTTTGTTTTCTTCTAATTCTATTATTATTTTATTAATCAATATTTTCCTCCTAAATAAAATATTAGACCCAAAATGAATAAACACTTTGAGTCTAATAGATATAATATTACATTTTTAACCAAGTAAGACAAAGTATTGATACGAAGAATATTATTCCCAGAACTATAGTTACTTTTTGTAACACTAACTCTGCTCCTCTTACTTTTTGTTTACCAAATAATTCTTCTGCTCCACCTGTAAGACCAGATAATCCACCAGACTTACTTTCTTGTAACATTACTACTATTATAATTAAAATACTACTAACTATTGCTAGTGTCATTAAAAAAGTATGCATACTATACCTCCTATTAATTTATCCATAATTATTAATTTTACTATATTTTGAAATTTTTTTCAACTATAATATTCTTGTAAATATTATTCTACCTGATGAAGTTTGAAGAACACTTTGAACGGTAACTTCTACATTTTTACCTACATATTTTTTACCGTTTTCTACTACTAACATTGTACCATCTTCTGTATACGCTACACCTTGATTGTTTTCTTTACCTTCTTTTTGAACATAAACAGTTAGTTTTTCTCCTGATGTTAAAATAGGTTTTACAGCATTCGATAGGTCATTAACATTTAAAACTTTTATAGATTGTAATGTTGCAAGTTTATTTAAGTTATAATCTGTAGTAACTATAGCATAATTATTTTTCATAGCATAGTTTATTAATAAACTATCTACTGCATCATGTTCTTTATACTTATAATTATTATCTATTAATAAATTATCTTTAAATATCTTTTTCAAATCTTCTACACAGTCAAGACCAAGTCGACCTTTTGCTCTTTTTATAGGATCTTCAGAATCTGCTATAAGTTGTAGTTCTTTTAGTACAAAATCCGGTACTACAATAACTCCTTCTAAAAAACCTGTACTAGCAACATCATGTATTCTAGAATCTATTAATGCACTAGTATCCATTACTTTTGTTAAAACATTTAATTTCTTATTATATAAATTTTTTTCTGATTTTACTTTTGTTGTTGAAGGAAACTTTCCAGAAAATATATTCAAAGTTTCTCCACCACGTCTATATCCCATTATGAACCCTAAATATCCAAATACTATATAAAATAATGCAGATATTATAGAAGCTATCCAATCTATCGAAACTATAGAAACAGTAGCTACCATAAGAAGAGTAGCTAAAAGTAACCCTAATATCAAACCTAATGTTGTGAATATAACTTTTGACATAGGTATTTTTGTTAATTTTTCTTCTATTGTTTTTATAGCTGCAACTAATTTTCCTGAAAAGAATAAAGACATTATAAAAAATAGTATAGTAGTAACTGTAATAGTTATTACTCTAAGTAAATTGGTATTAATTGCATCTGTAAATATATTATTATTGATTAATAAGTTAGCAGAAAATACTCCAACTGTTAAACCTATTAATACGGATATTACAATTATTAATTTCCTTAACATAAAATCACTCCTTTTTCTTTTTTCATAAATAATATTTTAAGTTTTATACATAAATTTTACTTTATAAAATTTGTTTATTAAATTATGTAAAATAAAATATTATTTATCTTTGTTAATAATATAAAAAACATTTGTTCACAATAAACGTCTTATATATTAACTATACTGGAGTGGGAATAAAAATTTTTGTTAAAAAAATCATTTCCCACTCCTTAAAATTTTAAAATATGTTTTTAAATACTTTATCTAAACAATCTGTTATATTTTTAACAAATACTATTTCTGAATTTGTATTTTTTATGTCTAAACCTGACTTGTTACTATAAGGAACAAATATTCTGTTAAAGCCGTGTTTAATAGCTTCATTAATTCTTTGTTCTATTCGGCTAACTCGTCTTATTTCTCCTGTTAGACCAACTTCACCTATAAAGCAATAATCATTCGGAATGGCTCTATCTTTAAAACTTGAAGCTACCGAAACTAACACACCTAAATCTACTGCAGGATCGTCTATTTTAACTCCACCCGATACTTTTACATAAACATCTTGTTGCTGTAATAAATAACCTGCTCTTTTTTCTAAAACTGCCATTAACAATACTAATTTATTGTATTCTAATCCGGATGAAACTCTTCTTGGATTATTAAAGGCTGTAGGAGTAGTTAATGCCTGTAATTCTACTAATAATGGGCGTGTCCCCTCCATAGTACCAACTATCGTAGCACCAGATAAGTCAACACTTCTTTCTTCTAAAAATATTTGTGATGGATTATCCATATCAGAAAGTCCTTTAGATGTCATCTCAAATATACCTAGTTCATTTGTTGAACCAAATCTGTTTTTTACTGCTCGAAGTATTCTGTAACTATGATGTTCTTCCCCTTCAAAATACAGTACCGTATCCACCATATGCTCTAACATTTTAGGTCCAGCTATTGTACCCTCTTTAGTAACGTGCCCTACTATAAATATTGCTATATTCAAACTTTTAGCTATTTTCATTAATTGCTGTGTACATTCTCTTACTTGGGTAATACTTCCAGGAGAATTATCCAAATTAGGGTTATATACTGTTTGGATAGAGTCTATAACTAAAAATTTAGGTTTAATTTTTCCAATAATCTCATATATTAAATTCAAATCAGTTTGAGAGTATACATATAGATCATCAGTATTGCCACTCATTCTATCTGCTCTTAACTTTACTTGACGAACTGATTCCTCTCCAGAAACGTATAAAACGTCATTTTCTTTAGAAAGATAAGATGAAATCTGAAGTAATAATGTAGATTTTCCAATACCAGGATCTCCACCTAAAAGGATAAGAGAACCTGGAACTATTCCACCACCTAAAACTCTATTTAACTCTTTACTGTCTGTTAAAACTCTAGGAACATCTTGGGTAGAAATATTTTTAAGTTTATCAACTGATATAGATAGCATAGAATTTTCTTCTTTAATAGCTATATTAGTATGTTTTTCATTTACTTTAAATTCTTTAACCTCTTCCATTGAGTTCCATTTGTTACATCTAGGACATTTACCTAAATATTTTATACTCTGATAACCACAGGCATCACATTCATACTTTGTTACAATTTTTTTTGCCATATAGTCCTCTATTTTTTCTTAACAACAAATTTATCTTTTTTGTAATCTATATTGACTACACCCGATAAATTTGGATCTCTTAGTATTTCTTCACTTAGTAAGTCTTCTATATTTTTTTGTAAACTTCTTCTTAATGGTCTTGCACCGTATTCTTTTATGCTACCGTCTTCAATAATTTTATCCATAGCTTTTTTAGTAAGTTTTATTTCTATTTGTTTATCTTTTAATCTCTTAGATAAACTATCTAACATAAGTAGTGATATTTTTTCTAAATCTTCTTTTTCTAAAGATTTGAATACTACAATATCATCTATTCTATTTAAAAATTCTGGACGGTATTGTTTTTTTAGAGCCTCCATCATTGTTTTTTGAATATTTTGATAGTCATTTTTTATAGATTCACTTCCTGCAAATCCTACAAATTTTTGATCATTTAATTCATTTACACCCACATTAGATGTCATAATTATTATTGTATTTCTAAAGTCTATTAATCGTCCGTTACTATCAGTAAGTCTTCCATCATCTAAAACTTGTAATAATATATTAAATATTGATGGATGAGCTTTTTCTATTTCATCAAAAAGAACTACAGAATAAGGTTTTTGTCTTACTTGCTCTGATAATTGACCTGCATCATCATAACCTACATATCCTGGAGGCGCTCCTATTAATCTACTTATAGAGTGTGGCTCCATATACTCACTCATATCTATTCTTATCATATTATCTTCTGAGCCGAATAATGCTTCTGATAAACTTTTTGCTAATTCTGTTTTCCCTACTCCAGTTGGTCCTAAGAATATAAAACTTCCTATAGGTCTATTTTCATCTTTAAATCCACTTCTAGCACGTCTTACAGATTTTGCTAAACTAACTACTGCATCTTCTTGACCTATTACTCTTTGGTGTAAAATTTCCTCTAAGTTAAGTAATTTTTCACTCTCTGTTTGAGTAAGTTTGGTAACTGGTATACCTGTCCATCCTGCTAAAACTTCTGCTATATGATCTTCTGTTATTTGTATTTTTTGTTTTTCTAAATTGTCTTGCCAAGAAATTTTAAATTCCTCTATTTTATTTACAACTTTGTTTATTTCATCTCTTTTTTGTGCTGCTATCTCAAATTCTTGATTTTGTACGGCAATGTCTTTTTCTTTATTTAGATTTGCTAATTCTTCTTCGTATTCTTTTAACTCTTCTGGTGATTTATAATATCTTAATTTTACTTTAGAACTTGCCTCATCTATCAAATCTATTGCTTTATCAGGTAAAAATCTATCAGTTACATAAGTACTACTAAGTTTTACTGCTGCATCTAGTGCTTCATCAGTTATTTCTACATTATGGTGTTCTTCGTATTTATGTCTTAAACCTTTTAGTATGTTTACAGAATCTTCATCTTTTGGTTCTTCTACCTTAATTGGTTGGAACCTTCTTTCAAGGGCTGCATCTTTTTCAAAATATTTTCTATATTCTTCTGTAGTTGTAGCTCCTATTACTTGAATACCACCTCTTGATAAGGCTGGTTTTAAAATATTTGAAGCATCTGCACTTCCCTCAGTTCCTCCAGCACCTATTATAGTATGAATTTCATCTATAAATAATATAACATTTCCTGCTTCTTCAATTTCTTTTATTATATTTTTTAATCTTTCTTCAAATTCTCCACGGTATTTAGTACCAGCTAAAAGTGTTCCCATATCTAACACCATAACTCTTTTACCTAGAAGATTGCTAGGAACATTTTGTGTAACTATTCTTTGTGCTAAGCCTTCAACTATTGCCGTTTTTCCAACACCAGGATCTCCTACTAAGACAGGGTTATTTTTTGTTCTTCTATTTAAAATTTCTATCATTCTAGTTATTTCTTGTTCTCTGGCAATAACAGGGTCTAATTTGTTATTAAAGGCATCTTTTGTTAAGTCTTTTGCCAGTGAATTTAAAAGTTCTGTTTGAGTAGAAGTATCTTCTTGTTCTTCGATATTTCTGAATGTATCAAATAGTTTTGAAAAAAGACCTTGATTTTGTTTTAGTAAACCTGTAAGTTCTGATACTAAAGCATCAATATTAGTATTAGAAATGTCTCTTAATATTTTATAAGCTGTACTTTCTCTTTGACTAAGTAAAGATAAAAGTAAATGCTCACTAGTAACAACAAAACTTCTAGTTTCATCTGCAAAATGTTGGCTATGTTCAATAGTTTTTACTGCCCCTATTGTATATTCTTGTTTCATCATTACATTATTGAAAAAATCTGTGTTTTTAAGCTCTACTTCATAGTACTTTTCTACATCTTTTTTAAAATCTTTATAAGTAACTCCGTATCTATTAAGAGTTTTACACGCTAGTGTATTTGGCATATCTAACATTCCTAGCAATAAATGTTCTGTTGCTACAGCTTTTAATCCTTGTTCTTTCGACTCTTCTTTTGCATTAGTAAGAACCATTAAAGCTGATTCATTGAATCTAATATACATTATGAATTCTCCTTATTATATTTTATTGTATTTAAAAATTTTATCATCATATCTTTTTTATTTTTGTAAATAGTATAGTTTATGCTTTCTACCATGTCTTGTTCTACTTGCTCACTAGTTATTAGCTGTAGATGAGTTTCATTAAATGACTCAATAGCCGAAGTCATAATTACAAAATCAAAATGATTAATATAGCCATCATTCTTTAATATTTTTAAAATTTTATTATAGTCTATTTTATATAGGTCTTCACTTTCTATATTGTTTATAAGATAATCTAAATAATCTATGTTTTCATGTAGAGTTATTTTAGTTATTCTTATAAAACCTCCACCTCCACGCTTGCTTTCTATTATAAAACCTTGCTCTGGAGTAAATCTAGTCTTGATTACATAATTTAGTTGAGAAGGAACACAATCAAATTTCTCTGCAACATTACTTCTTTTTAAGGTTATAAAATCTTTATCTGCATCTTGAAAAAGTTTGTTTATATACTGCTCTATTATGTCTGTCATATTATTCACAGAATCTACCTCCTTTGTTGACTAAAATTGACCTTTAATTAATTATACTATAAATCATTTTAGTTCACAACCATTATAAATAGTATAAATTTGAATAAATTAATTATTTTTAGTATAATTTAAGAATACTAATAGTTAGGAGTTTTTTATGAAAAATACAGGAATTCATCACATATCAACATTAATAGGAGATATAAGAACATCTTATAATTTTTACCACAATATTTTAGGTATGAAATTAATATTAAAAACTGTAAATCAAGACGACTCTACTATGTATCATTTATTTTTTGGAGATGAGACTGGTAGAGCTGGTACGGAATTTACAATATTTGAAATGAAAAATTATCCGGAAAACAAATTTGGAACAAATGCTATAGAGAGAACTTATTTTCTAGTAAAATCTGAAGAATCTATTAAATATTGGGAAGAAAGACTAGAATCATTTGATGTATGCCATTATGGTATCGAAGAATATAACGGTAAGAAAATACTTAGATTTGAAGATTCAGATGGTATGAAGTTAGGGTTTGTTTATAAAGATACTGATATGAAAGAAATGGATCCATACGTACATCCTGATATCAATCCCGAACATGCTATTTTAGGTATAGGAGAAGTCCACTTTAGAGTTAGATATACAGAACCGACAGAACAAATATTGACAAATTTCTTTGAATTTGAAAAATACAACGAGATAGTAGATAATGACTTTAAAGTATCACTTTTAAAAATAAAAGATAATCCATTTGGTCACGAAATTCATATTATAGAAGATAAAAAATCACAAACTAGCTTTAACGGAGTTGGTGGCATTCATCATATAGCTTTCGGTGTTGAAAGTATAGAAGATTTAGAGTTGCTACAACAAAAACTTGATGATAAAAACTTCACTAGCTCTGGAATTGTAGATAGAGAATTTATTAAATCAAGTTACTTTAGAGATCCTAACTTCTTATTGTTTGAAGTGGCAACACCTCTAACTAAAGAAAAGAAAGATTTACCCGAACAAAATAAACCTTTTGATGAAATACCGTTATTTTTACCTGATTTCTTAGAGCACGATAGACAAGTTATTGAAACTAATGTTGATTATAAATTTTAATAGGAGAAAATTATGGAACAATTTTTTATTAAAGGAACTAATGATGAACTTTTTGTAACTTTCCACGGCCAAGGGGGCTACGAATATAGCCTACTATTTATTACTAGCGAGTTGAATCCTTTCTCAAATATAATTACATATTTAGGTAATTACAATAAAGGTGATAGAAGAAGATTTTTTAAACCGATTAAAGACGGAAAACGAGATATAGTAGATTTTGAAGAAAGAATTAATAAATTTTTAGAAAACTGGAACACTATAGATTTAACTAATTATAAAAAAATAACATTTATAGGATATTCTAACGGTGCTAATTTCATACTAGGATTGTTAGAAAAAAATCCTGATATTGCTGATAAAACTATTTTACTCCATCCATCAGATTTACACTGGGATTTTACTAAAAAAGCTACAAAAAATAAAATATTAGCTACGGTAGGATCTCAAGATATAATATCTAATCCGGGAAAAATTTTAAATATGCAAAAACAATATTCAAAAACTATTTTCCCAACATTTGATATTAAACTTCTTGATAGTGGTCATGAAGTAAGAGATGACGAAGTAGATGTAGTTAAAGAATGGTATTTGAGTAATTAATATAAATATATTTAGTCATTATATTATCGTATGTTTTTTACAATTTATCTTTAAACAAATAAGGAGTATGAATTTTGTCCATACTCCTTGTTTGTTTTAAAAATATTTGTATTATAATATTTTACTGAAAAATTCTTTTGTTCTTTCTTCTTGTGGATTATCGAAAATTTGAGATGGTGTTCCTTGTTCTAATATTATTCCATCGTTCATAAATATTACTTTATCTGCTACTTCTTTAGCAAAATTCATCTCATGAGTTACAATTATCATTGTAAGTCCTTCTTCTGATAGTTCTTTTATAACATCTAATACTTCTTTTACCATCTCGGGATCTAATGCACTAGTAGGCTCATCAAAAAGGAGTACTTCTGGGTCATTTGCTAACGCTCTTGCTATGGCAACTCTTTGTTTTTGTCCACCAGATAAGCTGTTAGGATAGCTATCTACTTTATCTTCTAGCCCGACACGTTTTAATAGTTTTAACGCTTTATTTTTCAAGTTTTCTTCTGTATCTAGTTTTAAAGTTTTTGGTGCTAATATTATATTTTCTAAAACTGTCATATTGTTAAATAAATTAAAGTTTTGAAAAACCATTCCTACTTTTTGGCGATGGATGTTAATATTAAAATCACCTTTTAGAATGTTTGTTCCGTTATATAGTATTTTTCCAGAAGTTGGAGTTTCTAGTAAGTTAATACATCTTAAAGCTGTACTTTTTCCACTACCACTTGAGCCAAGTAAAACTAATTTCTCCCCTTTTTCTACCGAAAAGTTTATTCCTTTTAAAACTTCTGTATCTCCAAATTTTTTAGTTATATTTTTTAATTCTATCAACATAATTAATCTCCTCTATTTTTCTAATTTTTTCTCTAATCCTTTTACAAATTGAGAAAGAATAAATGTTATTACAAAGTATATAGCTGCTGCTACTAAATAAGGTCCGAATGTTTCATAAGTTGCATTTTTTATAGAGTTAGCTGCAAACATTATATCAGCAACTCCTACGAAATACACTATTGCAGATTCTTTAACTAAAGATATAAATTCGTTTCCTAATGCAGGTAAACTGTTTTTAAATGCTTGTGGTAAAATTATAAGTTTCATAGTTTGTGCATAACTTAGACCTAAAGATCTCCCAGATTCCATTTGTCCTTTATCAATAGCTAAAACTCCTGAACGGAATATCTCACTAACGTAAGCTGCAGAGTTTATAGATAATGCTATGATAGCTGACATAAATGGTGAAAATGAAATTCCTATTTCTGGAAGTGCAAAGTATATAATCATAATTTGTACTAATATTGGGGTATTTCTTATTATTTCGACATAAACCGTAGCTAAAATGTTAAATATTTTTATTGTTCCTATTTTTGCTATACAGATTACTATACCGAAGATTAATCCGATTAATAATGCTATAAATGATACTTGTAAAGTTGTTAGGGTTGCGTCTATATACATTTGATAATATTCTGATAAAAAGTTAAACATATTTTTTCTCCTATTCTTATTCTGATACTAAAGCAGCGTGTTTATTTAGTTGCTTTTCAAAGTCGTTGTTTTTACTTATTTTTTCTATTACTTTATTTACTTCTGTTAATAATTCTTGATTTTTTCCTTTTCTAAATGCTATTGCCATACCGTCAGATTCAGCATCTTTTTCTAATTTTAAATTACTTATAGTAAGTTCTGGTCTTTTGCTTAGCGATATTTTACTAACATCTTCTGCTAAAAAGACTACATCTATATTTTGGTTTTCTAAGTCTTGAAGTACACTCGGAACATCTGCCAAGGCTTGAATGTTAGACATTGGTATATTTAGTTCTTCTAACAAGTATTTTTCTTGAATTGAGCCTTTTTGAACTCCTATTTTTTTAGTTTTTAATTCTTCTATTGATTTTAAATCATCTGTTCCTTTTTTTATTATAAAGGCACTTCCTGAAACGTAATAAATATCTGAAAAATCTACTGCTTTTCTTCGCTCCTCACTAGGATTCATCCCCGAAATAACCATATCTACTCTACCTGATGTTAATGCTGGTAATAGTGAGTCAAAAGATAGTTGAACTATTTCTAATTCTACTCCTAAGTTTTTAGCTATTTCTTCTGCCAGATAAATATCTGCACCTACTACTTTTACTTTACCATTTTGTGCTATGTAAAATTCGTAAGGAGGATAATCTGGAGAAACTGCTAGTGTTATTTTTCCTTCTTCTTTTATTGATTGTAGTTGTTCTACATCTTTTTTATTGCCACACGCTGTGGCAGTTATTAATAAAAACATTGATAATATTGTTAATAATAATTTTTTCATAATTTTCTCCTATAATGTATTTTTAAATAATAAAATAAAAAGTCTCATTATAAGTCTGTAATTGACTTATAAAGAGACGAATTAATTCCGTGGTACCACTCTTTTTAGTATAGTAAACCAAAAGTAACAAACACATAAATAAAAAATCTCTTTACAAGTCCTAAATAAGACCTGTAAAGAGACGAATTTTCCGCGTTGCCACTCTTTTTGGTATGACTATACCCACTCCAATTCTTTAAGGCAGAATTACCAATTTATCTTTTAGATAATTTACTCCAAAGTACGTTCATCTATTAATATTGTTAATCTCACACCAACATTAACTCGCTTGAAATATTTAATAAACTACTACTCTTTTTCTTCGTATTTCATTATTTAATTGTTTATTATTCTACAAAGTTTTTTATAATTTGTCAATACTATTATTTGAAAATTTCTTAAAATTAAAAAAATCATTGAAATAATTAGTAAATCTTAATTTGTCCTCTTCATCTAAAGAATATCTTTTTTCTCCAAAAATTCTTTCAATATCTATTTCTCTAATTTTTCTAATTTTAATAAATGCTTTTTGATATTTAGGATTCTTTTGATACTTTGTACAATCAATAGTAATTCCTCCTCTATATCTTTTCCCTGATTTTTTACTTGTAATTGGGGCTACTAGTAATGTGTTATCTTTCTTAGAAACATTACTTAAAATCAAAGAATAATGTTTGCCAGATATTTCTCCGCCTACATTATTTTTAAAATCTACAAGATAAACTCCCAATATATCCATTGCTATAATCTCCCTAATATAAAAATTAAGCATATCTATAAAAGATATGCTTGATACCGTCCTTAACGAATAAGGCTTTGTGCTCCTTTAGTACCGTATCCTTAACTTATAAAGCTTTAAGTACAATAATATATTAATATATATGAATAAAAATGTCAAATATTATATATATTAACTATTATATTTTAAATTTATATCAAATATAATAATACTTATTTAAAATAATTGAATATTCCTAAAAAGTATCTTACTCCTGTCATTAAAATTTGTTCATCAAAGTTAAATGTAGGAGTATGTAAACCTGATGTATAGCCTTTTTCTTCACTTCTTATACCCAAGAAACTGTAATTTATTTTTGATATTTCTGAAAATGCAGAGAAATCTTCTCCAAATAGATAAGATTCTGGAAGTTCTATGTAGTCTATATTTTCTTTATTTACAACTTCTTTTATTATGTTATAGAGTTCTAAATCATTATTAACACTATCATAGGATGTATGTTCTTCAATTATTATTTCTGTTCCAGTTATTATTTCGACAGCATTTTTAACTTTAGAAATTTGTGCCATTATTTCTTTGTAATTTTCTTTTTTTAATGTTCTTATTGTTCCTTCTAAATATGCTTCTTTAGCTACAATATTAGGAGCATCTCCTCCATATATTTTTCCAATATGTATAATGTTTAAATCTCTTGTGTTCAAGTTAATAGAATTAATTTTCATTAGTTCTTGATAAAGTATTGTAGCAGCATTTAAAGCATCTTTTCCTTTATGTTTAAGTCCTGCATGGCTTGCCTCACCTTTTATAGATATAAATAATTCATTAGCGCTAGCCATTATATATCCTGGTTTTGATATTATGTGATGTTCTAGATAGTCAGGATTTAGATGTATAGCATAACTTCCTATAATATTAAATTTAGAAAAATCATATTCGTCACTAGCTATTATTAGTTTTCCTCCACCTATAGTTTCTTCTGCTGGTTGAAAAACAAATATAGTGTTTATATTTACTTCGTTATTTTTATAATATTCATTTAGTTCTATTAGTGTACCTAAAAGTACTGTTGTATGCCCGTCATGTCCACAAGCATGCATTACTCCGTTATGTTTTGATTTAAAAGATATATCATTAGATTCTTGTATAGGGAGAGCATCTATATCTGCTCTAAAAAGTATTGTTTTATCTTGCTTATTTTTATTTTTTCCTAATAATTCTACTATAATTCCGGTATCTAAAACTTCTTTGTATTCTATGTTATGTTGTTTTAGGACATTTACTATATACTCTTTTGTTTTATATTCTTTTAAAGATATTTCTGGTATTTGGTGCAAATCTCTTCGCCAATTTGTTAATATTTCTTGATTGATTATGTTCATTTGGTTCACCTATATAATATTTTTATTATTGTTTAGCTCTTCTATATCCTGCAGCTTGAGCTTCTTCTTCTGAATTAAAATATACTGTATTAGCTGGAGATATTTTATTGTAATGTTTTTGATAAGGCATATGATATATTTTACTATTTACATTTCCTTTTATTAGTACTTGAGAAGTATTTGATGAAGTATTTGATGAAATACCATTATTAGTTGTAGCACTATTTGTTTGAGTTGACTTTTCATTTGATGTATTAGTATCACTTTCTTTTAATTTTTGTTCTTCTTGCTTTTTCTTTTCTTCCTCATCTTTTAATTTCTGTTCTTCTTGTTTTTTATTTTCCTCTTTTTTCTTTTATCCTTCGTATTTTAATTCCTGCACTTCTTATTTTTTTCATTTCTTTTTTTATTCTATGTTCTTCCTTTATTTTAAGTTCATCATTGGAGCTTTTAGAAATACCTGCACTCAATAATAAAGCAAATAAAATTATTATAAAAGATAATATATTAAATAGTTTTTTGCTAATTTTTAAAACACCTAAAATTTTCAAATATACAGTAGGTATTAATAATAAAACAGTCGGTTTTTTTCCATAATTCACTCCTTTTTTAAATATTCTATAAATAAATTATACCACCTTTAACTTTATATAACCATTATTTCTAAGAAAAAAGTTCGTATTAACTTTGTTTCTAAAGTAATACGAACTTTTATATTAAATGTTATTTTAATAAGTTATCGAAGGCTTCTCTTACTTGTCCTACTGAGAATCCTATGATTACTTGAACAGATTTTCCGTTTCTTACAACTCCCATTGCTCCTGATTGTTTTAAGAAATTGTCATCTTTTACTAAACTTTCGTCAAGAACATTAACACGTAATCTAGTTACACAGTTTGTAACTTCATTTATGTTATCTTTTCCTCCTAAACCTTCAAGTATTATAATAGCTTGATCAGTGTGAGTAGAAGCATCATCTTTTACTACTGTAACTTCTTTATCTTTATTTTTGTAGTCTTGTTTTGTATAAAGTTTAGTTTCTGTATCTTCTTTTTCACGACCTGGCGTATTTAGATTGAATTTAAGAATTAAGAATCTAAATACGAAGAAGTATATAACTGAGAATATTAATCCTATTGTTATTTGAACAAACATTTGTGCTGAATGGTTAGAGAACATTGGTAACCAGTTTAATGCAACGAAGTCAATTAAACCACTTCCGAAGTTTCCTACAACTCCAAATGAGTACATGATACTAGACATTAACGCTCCTAATACTGCGTGTACTACGAATAACATAGGTGCTGCAAATAGGAATGTAAATTCGATTGGTTCTGTAATCCCTGTTAAGAATCCTGTTAATGCTGCTGGTATTAATAATCCGGCAACTATTTTTTTCTTTTTAGTTTGTGCAGTTACATACATTGCAAGTGCTGCTGCTGGCAATCCGAATACTTTAGAGTTACCGTGTAATGAGAATCCTCCTTGTGGGAATAATTCTTTAAGTGTCATTTGGCTATTAGCTGCAAATTCTTGAATATGTGTTGCCCAATATGCTGTTATTCCTGTTTCTACTGCTGCTGGTCCAAACATAAATGGTCCATAAATAAAGTGGTGTAAACCTGTTGGTATAAGTAATCTTTCTAGTAATGTATATGTAAATACTCCTATAACTCCAGAAACTTTTAAGAATCCTTGTAAAGCTGCTATTCCTAATTGAACTTTTGGCCATAATAGTGCTGTTACAAATGCTGTTGGTATCATTAATAAGAACCCTATTATTATAACGAAAGATGTTCCTTGGAATATTCCTAGTAATTCAGGAAGTTTTTTGTCAAAGTATTTATTATGAATCCAAACTGAGATACCAGCAATTATTATTGATCCTATTATCGATGTATCTAAAGTTTTTACTCCTGCTATACTAGTTAATCCTGTAGGTAATTTTCCTTCTGCTGGTATTTCTATACCAAATAATGGAAATTGTGTTATAAATGCATTAATGAAGTAATTAAATGTCATGTAAATAACAAATGCTTCTAATGCTGCACGACCATTAGCTTTTTTTGCTAATCCTATAGGGATACCTAATGCGAACACTACTGGCATTTGGTTAAATAGTGTCCATCCTCCTTGTTCAACAACAAACCAGAATTTGTACCATAGAGTACCTTCTAAAGCTATATTTCCTACTAAGTCAGGGTTTTTGAAGATTGATGTTATCCCAACTACTAAACCTGCAAAGGCAAATAGTACAGATGGCATAAGCATTGCTCCACCAAACCTTTGTAATTTTTGAATCATAATTGTTTTTCCTCCTTATATGTTTATTTTTACTTCTAAACCATTATGATCTGATATTATTGGTAAATTTTTTCCATTGAATAGTACATTACTATATTCAACTTCTATGTTTTGATTAGTAAATATGTAGTCTAATCTTTTTTGTTTTTCACATTCTTCCCAACCGCTTATATTTTTATAAACTGTTATTCCACTATCTTTTTGTTTTGCTAAACTATAAGTATCAAATAAACCTTTATTAATAATTTTTTCGTAATCTTTTTTGTTATTTATTGCGTCTGTATTAAAATCACCCATAAATATTTTTAAGTTTGTGTTTATTGTTCTATTAATAATATTGTCTAAATTTTCATAAAAATCTTCATTTTTACTATTAGGTAGATTCATATGACAACTATAAAATTCTATCGGTCTGTTTTGATACTCAATAGTTGCTTTAATAATTTTTCTGGATTCAATACTATTTATTGTTGTTGAGTTTGTACAATAAAATTCGTCTATATCTTTTACTTTATGTTTTGTAATTATAGATATTCCCTCATCATATTTATCAAAGCCTATGTGAGAATTACTCCAATAAAAGTAGTATTGTTCATCGCTATATTTATTTACTTTTTCTAGTAGTAATAAGCCGTAATTATCAGCTTTTATATTCTTCATAACTATTTTGCTACTTATTAGTTGATTTACTTCTTGCAATGCAACTACGTCATAGCTTTCTTCAGCAATCCTTTTAGCTAGTATATCTATTTTTTCTAATTGATTTTCTTCTAGCCATGCATGGACATTTACTGTCAATAATTTCATACTATCCTCCTGTAAAATAGTATTACTATTTATTCCATATATCTTTATTATATTGCTCAATTGTTCTATCAGATGAGAAGAATCCTGCCTTGGCAATGTTATTTATTACTTTAACTAACCAATCATCTTGATTTTCATAGTCTTTAAGCATTTGCTCTTTAGTGTTGTAATAATCTTCTAAATCTATTAAAGTCATAAACCAGTCTTTATTTAACAGTTCGTTATATAGTCTGTTTAATCTCTCTTCATTTCCTAATTTAATTAATTCTTCTGAAACTATAAAGTCAACTACTTCTTTGATTCCTTCTTGATTATAGTAATCTCTAGAATTATAACCTGCTGTTTCGTAAAGTTTTATTATTTCATCACTTTCTTTACCAAAGATATATATATTTTCTCTACCTACTAATTCTGCTATTTCTACATTCGCTCCGTCCATAGTTCCTAGAGTTAATGCTCCGTTTAGCATAAATTTCATATTTCCTGTTCCACTAGCTTCTTTTGATGCAAGAGATATTTGTTCTGATATATCTGTTGCTGGTATTAATTTTTCTGCTAGTGTTACGTTGTAGTTTTCTACTAAATAAACATTTAGGTATTTGTTTACTTCTGGATCATTATTTATTAATTCTGATAAGCATAAAATTAAGTGAATTATATCTTGTGCTATTGTATAAGCAGGGGCAGCTTTTCCTCCGAATAGAACTGTAATTTTTCTAGCAGGTTTTTCTCCATTTTTTATTGCAAGATATTTTTTTATAACGTATAATGCGTTCATTTGTTGACGTTTATACTCATGGAATCTTTTTATTTGTGTATCGATTATACTGTTTTCATCTATTTCAATACCTTGTGTGCGTAATAGATATTCTTTTAATTTCGTTTTATTTTTGTTTTTAATTTCTGATAATTTGTTTAAAACTGTTTTATCATTTTTATAATCTAGAAGTTTTTCTAATTTTGTAGCATCTTCTAAATATTCATTTCCTATTAGTTCTTTTAGATATGCTGATAAATCTTCATTAGAATACTCTAACCATCTTCTAAATGTTATACCGTTAGTTTTGTTGTTGAATTTTTCTGGATATAGTGTATAGAAGTGTTTTAATTCACTATTTTTTAATATTTCTGTATGCAGATAAGCAACTCCGTTTACACTATTTGAAAAGTGAATATCCATGTGAGCCATGTGAACTCTGTTGTCTTTGTCTATTATTTGTAAGTTATCATCAGAGTATTTAGCTTTTATAACTTTATCTAGTTTTACTATAATTTCTGCTATTTCTGGTACTGCTTCTTCTATAAATGATAACGGCCATTTTTCTAGTGCTTCAGCTAGTATTGTATGGTTTGTATATCCTGTCATTTTTTGAACAATTTTGTATGATTCTTCAAATGATATGTTATGCTCTGTAGTTAATATTCTTATAAGTTCTGGAATAACCATACTTGGATGTGTATCGTTAATTTGAACGTAAGCATAATCGTATAGGTCTGTTATTTTACTTCCTTTAGCTTTTGCTTCATCTATTATTAATTGGGCTGCGTTAGATACCATAAAGTATTGTTGGTATATTCTAAGCATTTCTCCTTGTTTATCACTATCATCTGGGTATAAGAATAGCGTTAAGTTTTTGTTTATGTCTGTTTTGTCAAAGTTTATACCATTTTTAATTATATTATAGTCAACAGATTCTAAATCAAATAAGTTTAGATAATTTTTTTTATCTTTGTTGTAACCTAATACGTCTATTTTTCTTAGTTTTGATTTTAATGTGAAATCTTTAAATTTAACATTATAAGTTGTATCTGTATCTATTAACCAAGAGTTTTCTGTTATCCAATAATTAGGTTCTGCTGTTTGTTCATTTATTTTAAATACTTGTTTAAATAGACCACAGTGATAGTTAAGCCCTATTCCGCTTCCTGTTATTCCTAATGTTGATATTGAATCTATAAAGCAAGCAGCAAGTCTTCCTAATCCTCCGTTACCTAATGAAGGTTCTAATTCTATTTCTTCTATGTCACTTATATTTTTATTATGATTTGAAAGTTCTGATTTTATTTCATCATATATTCCTAAGTTTATTAGATTGTTTGATAGTAGTTTTCCAATAAGAAACTCTGCAGATATGTAGTAAACTTTTTTCTTGTCGTTATTTTCTACTTTTTTATCAGACAAATATTTTACATAATCTAGTATTAAGTTATATGTATCTTCGTTTGTCATTGAATCAATATTTAAGTTTCTTTCTAAAACATAATCTTTAAATAATTTCATTTATTTATTCCTCGCCCTTCCGTAAAGTTTTGTAACGTTAAGTAAAAATTCTTCTTTTTCCTCTGTTAAATCTTTATCTAGCATTCTCCATTCCCAATTTCCTCCAACTGTAGATGGTATGTTCATTCTACTAGAAGCATCCTTGTTTAATAAGTCTTGCATAGTAATAACTGAAAGATAACATACAGATGAATGACTAGTTCTCATCATAGCTTCTGTTATTGTTTCTGATTCTGTTCTTGATATGTAGTTATTTACATATTCTTTAGTTTTTGGTTTTAAGTTTTCATACCATCCATTAACTACTTCATTATCATGTGTTCCTGTATAAACTATGCTATTTTCTGTGTGGTTATGTGGTAAATCTAAACTTTCTTCATCATCAAAAGCAAATTGAAGTATTTTCATTCCTGGATAACCTGTATCGTCTAATAGCTTTTCTGCTTTTTCATCAATAAAACCTAAGTTTTCTGCTATTATAGGTAATTCTCCAAGCTCTTGTTTTAATACTTCAAAAAGTTCAATACCTGGTCCAGACTCCCAAGTTCCTATTTTAGCAGTTTTTGCATCTTTTGCTATTTGCCAGTAATCTGAAAATCCTTTGAAGTGATCTATTCTTAAAACATCATAAAGTTTAAAACTTTCTTTTACTCTATAAACCCACCATGCATAGTTAGTTTTTTTGTGGTATTCCCAATCATATATTGGATTTCCCCACAACTGACCTTCGGGGCTAAATTCATCTGCTGGAACCCCTGCAACAAACTCAGATTCGTTATCTTTATTTGTCTTAAATAATTCTGGCATAGTCCACATTTCAACACTATCTCCAGAAACATAAATAGGCATATCCCCTATTATTTTAATTCCGTTTTTATTTGCATACTCTTTTAAAGCTAACCACTGCTTAAAGAAAAAGTATTGCGTTACTGTATGATAATTTATTTTATCAACAAGTTTTTCTTTATAGCTATTTCTTACTTCGATATTTCCTTTTTTAATGTCCTCATCCCAAAGTACATAAGAATTATTATCAAAATGTTCTTTTATAGCCATAAATTCTGCATAATCTAATAACCAACTAGAATTGTCTTCTATAAATTTGTTTAACAGTTCTTTATTACCTTTTTTAGATAAAAAGTTATTAACTGCTTTTTCCAAAATAGGTCTTCTTAATTTGAAAAGTAATTCATAATTGATTTTTTCTTCATTATCACCAAAAGAATAATCCTTGAAGTCTTTAATTTCTAATATCTCATCCTCTACAAGTTTATAAAAATCAATAAGATTAGTATTACCTGCTACCGCTGAGAATGATTGATAAGGTGAATCCCCATAACTTGTAGTTGTTAAAGGTAATATTTGCCAATATGATTGTTCTGTTCTTTTTAAAAAATCAACAAATTTATAAGCATTATCTCCTAGAGTTCCTATACCTAAATCTCCTGGTAAAGAAGTAATATGCATTAATATACCGCTAGATCGTCTATTCATAATAATATCCTCTTTTTATTTATTTACAATTTAGATTATACAATAAAGCGAAAACAATTTCAATACATTTATGTAATTCTTTTTTATTTTTTTCTTATCTTTTACGTAAATGTTATTTTTAGTGTTTTCTTTTTCCGTAAATATTTGATTATATTTTAATATTTTTATATAATTATATAGATATGATAGATTATAAAATAAAAGTGAGGAGTTTTTATAATGAGTAAGTATCAAAGCGTCTATAATGATATAAAAAAGAAAATTGACAGCAAAATATACAAAAGAAATGATGAATTACCTAGCGAAAATGAACTGATGAAAACTTATAATTTCTCTAAAGATACTATTAGAAAAGCATTATCTTTATTAGAGTTAGATGGTTATATACAAAAAATAAAAGGTAAAAATTCTATAGTTCTTGGACATGGGAGAACAAAAAATAATTATTTAGGTAGAATAAAAACTTCTTCTGAACTAAATATTGATGGTAAATATGACATAACTACTAAACTTATAAATCTTTACATCGTTCAAGATGAATTACAAATAATGAATATTTTTAATGCTTCTAAAAATGATGATTTTTATAGAGTAGAAAGAAGTAGATCAATTAATGGCGAAACTTTAGAATATGAAATATCATATTTTGATAGAAAATTAGTTCCTTTTATTAATAAAGAAATAGCAGAATCTTCTATATATAAATATATTGAGCAGGAATTAGGTTTAAAAATAACCCATTCTAGAAGAGAAGTATCTTTCAGATATGCTAATGATGATGAAAAAAAATATATGCATTTGAATGACTATGATATGGTGGCTGTTGTAGAAAGTATTACATATTTATCTAACGGAAATATTTTGCAATACGGTAGCGTTTCTTATAGACCTGATAAGTTTACTTTCGTATCAATGGCTAAACGATAAGTTAAAGACTTATATATATTGACTTATTCATATTAATATAGTAATATCATTTTATATTAATTTATCTTAAGGAGATATTACCATGAGAAAATATTTTGGGACTGACGGAATAAGAGGTGTCGCAGGAGAAACTCTTACTGCTGAATTAAGCTATAAAGTCGGTCGAGCTCTTGGAAAGTTACTTTCTTCAAAAAAAGAAAAACCAAAAGTAGTTATTGGAAGAGATACTAGACTTTCTTGTGATATGATAGAAAGTTCAATAGTTGCTGGTCTTACTAGTAGAGGTGTTAATGTAATGTTAGTAGGAGTCGTACCTACTCCAGCAATAGCTTACTTAACAAAAAATTTAGATAATGATAGTGGGATAATGATTTCTGCTTCTCACAATCCATATCAAGACAATGGAATTAAAATATTTGGACCTGATGGTTTCAAATTAACAGATGAAGAAGAACTATTTATTGAGAGTTATATAGAAAATGATGATAATGAAAATTTATCATACGATAAAATAGGAAAAGTTCATGATTCGTTTGAACTTTCACAAAAATATATACAACATATTAAATCTACAATTACTGAAGATTTATCTGGATTAAAAATAGCACTAGATTGTGCTAACGGAGCTACAACACAAGTTGCACCTTTTATATTCGGAGATTTAGAAGCAGATATTGAAACTATAGGATGCACTCCTAATGGTATCAACATAAATGAAAATGTAGGATCTACATGTTTAGAAACACTATCAGAGTATGTTAAAAATAATAATGTAGATTTTGGTTTTGCTTTTGATGGTGATGGTGATAGAGTTTTAGCAGTAGACAACGAAGGTAACTTTGTTGATGGTGATAAAATTATGTTTATTCTAGCTAAACATTTGAAAGAGCAAAATAAACTAAATAAAAATGTTGTAGTATCTACTGTAATGAGTAATATTGGATTTTACAAATCACTAGAAGAAAATGATATAGACTTTGTTCAAACTGCTGTAGGAGATAGATATGTAGTAGAAGAAATGAGAAAAGAAAACTATTCTATCGGTGGAGAGCAGTCGGGGCATGTTATTCTAATGGATAATGCTACTACAGGAGATGGTATTCTTACTGCTATTCAACTTGCATCTATAATAAAATCATCTAATAAATCATTAAAAGAATTAGCAGATTCTGTAAAAATTTATCCACAAAAACTAATAAATATAAAAGTTTCAGATAAAAATGAAGTAATGAACGATGAATATATATTAGAAGAGTGCAAAAAAATAGAACAAGATTTACACAGAAAAGGAAGAATTCTTCTCAGAGCTTCTGGTACGGAAAATCTTATAAGAGTAATGGTTGAAGCAGATACTGATGAATCGACTAATTACAACTGTGAAAAACTTGCTAATATTATATTAGAAAAATACGGTATATAAAATAAAAAGAGATTAACAAAAAGTCAAAAATATGATTGATAGATATTTTCTAGATTTTTAGTTAATCTCTTTTTATAACTCATATATAATTATAACTTAATAATAAAAAAATCTATAAGATTTAGAGTATAATAGCATTTTCATAAACTTTTTTTAATTTTTTTGAGCTTTTTCTATTGTATTTTTTTTATAATATGCTATAATAATCATTGAAGTAATTAATATTACTTCAAATGTTCTTTTATTATAAGTATCCCTAGCTTATAATAAAGACTTTTCATATTTACTCCCTTATTTCTACCTTACATAATTCTGTAAGGTAGGTTTTTTATTTAAAATAAAAAGCACGTATCAAATTAAATTTTGATACGTGCTTTATTGTTTTATAATTTATATAGCTTACTTTTTAGTATTCCTTTTTTAGGAGATATTAAAAGTGTTATTAAAAATACTACTCCTATTATCGTTGCCTGCATACCTGATATAGATACATCAAAATATATAGCTAAAAAGTATCCTACTACACTAGATATAGATCCTATTAATAAACTATAAATAATCATTATACTTAATTTATCAGTCAACAATCTAGCTGTTAAAGCTGGTCCTGTCATAAAGGAAATAACTAATATTACCCCTATAGATTGAAAAGTTCCTACACTTGTAACAGAAACCATTGACATTAATAGGTAATTTAAAAAAATAGGTGAAAAACCAATTATTCTTGCGTAATCATAATCTAGCGTACTTATTTTTAATTCTTTATAAAACAATAATACTATTATTAAATTAACAATAAATATTATTAGTAATATTATTAACGCCTTAGGTCCGAAATCATAATTTTCAGTTTCAAATCTGTCAAAAGGTATAAATGCCATTTCTCCAAAAACAACATGTTCAACATCTAAATGAACATTTTTAGCAAATTTTGAAATTAGTATTACCGCTGAACTGAAAAATAATGGGAAAACTATTCCTATAGCCGAATCTTTAGATAAGAGATTTGTTTGATGTAATAATTCTGTTAACCAAACAGTAATCAAACCTACTATTATTGCAAATATTATAAGTAGAGGAGAGTTTAAATCATTTGCTATAAAAAATCCTATTGTTATACCTAATAAAACAGTATGAGATATTGCATCTGTCATCATACTCATACCTCTAAGAACTAAAAATACACCGGGAATAGCACATGCAAAACATGCAATAATTCCAACTAATATTATTTCTAAGTTAGTAGACAAAATTTTCCCCTCCTTATAATTCTGTTAATTCTTTTATAATTTCTTTTTGACGATTTTTTTTGTAAATATATTTTTTCAATAATCCTCTTTTATTAGAGAATATTAAACTAAAAAATACTACTATACTTAATATTAGTATTATTACAGGTCCTGTAGGCAAATTTAAATCACTAGAACTTATTGCACTTCCTACAAAACCAGCACCACCACCTATTAACATGGATAATAATGTTACAATATTAAAGTTATTACTCCATTGTCTAGCAGAAACAGCAGGTACTATAAGTAGCGAACTCATAAGTATTACACCTACAATTTCTAAACCTATAACGACACATATAACTATTAAAAATGACATTATAAAGTTTATATATTTTACTTTTTCTCCGTAGATAGTTTCAGCATAAATCTTGTCAAAAATTATAATTTTAAATTTAAACCAATATATAGCAAGAAATATTAAAACTATTAATAATACTGAAATTATTAGATAAACATCACTTTTTAATATAGCTGCTGATTGCCCAAATATAAATTTATTAAGTCCTGCTTTATTTGCTCCTGGTAATTTTTGAATGTATGTAATTAAAACTATACCGAATCCAAAAAATGTAGATAGTACTAAAGCAAGTATGTTATTAAAGTTTATATTAGTTGTTTTTGATATAAAATTGATAAGCATATAAGCCATTAATCCAGAAATTAAAGCACCTATTAAAAGAATTGTTAGTTCTTTTTCTCCAGTTAATATATAAGAAAAACATATTCCAGGAAGAGCAGCATGAGATACAGTATCCCCTACTAAACTTTCTTTTTTTAATACAGCAAAGGTACCTATAAGACCACAAACTACTCCTAATAATACAGTACCTAAACTCACAATCTGTGCTGTATAGCTATTTAATATATTAAACATATTAATCAATCTCCTTTTGTAAAGAGTAAGGTAATCTTTGTTTATAAGTTTCTTTTATATTATTCTCTGTAAATACATCTTTAACTGGACCATAAGCTATAATATTTTGATTTATTAATACTACATCATCAAAATAATCTTCAATAGTTTGTAAATCGTGATGTACTACCACTATAGTCTTCTCTTCTGCTACAAGGTCTTTTAATATACTTACTATCATCTTCTCACTATATGCATCCACACCTTGAAAAGGTTCATCTAGTAGATAAAGATCCGTTTGTTGAGCTAATGCTCTTGCTAAAAATACTCTTTGTTTTTGACCTCCAGATAAATCGTTTATTTGTCTATCTTTAAATTCTTCTAATTTTACTTTTTCTATAGCACTCATAGCAATTTCTTTATCTTCTTTTGTTGGTCTTTTGAACCAACCTATTTTATGATATCTTCCCATTAGTACTACATCAAAAACAGTAGCAGGAAAATCCCAATCTATACTATTATTTTGAGGAACATAACTAAATAGATTATCATTATTAATTATTTCTATTTTTCCAGTAAGAGGTTTTACCAATCCTAGTATAGCTTTAAATAATGTAGATTTCCCTGCTCCATTAGGTCCTACTATTGCTGTCATTTTATTAGAAAATATGTCTAAATCTACATTCCATATTACAGGATCTACATCATAAGATACTGATAAATTTTTTAAAATTATTTTTTTCATAAAACCACTCTCCAATGTCTTTTGTTGATATTTTTTCTCTTAGGAGAACTTTTATAACCATATTTTACTACATTAAATATAAAATGTAAATAAAAAAGAAGTGTTTCATAAATATAAAATTTTATATTTACTAAACACTTCTAAGTATAATTTTTTTAATATGTATAGGCTATAATATTGTTTTTATTATTTTAATGCTTTTACTATTATATCAATATTAGCTTTTGCTGTTTTGATATAAGTTTCTGTATCAGAAGATTTATCTCCTAAAGAATCTGAATAAAGTTCTCCACCGATAGTTATTTCTTTACCTTTAGCTTTAACCGCTTCTTGTAGAGATTTGATAGTTTTTTCTGGAACAGATGATTCTACAAATATAGCTTTTATATTTCTCTTAACAATTTCATCTGCTAATTTATTTATATCATTAGTTGTAGCTTCTGACTCTGTACTAACTCCTTGGATAGATAATACATCAAATCCATATTTTTCAGAGAAGTAGCTAAATGCATCGTGTGCAGTTACTAAAGCTCTTTGAGATTTTGGTATCATTTCTGTTTGTTCTTTAATATATTTATCTAGTTTTGTTAGTTCTTCACTATACTTGTTAAAGTTAGTTGAGAAGTCACCTTTTAACTCTGGGTAGAATTTAGTTAATTCTTCAGAAATATATTTCCCTACTCCTGACCATATTTCAGTATCAAACCAAATATGAGGATCTGAATGTCCTTCTTCATCTTTTAAAACTTTATCTGTAGGTACACCTTTAGCTGCTTCAATAATTTTTTTGTCTTTTAAGTCAGCAAAAATATCACCCATTTGTCCTTCTAAATGTAAACCTTGATAAATTACAACGTCTGCTTTTTTAAGTTTTTCAACATCTGAAGCAGTAGCTTTATATAAATGTGGGTCTACTCCCTCTCCCATAAGTCCTTCTACTTCTAATTTGTCTCCACCAATTTGTTCAATTAAATCTTTAAGCATAGTTGTAGTAGTTACTACTTTAATCTTTTGGTTAGAATTAGCATTTTGACTAGTAGTAGCTGTTTCTGTTTTTTTACTACATCCTGTAATAACAAGAACAAAAACTAACATAATTGATAGTATTGATAAAATTCTTTTTTTCATTATGATTCACTCCTTATTTTATAATATTAAATGATTTTATCATTACAAAATTATTATATTCTATTAGAACAATAATGTAAATAGTTTTTACTAAAAAAATATTCCCCATAAAAATAAATAAAACGTTTAAACCTATTATTATCAACATATTTCTTATAGTTATATTTTTTCTCTTTAGTGAATTTTATGTATGTATAGACATTAAAAACAAAACAAAAATAATGAGGCATACCCAAAAATATGGATAGCCCCTTTTATTATTTAACTTTTTTTAAATCTACGTTCATTATTTTTGCTGTATCTTCTACTTTTTTATAACTATTTTCATCTACTTCCGAAAATCCTGTTATATTAAATAATTTTTTAAATAATTCCATAGTTTCTTTATCTGATTCTATTTCTTTTAATGCTTGTTTTAATTTTTCTGTTAACTCTTTATCCATAGAACTTGAGGAAACTATAGTTATTCCCGGAATAAGATCTGATTCTTTTATTTCAACTAATTCATCTTTAGCAGAAGGAAAATCTTTTTCATATCTCTTTGCTATGCCATCATAAGAACCTATTGCGTCTACATCACCATTTAGTAATAGTTGTAAGCTCTTATCATGACCTCCAGAAAATATAGTTGTAACATCTTTTTCCAAATTAAGACCAGATTCTATTATCATAGCACCAGGATAAATATATCCTGATGTTGAAGATGGATCAACAAAAGCAACTTTTTTACCTTTTAAATCTAAAACAAATTTTATTCCTGAATTTTTTGTTGTATATAGATAAGAGTAATATCCTGGCATTCCAGTTTTCCCTTTAGCTGTTAATATTGGATTAGCATTACTTTGTTCTTTCGCTAAAAGATAAGCAAAAGGTGGCATAAATCCAAAATCAACACTACCGCTTCCTATACCTTCTACTACTCCAACATAATTACTTGCAGTAAATGCTTCTACCTTTATTCCTAACTTTTTACTCAAAGCCTCTGATATTGGTTTAACATCTTCTATCAGTGTCTCACTATTATTTAAAGGAACAAAGCCCATTTTCAATACTTTTTCTTCTTTTTTTTCTTTATTGGCACAAGATGTTAGTCCCAATATTAAAAATATAGACATAAATAACAATATTGTCTTTCTCATTAATTATCTCCTTATAAAAAATATAGTAAATATATAATAACATATGTGTTATATATAAACAAATATAAATAAAAAACCTATCGAATGATAGGTTTTAAAAAGGCGACTACCGGATTTGAACCGGTGATCAAGGTTTTGCAGACCCGTGCCTTACCACTTGGCTAAGCCGCCATTATAAATCTAAATGGGGCGGCTGACGGGAATCGAACCCGCGTGTGTCGGAACCACAATCCGATGCGTTAACCACTTCGCCACAGCCGCCATATTTTTAAGACAATAATTATTATATATTTTTTAGTCAATTTTGTCAATAGTTGAAATAGAAATAAGGAGGAAATTCCTCCTTATTTTTTAACGATTACTCCTAAAGATTTTAAATAAACTTCCAGTGTGTTATTTACTACTTCTTCATTACTAGTTGTAGCATTTAAGTCTACTATTATTTTTACATCTTTATTAAAATTTTGAATTAATATTATGTTACTAAGTACACATATGTTAGAGACTAAACCACAAACTTCTATTTCTTTGTATTTAGATTTAGATATAAATTTAGCTAGTTCTACACTACCGAATGTATCTTTTTCAAAAACTTTTTTAGCTTTGCTTGTATAATTTTCTAGGTCTCCATATAATTTATGACCTTTCGTATAATTCATACAGTGCTCAATAGGTAAAAATTGACCTTCTCTTGTACTTAAGTAGTTTTCATCATGAGTGTCATAAGTAAATATTACATCTTGATTTTGTGATAAATTACTCTCTATTTTTTCTTTAATAGAATTATATATTTTATCTGCTCCTTTAAAACCTAGAGCTCCATCTACAAAATCATTTTGATAATCTACTACTACAAGTAATTTTTCTGTTGTTCTATTCACTGAATTCACTTTAATATAAACAAATATTAATATTAATAAAATTAAACCAAATGTGAAATACAACACTTCATCAACTAACTTTTTGTTAAATCCTTTATCTCCAATTGTAAAAAGTACTAGAATATCTACTATTGCCAAAATTAAAATAAAAGGTATGTAGTATTTTGTATATTTTTTTAAATCCAGTAAAAATTCTTTTTTTCCTAATTTATTGTATATAGAATAAATAATAAATGCTATTATAAATAATACTAATAACAATAACCCGTATTTATGCATTAAGTTAAAAACATATTTCCAACTAGGGCCTAATATGTAACCCATTGTAATAAATGTGAATACCCATATTATACCCCCTAAAGTTGAATATATATGAAACTTTTTGGAATCAATTCTTGATATCCCAGAGAAATATCCTAATATGTGACGAACCCCAGGTAAATAGTAAGCTATAAATATTACTATATTTCCATACTTATTAAAAAATTTTGTAGCTTGATCCATCCTAGGTTTTGTCAAACCGATATACTTTCCATACTTATTTATTGCTCTAGTACCTAGTCTTCTTCCTACTTCATAAGATAACTGCATTCCTATTATAGTACCTAAAGATCCTGAAAGTATCATTAACCAATAATTTGCATGACCGTTATACCCCATAACTCCTGCTAAAGCCATCATTGTTTCTCCAGGAATTGGTAAAGCCACAAATTCTAATATTAATGAAAAGAATAATATCAAATATACATGGTCATATAACAATCTTAACAATGTATCCATTTATTTCTCCTTTAATTTAAGTAAAAAACTAATTTAATTATAACATAATAATTATTTGTTTTCAAAAAAGATATTTTTAATATTAAAGTAATCCCCCATAGTTAAAATTAAAATAACTACGGAGGACCTTCTTATTTTATTAAACTAAAACTTTATCATTTTCTGCTCTTTCTTTAGCAGTTGATATTTGCTTAACTTCTATTCTTCCTTTTTTATTAAGTTCTTTAACTTTTAATAAAGCCCATAATTGTGCTGCTATAAATAATGACGAATATAATCCGCAAACTAATCCTATAAGTAAAGCAATATTGAAAGTGAATATGGCTTTACTTCCTATTAATAACATTATTAGAACCGTAATAATTACAGTTATTACTGTATTAAATGATCTAGTTAAAGTTTGTCTTAAAGCAACGTCTACTATTTTGTAAACTTGTTCTTTGCTAGTTATAACTTTTTCGAATCTCATGTGCTCTCTTATTCTATCAAATGTAACTATTGTATCATTTATAGAATAACCTACTATTGTTAGAACTGCTGCTATAAATGTAATATCTATTTCTAATCTTAAAATACTTGCCATAAAAATAATTACTGCAACGTCATGTAGTAATGCTATTATACTAGCAATACCCATTCTCCATTCAAATCTGAATGCTACATATATTATTATACCTATTGAAGCATACATTAATGCAAACATTGCATTTTTAGCTAATTCTTTACCTATAACTGGAGATACAACACTTAAATTTGCTTCTTCTTCATATTTATTTTTAAAGAACTCTTTTATTTCTACAGATTTATCTTGATTAAAGCTATCTTTTGAATGTACAGTAGCTTGTTTTTTATCTGGTGTTAAAACTATTTTTTCCTCAGTTACATTCAGTTTTGAAAGGTCATCTTTTATGTTTTCTACTGTTAATTCTGTTTTTGAAACTACATCTATTCTTGTACCACTAGAAAAATCTATTCCTAAATTAAGTTTGTTTATTCCTAGTGATCCTGCACCTAAAACCATAATTAATGTACTTAAAGCAAAGAACTTTTTCATATTTTTTGTAAAGTTTATTTTATCAAATTTAGTTGGTAGTTCTAGTGAATTAACTGGATAAGATTTGTGTAAAATATTTTTTTCACTTACTCCAAACCAAAAAGTTCCTTTATTAAATAGATTAGAATTTACCATTAAACTTAGTAAAATTCTTGTTCCTAAAACTGCAGTTATAAAGCTGACAAAAATTGTAAGTAATAGCATTGTTGCAAAACCTTTAACACTACTTGTACCAAATATAAATAATACGACAGCAGCTATAACTGTTGTTAATTGTGAGTCAAATATAGTCCATAAAGATTGTTTTGCTCCTAAACTATAAGCATTTTTTAAATTTCTTCCTGCTCTTATTTCTTCTTTAATTCTCTCGTACATTATTATATTAGCATCTACAGCCATACCTACTCCTAATATTAAGGCTGCTATACCAGGTAGTGTAAGTACACCTTCAATCAAATTAAAGAATACTATGTTTATATAAACATAAGCAACAAGCATTATACTAGCTACTATACCAGGTAATCTGTAAAATACTAACATAAATAAACATATTGCAGCTAATGATATAATACCAGCTTTCACTGTTTGATTTAAAGCATCTACACCAAATTGTGCTCCTACAGAGTTAGAATATATTTCATTTAATTTTACAGGTAGAGCTCCTGAATTTAACAACGCTGCCATTTCAGTTGCTTCATCTACTGTAAAGTTACCTGTTATTTGAACGTCTTTAGAATTTATTTCTTGTTGAACTTGTGGAGCTGATATAAATTTATGGTTTTCTTTTTTAACTTCATCTATAAATTTATCTCCTTCATTAAAGTCCATCCAAATAACCATCAAGTTTTGTCCAACTGGTTTTTTGCTAATTTCAGAAGTTATTTTTCCAAATTTGTCTGCATCTTTTAGTTTTAAAGTTACTAAAGGTTTTGAGTGTTCATCGTACCCTATTGATGCGCCATTTTCTTGTAAATCTGATCCATCTAATAAAATATTATCTTCTACATCTCTAATTGTTAAATTAGCTTCTGTAGAAAGAACTTTCCTTGCTGTTTCTTGGTCTTTTACCCCTGCTAACTCAACTCTAATTCTATTACCTGATTCTATAGTTATTACTGGCTCACTTACTCCTAATATGTTGATACGTCTACTTATTGTATCAGATGTAGCTTTAACAGCTGCATCATCTATAACATCGGTATCCTTTAATGGTTCAACTTGATATAAAACTTCAAATCCACCTTGTAAATCTAATCCTAAATTTACTTTATCCGCCTGCTCTTTGTAATTTAAAAATATTCCCGCAATAACTACTATTATTAGAGCTATAGACGTGAAAAATCTACCGGCTTTTATTTTATTTCTTTTCATTATTTTTCTCCTAATTTATTATATTGAGTCTACATATTTTTCAATATATTCTAAAACTGAAAAATCGTTATTGTTTCCTATAACTTCATCACAAAGTAATTTTATTTCATCTCTAGCGTTACTTGGGCATATACTTGTACCCGCAACTTTTAACATATCTACATCATTAAAATTATCACCAAAAACTACAGAATCTTTAATATCCAAATCATAATACTCAGCCACTTTTTCTATACCCGATCCTTTGTTAGTTCCGTAAGGCATTATATCAAAAAAGTCAGTTGCTGAAAATGTTCCAGCAGAAGAAAAATATTTTTTAGTTTCCTCAAATATTTTAACTAAAATATCATGATTTTTTGAAAGCATCATAACTTTATAACATTTTTCTCCACTATCTAAAAATTCCTTTAACATACCTTCAGGTATTATTTTCATTGGAGTTTTTAAACTTTCGTCAAGATCTTCTTCAACTTTTTTTATTCTTTCTAAACTAAGTGATAACGTATCACAATAGATATATTTAGAAGTATATAGATGAAACTGGATACTTCCATCTGTTAATTTTTTATAAGTATCATAAATAATTTTTATTTGATCATTAGTAAAACTTTTTTCATATACTATATCTAAATTAGATAAGTTTCTTATAAAACCACCGTTACAAGAAATAACAGAATCTTCTAAATTCATTGAATTATAATATTTTCTAACCGCTAAATCTAATCTCCCTGTAGCAATAAAAAATTTTACATTTTTTTCTTTTAATTTTTGCATCACTTCTTTTGCTCTAGGACTAATTTCTCTTTTATCATTAAGAAATGTACCGTCCATATCTGTTACGAACCATTTTGTCATAATAAATCCTCCGTATATTATTTGAAAACTAAAAATTTACTTATTAGATAATTTACTACTATAACTATAAATTGGGTTATTATTTTTGCTACAAAATCATCTAACCCTATATAAACCATAGCTTCCACACCTAATATTTCTATTGCCATTGTAAATAGTCTTGAACTAAAAAATTTTGATAGTTCATAAAAAACTTTTTTAAAACCTTGAACTTTAGAATTAAAAACATACCTAGCATTCACAAAATATGCAAATAGTATAGATAATGTTATAGAAATGAAGTTAGCTATTGTTCTTTCCATTCCAAGTCTAGTTAAAATATAATAAACTATTAAATTTACTAAAGTAGTACAAACTCCAAAAAATATATAGTTTATTATGCTCTTATACTTAGGATTTTTATAATATGCAAAAATATTTTCTATTAATTTTTTCATAATTACCTCAAGTTTTATAGTAAACTATAAAGTTTTATCTCAGGATATTTATCATTAAACCATCTCATAGCAAAGTCATTTTCAAATAAAAATACATATTTATCTTGTAAATCTTTTACTAATATACTGCGTGAAGATGACATACTCTCACTAATCATATCTTCATTTTCTATCCATCGAGTTGTTTTTTGACCAATTCTTTCCATAACTACTTCTGTATTATATTCGTTTTTCATTCTATGCTCAAAAACTTCAAATTGTAGTTGTCCTACTGCTCCTAATATAATTTGGTTAGTATGCAATGTTTTATAGTATTGAATTGCTCCTTCTTGAACTAATTGTTCTACACCTTTGTGGAAATGTTTTTGTTTTAAAACATTTTTTGCAGAAACTTTAACGAATATTTCTGGAGTAAATGAAGGTAATTTTTCAAATTCTACTTTTTTGCTTTGATATAGTGTATCTCCTATTTGATAATTTCCACTGTCATAAAGACCTATTATATCTCCTGGATAAGCTTTATCTATAGTTGCTTTATCATCTGCCATAAAGTTAGTAGAACGAGATATTTTTAATTTCTTTCCTGTTCTAGTAAGGAATACATCCATACCTCTATTAAATTCTCCTGAACATACTCTTAAAAAGGCTATTCTATCTCTATGTTTTGGATCCATATTAGCTTGTATTTTAAATATAAATCCTGAAAAGTCTTCGCTTAAAGGTTCTACTTTATTTCCGTCTGATGTGTTTCTGTCTTTAGGTGTAGGTGCTGTATCTACATAATAGTTTAGAAAACTAGCTACCCCAAAAGAAGATAATGCTGATCCAAAGAATACAGGTGTTTGCTCTCCAACTAGTTGTTTTTCATAATCATAATCAACACCAGCTTCTGTGATTAAAATCATATCATCAACGCATTTTTTATACATCGTATCATTTTTTAGTGGATTATCATCTACTATTTCATAATTTTCGTCTAATTCTACATATTCTTCATCTTCTTTGAACGGCTCTATATAGTGATTTTTTCTATCCATTATACCAAAGAAGTTTTGTCCCATTCCTACAGGTAAATTCATAGGATATGTTTCAATTTCCAATTTTTCTTCAATTTCTTCTAATAGTTCTAAAGGATCTATTATTTCTCTATCCAATTTGTTAATGAACGTAAATATTGGTATTCCTCTCATACGACAAACTTTAAAAAGTTTTAATGTTTGCGCCTCGATACCTTTAGCTCCATCTATAACCATAACTGCACTATCTACAGCCATTAAAGTTCTATATGTATCTTCTGAGAAATCTTCGTGTCCTGGTGTATCCAAAATATTAATAATTTTGTTGTCATATTCAAATTGCATTACAGATGAAGTAACAGAAATACCTCTTTGTTTTTCTATATCCATCCAGTCACTCTTTGCATATTTTCCTGTTTTCTTTCCTTTAACTGTTCCAGCTTCTCTTATTGCTCCACCAAATAAAAGTAATTTTTCTGTAAGGGTAGTCTTCCCTGCATCGGGATGGGATATAATAGCAAATGTCCTTCTTTTTGTAACTTGTTCTTTTATACTCAATTTATTAAACCTCTCAAATATTAGTTATTGTATTTTTTATTTGCTTCTTCTAAACATACTATAGGATCAGAATGCCAAACCTTTTTTCCATCTTGTAAAATTTCATAATCTTCTCTTCCTTTAGAAGCCAGTATTATTACATCTCCAGGTTCTGAAATTTCGACTATTCTTTTTACTGCATCTGTCCTAAACCAAACTTTCTCATAGTTTTTATGAGTCATTCCTTTTTCTATCGTTTCCATTAGTATATTAACATCTGTATCTCTAGGACTATCTGTTGTAATTATTACAAAGTCAGCTTCAGATATTATATTACCTATTAACGGCCCTTTAGATAAATCACGACCTCCTCCCATCCCAGTTAAAAGTAAAGTTCTTCTATTTTTTCTTAATTCTCTAGTAGCCTCTAATAATTTAACATATCCGTCTGGAGTATGAGCAAAATCGCTAATAATATCAATAGGTAAATTCTCTCCTAATATTTCCATACGCCCATAAAGTGGTGATAGTTTCTCTAGTATTGATAATACTTTTTCTATTTTATATCCTTTTAGCCAAACCGAAATTAACGCAGCTAGCATATTGCTAACCATAAAATCTCCTATAAATGGAATTTTTACACTATAAATTCCTTCAGGAGTTTTAACATCAAAACTAGTGAACAATTTATTGCCAATAGTTTCTTGCTTAATATTGTAGGCATAAAAATCAGCGTTGTTATTTTTTATAGAATATGTAATTTCCTGATGATATAATACTTTAGAAATAAGTTCATAATATTCGTCATCCATGTTAACAACACCATATTTACTGTCTTCTAAATTGTTGCCTAGCGTTGAAAATAACAAAGATTTATCATAAGCATAAGTCGTCATATCACCATGAAAATCTAAATGTTCATGTGTTAGGTTAGTGAAAACTGCTATATCGACATTTACATTATATATTCTTCCTAAAACCATGCCATGAGATGAGGCTTCAAATGAAAAATTAGTTATATTATTTTCTATTACTTCTGCTATCTTATTATGTAATGTTACCACATCAGGGGTAGTGTTCCCTAAATATTCTGGTTTTTCATCATTTTTACAAAAACCATTAGTACCCAAGTAAGCACTATTTTCTCCTAATAATCTTAAAATATTATGAATTAATGATGTAACACTCGTCTTGCCATTTGTTCCTGTAACTGCAACTGTACTTAAATTTTTATTATCATACATACTTTTTGCTAATATTGAAGCAACCTTGTTAACTTCTTTTTCTTTTACAACTAATACTGCACAATTATTGTAATTATAACTTTTATCATCACTAGCTATAATTAAATTTGCTCCATCCTCTACAGCTTTATCTATAAAATTATGGCCATCTACAGTGTAACCTTTATTTGCAACAAAGCAAAAATCTCTTTCTACTTTTCTTGAATCAGAAACTATTCCTTTTATATTATTAGGTAAACTTCCATATATTTTTTTTATTTTAATACTTTCAATTATATTTGCTATATTCATAAATATATCAACCTTTTAAAAATTTGCTAACTTAAATTATACTACACAGAATTTAAAATAGCAAGAAAGCTATTAAATACAATACTTTAAGTAAGCGCCATTGATTTTACAAAAAAATAATTTGTAGTATAATTTAGTATATAACTTAAAAGTAGTATAAAAAAATGAAATATAAATTAATACAAGAAATTTTTGAAAATACTCAGAAAAAAGAATTAGTTAAAATAAATTTTTCTAATTTTAGAAATAAAGAGCAAGAACTTGAAAAAGTTATAGCTAAACCTATACTTTTAAAAGAAAAATTAACTCTGCAATTTGAATATAGATATAAACGAATTATTAATCATATTAATATAAATGTTGATAATAAAGATGAATTAATTAATAATTTAAACTCTTTATTTTTAGATTCCAAAGATATTAATATAACTACAACAAGCGAAATTATAAATGTTAAAATTTCAAAAAAACATAAATACCTTGTAAATAGAAAAAAGCAACAATCTAAAATAATTTTATCAGGTCAAAATAAAAGAAAAAATTATGTTTTAGAAGAAGATACTATCTATCCATTTTTAATTGAATTAGGTATTCAAAGTAAATCTGGAAAAATAATTAATAGCAAGTACAATAAATTTAGGCAAATCAACAAATATTTAGAATTTATATCTGATGCAATAAAAAAAATTGATAATAAAAATCGAATAAAAATATTAGATTTTGGAAGTGGGAAAAGTTATCTTACTTTTTCTGCATATCATTATCTAAAAAATATTCTAAATATTGATGTTGAAATAATAGGAATAGACTTAAAAAAAGAAGTTATAGATAATTGTAATTCTATAGCTAAAAAACTGAATTTTGAACATTTAAAATTTGTTTATGGAGATGTAGCTAATTTTAATACAAATGATAATATTGATATGGTTATTAGTTTACACGCTTGTAACACTGCAACTGATATCGCTCTAATTAAAGCAATAAACTGGGATTCTAAAGTTATTTTAGCAGTTCCTTGTTGCCAAAAAGAACTAAATAATCAATTAGATAGTGATTTCTTACCATTTATGTTAAAACACGGTATTGTTAAAGAAAAATTTGCTACACTTCTTACGGATTCAATACGTAGCCAAGTTTTAGAAGCATTTGGTTATAAATCTGACATAATAGAATTTATTTCAGAAAGCAACACACCAAAAAATATGTTAATAAGAGGATTTAAGCAAGAATTTAACAAAAATAAAGAACTTTTTATAAAAACAAAACAACAATTACAAAATATGAATTTAGAAATGTATCTTATTAATGAATTAGAAAAAAATATATAAAAATAAAAGCTACTGATTAATTTCAGTAGCCATTATTATTCTAATTATTAATATTATTTTTATTGCTTTCTTCTATAGGTTTATTTTCATTACTTACTGTAGGATCTAATGCTAAATCTCCTAAAGTTAGTTTTTCTGGAATATTTGTTTTTATATCATCTATATACATATCAACATAATTTACTGGTAAAAGATTAGTTTCCTTAAATCCTTTTACTACTTTATTTTTATATTTTTTATCTAATGGCGATATATATCCTTGATAATATATATTTAATATATCATTTTTTGTAGGTATATCATTACCTAATGAATTATTTAATACAGAAGAAATATAAAGTAAGTGTAGCGGTCTAGGATAGTAATAGTAAATTCCGTTTAACTGAGCATCATAACCATCTATTCTATGTGAAACTATATTTACATCTCCATTAATCAAAATTGAAGCTGCCGACATTATTTGAGACGCCGTCATATTATGTGTTACATTATCCCCACCTATTTTTATTAAGTCGTTTACTTTACTAAGTGCGTTTAAACTTTTAGCTTTGTCTATTACTGCGTGAATAACTTGAAGTTGTCTTTGACCTCTCTCTATATCACTATCATAGTATCTACTTCTTGCAAAAGCTAAAGCTTTTTCTCCGTTAAGAGTATGCCATCCTTTTTTTAACTCTACAGTTCCTTGTTCTCCATTAGCATTTTGTTCTACCATATCAAAAGGAACATAAAGTTCTACTCCACCTAAAGAATCTATTACTTGCTCAAAAACTTCAAAGTTTATTACTGCATAAAAATTTATAGGAGCATTAAGTAAATTACTTGTTGCTTCAATAGTTCCGTCTATTCCTCCATAAGCATAAGCGTGTGTTATTTTATCAAAGAAATAAGCATTTTTATCATTCTTATCTTCAGAAGATCTCATCAATGTAAGTGAGTCTCTAGGGATACTAACCATATCCATTCTATTATTATCTTTATTTACTGATATGTATATTAGTGAATCTGTTCTACTATTTTCTCTAGTTTGTCCCTCTAATTTTCTCGATTCATTCTCATCAATTCCCATTAAAAGTATAGAAAACTTTTTAAAATTAGGATCTACAGATACTGTATTTTCTACCTCATTAAAACCTGTTTTTATACTATTGAATAAATTATAGCCTGTATAAACTAAAAATCCGCCAATAAAAAATAATAAGACTAAAGCAACTTTGAAAATCCATCTTCTTTTTTGCTTTCTTTTATTCCTATATCTATTTCTTCTAGTCTCCATATTATACCTCTTTTTATTTATCTAGTATAAAATTATACTATATTACTTAATTAATTACTATAAATTTTTAAAATTTATTGAACAAATTAACTACTATGTATTCTAATCTATTATTTAATCTTGTTGGAAACGAGCTATTACCTAGTCCCTGTGATACTATCATCTTAGAATTATTGTTTTCATAAATACCATTGGTATATTTTGGAAAAAAGCCTTGACTAGGAGCATATATTCTACCTAAAAATGGAATATTCCACTGACCTCCGTGAGCATGACCAGAAAAAATAAGATTATATCCTAAATCTGAATACATATCAAACTTTTCAGGACGATGAGCCAACAATATATTATAACTATTTTCAACAATATTTGATTTTAATTTATTTCTATAATTAGCATAATAGTTATACTTATCTTCATTCTTAAAATAATTAAAATCTTCTATACCTGATATACTGATACTATGGTCTTTTATATTTATCTCTTGTCTTATATTGTTTAAATTTATAATACCTAATCTTTTCATAAATATTTTTAAATCATTATAATCTTTTTGTAACCTTAATTCATGATTACCTGATATAAAATAGCACGGGGCTATAGAAGAAAATTGACTTAATAGATTGTATGCTATTTCTGGCTCATTGTTATAGCTATCAAATAAATCACCTGTTATTATTATTATATCTGGTTTTTCAGTCTTTATTTTTTCTAAAAATAAAATATCACTAATACCTATCTTATCACTGTGTATATCTGATAATTGAATTATTTTGTACCCGTTAAAATTACTAGGTATTTTTTTATCAATTATATTAAACTCTCTTTTTGAAACAAACTTATTTTGATGCAAATACAAACCTAGTATAGCAATTGGAAATAATTTATAAATATTTTTTCTCAATTTATTCATGTTTATACTCTTTATCTTTTATAGGGTATTTTATTGCAACTTCTTTCAATTTGCTTTCTATTATTTCTTTAGGATCTAGATTCAAATGATAGCATAAACTTAAAGTATATATTAGTACATCTGCTATTTCTTTTTCAACTTCTTCTTTATTAAAAGAATTATCATCTCCCCATTGAAAGTGCTCTAGCAATTCAGCAGCTTCAATTATTATACTTTTACTTAACATTCCTGGATTTTCATAATGCCAATTTCTTGCACGTCTAAAACTTTCTATTGTTTCTTTTAATTCTTGCATATAATACCTCTAAATAGCAACTCCTGATTTTACAAATTGTTTATGTAATTCATTAAATTCATTTAATGTAAGTGTCTCACTTCTTCTAGATACTTCTATATTAACATTATTACAATTTTCTATAATAATATCTTTTTTATCTTTTCCATATTTTGATATAAGATTATTTAATAATGTTTTTCTTCGTTGAACAAAACAACTTCTAACAAAATCAAAAAATTTATCACTAACTAATTGTACTTCTTTAGATTTTTTTGTCATTAACTTTACTACTGCACTTTCTACATTAGGTGCAGGAACAAAAACTTTTTTAGGAACAGTAAATAAATAATCTACATCAGTATAATAATTAAGTAAAATAGTTAAAGAGTTGTAATCTTTTGTTCCTGCTTTAGCATTTAATCTATTAGCTACTTCTTTTTGCATCATAACAACATAGCCATCTATTAGTTTAGTGTTTTCTATTAAGTGCGTTAATATGGGAGTAGTTATGTAATAGGGTAAGTTTGCTACAACCATTACTTTTTCACAGTCTGAAAATTTTTCTTTTATTACACTATCTACGTCAACTTTTAAAATATCCATATTTATTATTTCTACATTATTAAATTCAGATAAAGTATCAGAAAGTATTGGTATAAGTCTACCGTCTATTTCAAATGATACTACTTTTTTGGCTGCCTCTGCTAGTTTTTCTGTAAGAGAACCTATTCCAGGACCTATCTCTATAACACCTGTATTTTTATCTATTTCTGCTCCACTCACTATTCTATTTAATACATTGTTATCTATTAAAAAGTTCTGACCTAAACTTTTTTTGAATTTAAAATCATATTTTTTCAAAATTTGAAATGTTTTATTTGGTGTTCCTATCATTAATTTTCTTCCTTTATTTTCTCTAATGTTTTTAATAATAATTCTTCAGAAATATTATACATGTTTAATTTATTAACTAACTGCTTTCCGTTACTATATTCTATATTTAATTTTTCACATAGTTGTTCTCTAAGTATTTTTGATTCAGGGGTTCCTATTAAACCTAAACTAAGAACCAAGTCTCGTGAAATGTTATTATTGTTATCTAATAATGGTGTATAACATTTTTCTAATGCGAATATTATATCTTCTTTACTCGCTGCTTCTATTCCTATTTTCCCTTTTTTATCAACTGCTTTTTTATTAGATATATAGGCGTGTTTAGCAGTAGGTATATTTTTTTCTATTATACTTCTTATTCTTTTTCCTGCATAATCAGGATCTGTTAAAACTATGATACCTCTATTTTTAGCTAGTACCTTTAACCTATCTATTTTTTTCTTAGTAATAGCTGAACCATTAGTTTCAAAAGTATCACAATCTACAGCTTCTTTTACTCTGTTTGTATCGTCTCTACCTTCTACTACTATAATTTCTTTTATTTTCATTGTAATTACCTTTTATTTTTTAATAAATATATAATAACATATTAATTACTTTTTTGCATAATTTATAAATAAAAATAATTAGCATAGTTAAACATCACCACACTAATTATTTAATAATTTACTTTCTTCTTCTTTGTATTTTAACCCTTTTTATAGAATCAGAAAAGACAGATGCTATTAGTATACCCATAGCTATTGCTCCTGCTTGTAAAACTGTATCTACTCCAATTTTGGCAGCTTCAGCATAATGCTTGGTAACAAAATGCTGCATAGTATAATACATACCATATCCTGGAACTAAAGGTATAACTCCTGTATATATAAATACAGTAGCAGGCATGCGTAATCTTTTTGAAGAATTACCTGATAACAATCCTACTAGTATAGCTCCTGCAAATGTTCCAATTACAACATCAGAGGTAATATACTTAACAAATATAAAAACAAACCAACCAGACGTACCTATTAAAGAACAATCTAATAGTGATCTCTTCGGTGCATTGAAGAAAATTGCAAAAGCAAATGTAACTATAAAACCAAGACTGAATTGTAATAATAAATATCCAAAATTATAACTAAATTCTCCCATTAATTTTCCTCCTAAAATAATCTAAGACCGAATACTACACCAAGAGCTATTGCAGATGCTATGAAAAACGCACCTATAACTCCAAAAATACCCGACATATAATCCCCTGCCATAAAATCACGAACCGAGTTTGTTATCTGTACTCCAGGTACTAATGGCATAAGAGCTACTATTATTATACTAGCAGGATTTTCTATAGGAAAGTACATCGCAGCAATATTAGTTAGTACCGTAGCTAAAAAAGCTCCTATAAAATTACTAAGGAAAAACATCATCTTAAATTTTGTTGCATATATTAAAAAGTATGCTTCCACAGCCATTATAACGAAAGAATAAATAGTATCTTTAAAAGTTCCACCAAACATCACAGCAAAAAATGGGGCTGATATAACTAAAGCCAAAACTACTAATAAATTACTATAAGGTGCTTTATATCTTATTTCTTCTAGTTTGTCAAATGCTTCTTGTATATTTTCACATTGTTTTGATACTATTTTTCTTGATAAATCGTTCATTAAAGAAATTTTTTCTAAATTTTTATCTCCTATAACTACCCTTCTCATAGCAGTAAAGTTTGAATCTGAATATATAAAAGTTACTATAACAAAATTGTAAGTAACTAATACATTAGCTGTCTGTATATTTTTAAAAGAACCTAATATTCTGTAGACAGTATCTTCTACTCTATAAACTTCTGCTCCATAAGCAATCATTAACCTTGCTAATTTAACACTAAAGTTGAGTAAATCTTTAGCTTCCTTTTTGCATGATACTTCCATATTATAAACTCTCCTAAAAACTAATGTTTTTTTAATAAAATGTTATTTATCTTATCTCTATACTGATTAAGTTCTTCAACTTTTTTATCATCTATATTTTTTGATTTTGATATCTGATTTAAAATATAATTTATTTTATCTAATTCTTGATTATATTTTTTTTGAAAAACATCATTATTTTTTTTAGGTAAATATAACCCAAATTGCATTTCATCTTCTGTCAGTTCCATATTTCCAGAACTTGCTACAATTATCTCATATATGTGCCCATCTTCTTCTAATATATCTTCTTCATCAATATAATATCCTAATGATTGTAGTTTTTCTCGTACTAGATTACTCGCTACATTAGGTTGTAATATTAATTGTGGCTTATTTTTTAATTTTTCTTTACCTGTCTCTAAAATATCTGCAATTAATTTTCCACCCATACCACATATAGTGATAACTTCTATATTATCTGATAAATTTATTACATCTAATCCTGAACCTTTTCTACACTCAATTGTATTAGATAAATTATTATCTGCAACATTTTTTATTGAGCTTTTATGAGGACCTTCAACTACCTCACCCGCAATTGCAAAGTCTATTTTATTATTTAAAGCTAGATATATAGGTAAATATGCATGATCACTTCCTATATCAGCTAGTCTTTTATACTTTACATAACTACCTACCTTTTTCAATCTATCATTAATAATAAACATCTGTTATTCTCCTAATCATCTAAAAAATCTTTACTAAAACTTGTTGTTATTATATTTTTTTGAGTATCTTTATCATTGTTTAATTGTTTTACGACTTCTTTTCCATATTTGTTATTAATATCTTTTAATAATTTTTTAATTTTTATTTCCTCTAAAAATTTCTCATCTAGAGATGTGAATATATCTATTTGTTGATTCTTGTTATTACTTTTTATAATATCATTTAATGAAACACCAAGTAGCCGTACACCCTTATCAAAATTGTAATTTTCAACAAGTAATTCCCATGCGTTATTAAAAATATTATCTGAATCGTTTATGTAGTTTGATAGTTTTTTACTACGTGTTATTGTTTTAAAGTCGTTAAATTTTATTGTAATAGAGATATTATTACCTACATAATTTCTATTCTCTGCTCTATTACTGACTTTTATTGCTAATTTTTTCACTTCACTTTGCAATTCTAAATCATCTTCTAAATCTTTAGGATATGTTTTTGAGTTTCCTATAGATTTTCTATCAACTGAATATTTTAATTTTCTATTATCATTTCCATTAGCTCTTTGTTTTAATCTCAAACCTTGTGTTCCTAACAAGCTATTTAAAATAACATCATTGGATACTGCTAACTCACCTATAGTTTTTATTCCTTGTTTTTTTAATTTGGAAGCTGACGCTTTCCCACACCCATGCATTTCAGAAATATCTAAATCCCAAAGAACATCTTTATAATTTTTTTTATTTATTATTGTAAATCCTTTAGGTTTCTTTAAATCTGAACCCATTTTAGCAAAAAATTTGTTGTAAGAAATACCTACACTTGATGGTAAATCTAAGTCATAATATATTCTTCTTTGTATTATCGCCATGGTTTTTATAGGTTCATGTATATCTGTTAAATCAACATAGGCTTCATCAATAGATACTACTTCTACATTAGGAGTGTAAGTTCGTATTAAATCAAAAACTAATTTAGATTGTTCTTGATATCTTTCAAAATTAGGCTTCATAAATTTTATATCAGGACATAATCTTTTTGCTTCGGATACTCTCATTGTAGATTTTATACCAAACTTTCTAGCAGGATAGTTAGCAGTTACTATTATTCCATTTCTTTCTCTTACTTCTCCAGAAATCGCCAAAGGTTTTCCTTTTAATGTAGGATTATATTTTTCTTCAACACTAGCATAAAATGAATTCATATCTATATGTGCTATTATTCTAGTCATATATACCTCCTACATAAAATAATAAACTAAACTACCGAGAAATTAACTATAATTATAGGTTTTCTCTTTGTGTTATCATAAAGTAAACTTGATAACATAGATCTGATTTCTGATTTTATAGCAGAACATTCTCGTATAGATTTTATTGGATTATTATTTATGTATTCTTCTACCTTTAATTCTGCTTCTTTGATAAGCTCCTTACTCTTTCTAACATAAACAAATCCTTTTGTTTGAATACAAGGTTTACCTATTAATGACTTAGTTTTTCTGCTAATAGCATAAGAAGCTACAAATACTCCATCATTAGATAAAACTTTTCTGTCTTTTAAAACTCCATCTTCTACAGTTCCTACAGTTTTACCATCTATTAAAACGTTACCTACAGGAACATTGTTAGTTATTACTTTATATTTATTTTTTAATATTTCTAAAGTATGGCCTTTTTCTAATAAATGAACTTTTTCAGCATCAACGCCTGTTTCTATTGCTAATTCTGAGTGACGTTTTAGGTTTCTATATTCACCTTGTACAGGAATAAAATGTTTAGGTTTCATTATATTTAACATCAACTTTAATTCTTCTTGAGTTGCATGACTAGAAGAATGTAATCTTTTTGATGAAGTAGCAACTTTGGCTCCTAACCTAACTAATAAGTTTAAAGTATCATAAAGCATTACTTCCATAGTAGGAGATGGGGTAGCTGCTACCATTACAGTATCTCCTTGTTCTATTTTTAGACCTGGTACTTTTTCTTCTGCAATATTTTTTATTGCTTCTATCGGCTCTCCTTGTTCTCCAGATGACAATATAAATACTTCATTTTTAGGGTAATTTTTTATATCTTCTAATTTTATAAATTTATCATCTTCAACATTAAAGTATTTTAATTTTCTTGCACTTCGTATAGCATCCTCTATAGCACGTCCTATTAAAACTATTTTTCTATTATTTGCTAATGCTGATTTAAGTATGTGCGACATAGTTAAAAAGTTAGATGCATAACATGTAACTATAAGTCTATATTTTGCATTATAAAATGCTTTATCTATTTGAACTGCTGCATCTTGCTCAGGCATATTAAACCCTTGTGTGTTAGCATTACTAGAATCACTAAGTAAAGCTAGTACGCCTTCTTTTCCTAGTTTACTCATTTCAAAAATATCTGCTTCATACTCTGGTTTTACAGATTGATCAAACTTAAATTCTCCTGTATAAACTATATTTCCTTGACTAGTAGACATAGCTATACCTAAAGAATCAGGTATTGAGTAAGTTGTTTTAAAAAATGATACTGTTGTATTGTCAAATTTATATACACTCTTATTGTTCACATAATTTAATTTTATTCTTTTCTTAATTCCTAACTGTTTCAAATTATTTTTTAATAATTCTAAAGTTAATTTAGAACCAAATATAGGACAGTTTAATTTGTCTATTATGTAAGGTATAGCTCCCATAGCACTAACATGTCCATTTGTTAAAAATATCCCTTTTAGTTTTTCTTTGTTTTTTACTACATAGCTAATATCTGGTATAACTGCATCTATTCCTATCATTTCTACTTCTGGGAACATAAGACCAGAATCTAGTAAAAACATTTCATCATTTATTTCTACTAGATACATATTTTTAGCTATTTCTTCTACTCCACCAAGAGGAGTAATCTTAATTTTTTCACTAATATTTTTATTCTTATTTTTCATTAAATTTATCCTTCTTTATAATTGTTTTTATGGGCTCAAAATTTCTTCTATGTATATCACATATACCATATTGTTTCAACCCTTCTAAATGTTTTTTAGTTCCATATCCCATATTGTTTTTAAAGTCATAGTAGGGATATATTTCATCATATTTTTCCATAAGCCTATCTCTATATACTTTAGCTAAAATAGAAGCTGCCGCTATAGATACACTTTTTTCGTCACCTTTAACAATACTAAGTGATTCTACTCCATCTATATCTAAAGGCATGGCATCTATTAATAAAAAATCCGGCTTGGTAGCAATATTTTCTACAACTTTTTTCATTGCTATTTTTGTTGCTTGATAAATATTATGTTTTTCTATCTCAAAATTATCAAGTTCTACTATACTATAAGCTACTGCATTATTTATTATATCATTATATAGTTCTTCTCTTTTTTTAGCTGATAGTTTTTTAGAATCAGTAAGTCCTGGAAAATAGCTATCTTTTTTTAAAATTACACCTGCAGCTACTACTGGTCCTGCTAATGGTCCACGTCCTACTTCATCTATTCCACAAATATTATTGTATCCCAAACTATAACATTTTTTTTCATATGTTGTTCTCTTTTTATATTCTTCTTTTAGAATATTTTTTTTCTCTTCTTTTTTATAGTAGCTTTCTAGTAATTTTTTTACACCTGCTCTTTTATCTTGCTCTAATTCTAATAAAACTTCTAAATTAACTTCATTAGATAACAATTCTTTTATTTCATTAATTGTTTTCATTTTCTGTCATTTCCTTATAATTATCTAATGTTATAAGTCCAAATTTTTGAGTTCTAAAGTCTTGTATTAAAAGCCTTATTGTACTTTCGTAATCATAATCTCCCGCTATCATTTTAAATCTTTTTTTAGCTATTTTTTCCATTATAACCACGTTGTCATCTGTAATTATAGCATCTATTTTATAAATATTATTTAGTACATCTAAATAATTATTTTTCAAAAATTCTATCAAGTAAAGGCTAACTTCATCAAGTGGAGTTATATCATCTTTTATAGATCCTATAAGACTAAGTTTTTTCCCTATCTCTTGATTGTCAAATTTAGGCATTAAAATACCCGGTGTATCTAAAAGTTCTATATCTTTATTTAGTTTTAACCATTGTTGTTTTTTAGTTACTCCAGGTTTATTAGCTGTATTAGCCACATTTTTCTTTATCATTTTATTTATAAAAGTTGATTTCCCTACATTAGGAACTCCTATAACCATTGAACGTATCGCTCTAGGTTTCATTCCTTTAGCTATCATTCTATTTATTTTTTCTGATAATTCTTCTTTAGCTTTATTTATAACATTATTTAGATTACTACTATTTTTAGCATCAGCATAAACAACAGTATAGCCTTTATTTTCAAAGTAAACACGCCATTTGGCAGTTTCTTCTCTATCACATAAATCTATTTTGTTAAAGATAATTACTTTTTTCTTATCTTTTACTACTTCATCAAGATACATATTATGTGATGATAATGGACATCTAGCATCTACAAGTTCAAACACAATATCCACTAATTTTAAATTTTCTCGGACTTCCCTAGTGGCTTTTGCCATATGTCCTGGAAACCATTGAATCGCCATTTTTTTCTCCTATTTAATATTATTTATATATTTTTGTATATCTATACTATTATAACTTTATTTATACTTTTTTTCTAGTGAGATATAATATTATTAAATAAAAAATAGTTTAATTGAAAATTTGTATAGATTTTATTTTTTCAACAAAAATAAAAGAGAAGATTAAAATTCTTCTCTTTTAATTAAATTTTATTTAATATTATTTTATTTAAACTTCTTTTACTGCAAAATATATGCCACTAGGGCTTGCAAAATTAAAATTAGTAAAAGGTTCGTAATTAAGTTCACTACATTTCTCTGTTATACTAGATACTAACTTTTGTAATTTTTCTATATTATTAGATTCAAATAATATACTTGGTTTCATATCTATAACTTCTGGTGAAACTTTGGCTATAAATTTTTTATCATATACACTAAATAAAGTAGTTGAATTTATGTTTGTCTTCATAGTAAAGGTTTTATAACCCATAACATCATTTTCATTTTCTATTATAAACCCTACTTTTTTCCAAAAATCTAATTCTTCATTTACATTATCTACATAAAGTTGTATTCCTATATTTTTTGAAAAATTCATAATTACTCCTTAAAATTTCACATTTTCCGAAATAAATCCTGCTATATCAGTATTTAATTGCCAAGTTACACCATACTTATCTAATACTATACCATAAGCTGGACTCCAAGGAGTTTCTTGAATCTCTAATTCAATCTTTTTAGCATCTTTTGCTAGTTTAGAGTACAATTCTCTAGTATAGTTTTCTTCTGAAGATTGGATACATCCATTTATATTATTTCCTTTTGTATAACCCCCTTCTAAACCAGCATCAGAAATTTGTAATCTAATACCATTTATATTAAGTTGCGCATTTAAGACCATATCTTTTATATTTTCTGACGTATTAGGAATAGCATCTCAATAAGTTGTACAGCTAATAACCTCTGCATTAAATACGTCTTTATAAAAATCAACCGCTTCTAACCCATTATTTTCTGTAATTAAATATAATTCTATTGCTTTTATCATTATTTATCCTCTTTTATAAATTAATATTTAAAATTATAACTAAATTTATAATTTATTTAAAAAATATGTTTTATTAAACCATTCCTATAAATAATATTATTATAACTATTATTGGAGCTGATATTTTTCTAAAATATAACATAATAAATACTAATATAATAACTATATAATTATACATGCTAACATGTTTTTGAATTAAAATTAAAGGAGTAAGTATGATAAATCCATTAGTTATAGCTATAATTCCTTTTAAAAATATTTTAAAATATTCTATATTTTTTAATTTATCCCAAATAGGATATACAAAATATATTAACAATATACCAGGTAAGAATAAAAATATTGCTGATAAAATTGCAATAAAAACTCTCAAAAGTGTGCTGTGTTCAGTAAAACTTAAAGAACCAACATAAGAACTAAATGCAAACATAGGACCTGGCAACCCTTGAATAAATCCTAATCCTGTTAAAAACTCATCAGATGACAAGTAATTATTAACATTAACAAGATCATTAAACATTAAAGGAACTACTACATTTCCTCCTCCTATAACTAAATAACCATATTTATACAAACTAGATAATAGTATCGTTATTTTACTTGGTATTATAATTGGTAATACAGTAATGATTGTCGTTATTATTAAAAATAAATACATAAACTTGTAATTTATAGATAAACTAAATTTTTCTAAAATTAATGTTTTGTTGTAGTATAGAAGTGAAAAAACTCCTCCAATAATCATTATAAATATGTAAAATAAAGGATTTTTAACGAAGTACATTGATAAAAAACCAATAACTGTTAAAAAAGTCATAAATTTATCTATTATTACTTTCTTTGAAACTGTATAAGCTCCATAAATCATAAATGCTATAGCTAATGAAGGAATATACTTTAACATACTATTTTCTAGACCGAAAATACTTAAATAGTAAGAGAAAAATGAAAATAATATCATAAATAAAATACCCGGAAATACCCAGACTAAAAAAGTTAACAATGATAAAGTCATTCCTCCTAATTTATAACCTATCGCTACAATTGTTTGTGTACTACTAGGTCCAGGAAGTAAACTAGTTAACGCCATTAAATCTAGTAGTTCATCTTCTGTTAAATATTTGTATTTTTTTATTAATACATCTATAAAAACACCATAGTGTGCTTCTGGTCCTCCATAGGCAGAAAGTGAACATTTAAAAACTGCTTTTAAAAAATCTAAATTTTTCACAATAATCTCCTATATTATTTTATTATATAAAATAATATTAAATGATAAAAGTTTTGTCAAAAAAAAGACACCAAAATAAATTGGTGTCATCCCTAATAAATACTCCCCTATTTTAATATAGGATAGCAATAAAATAATATTGCTTACGTTTACTATTTTACCATCTAAATTTTGCAAAGTCAATACCTAAAATTCATTTATTTGATTATTTTTTGTTATAATGATATAATGTTTTACTTTAAAAAATTTTATGAGGATTAAGTATGAATAATTCAAGTATTTTTGCTAATATAAAAAAAGCTGAAAAAGGTGCTAAAATAAGTATATTAACTTATCTAATATTATCTTCTTTTAAATTAATAATAGGTTTTTTATTTAGCTCAACATCTCTTATAGCAGACGGTATAAATAATGCCACTGACGTTGTATCATCTATATGTGTCCTAATAGGACTAAAAATTTCTCGTAAACCTGCTGATGAGGATCATAAATACGGACATCTACGAGCTGAATTAATATCAAGTTTGATAGCATCATTTATAATGCTTTATGCAGGACTGCAAGTTATTTTATTTTCAACCAAAAAATTAATATATAGTGAATTTTATGAACCTAGTTATCTAACTGCATTAGCTGCATTAATTTCTTTTTTTATAATGATTATTGTTTTTATGTATAACTATAAATTATCAAAAAAAATAAATAGTAATTCTTTAAAAGCTGCTGCTTTTGATAATCTTAGTGATGCTTTAGTTTCACTTGGTACTTTAGCAGGTATTATGTTATCTATACTAGGTTTTAAACAAGCAGATTCTTTAATAGCTGTATTAGTAGGTATTATAATTGTATTTACTGCTGTTAATATATTTAAAGAAGCAACACATATACTTACAGATGGTATCGAAAAAGAAACTTTGGATGAAATTTTTAATATAGTAAAAAATATTGATGGGGTTAGAGATATAAAAGAATTACGTGGTAGATCTCATGGTATAGTACATTTTATAGATGTTACTGTTACTGTTGATCCAAATTTAAATGTTATTAAAAGTCACGATATAACAGTAAATATAGAAAATGAAATTCAAAAAATATTTTTCTCATGTGAAACTTTAGTACACTTAGAACCCGATATAAAAAATAAAGAGCTGTAGATTACTACAACTCTTTATTTTTAAACGTTATACGTTAATATTAAGTGTTTTACAATTAGAATAAATTATTTATTTTTTCTTTTAACAAATAATAAAGTACTAAATGCTAAAATAGTTAAGCCTATAATAGTAGTATTTGTTTTATTGATACCTGTACTAGAAAGAATAGAATTTTTAGAATTATTATTATTCGTATTTGTTGTAAATGTTTTTAATTTATTGTTACTTTCTTGTTTATCTAAAATAATATTTTCTTGGGGTATTTCTTTTTCTTTACTTGATTTGTTTGTATCAAGTTCTTCTATGTTATTTATAGTGTTACCATTATTTATATTATTTATTGAATTACCATTATCGTTATTTATATTTTTTTCTTTTCTAGGAGTTTCTTCCTCTAAAATTTCTATACCTTCTATTACTTTTCCTTCTATAGGTTTATCATTTATTATTTTATTATTTTTAAATACTAAAATTAATTTATTGAATTTATTATTTTCTAAATCAATTATATCTCCTACCACAGAAATATTTAATTGTTCTAATTGCCCTTGATTATTTAATTTATAAACTTCTAACAATGATTCTCTTGTTAGATTTTTCAAATTGAATTTAGCTAAATCTACATTGTCAACTGGAATACCATTTTCAGTCAATGTTAATTCAAAAGCATTAGCACTAACTCCTTTATATTTAGCTAACATATTATCTAAGTTTTTAACTTCATTTATATTTAATTTATAGTTAGATGATTCTTTTTCTTTTAAAGTAAGAATTGCTTCAAATAAGTCATTTTTATAAGATAAAATATTTTTATCACTTGACTGTATTTCATCTTCAATTTTTTCTTTCATTTCTTCTACTTGAACTTTAAACTCTATAGTCTTACTTTGTTTTAAAGCATTTGATATTTTTACAATAACATTTTTTTCTAAATTATTTGATGTATCTTCTACTTTTACATCATCAATATTTATCCCCTCTTCTACCGTTACAAAATCAGAGATTTTCATCAATTCTTCATTAGTAAAAATAGATTTTTTCAGAGTAGCTGTTAAATCTGATAATATATTGAACGATATTTTTTTAACAGCCTCATTAGATGAGTTATTTATAGCTTTAATTTCTAAAGTATTTTTTCCTACATTATTTATAGGAGTTCCTAATTTATAAGGTTCTCCATTTAATAGATACTCAACTTTCAGATTTTTAGGCTGTTTATCAGTAACTTCTATTTTAGGAACAATTCCTTTATTATAAGTTTTACCGTCTTCTAAACTATTATCTTTTATTAATATGTTTGGAGTAGAATCATCAATTTTTACTTTGTATGCATGTTTTACTTCGTTTCCAAATCTATCAGTTAATCTAAGACTAACTATATCATTATCTTTAAGATTATTAAGTGTATAACTGAATGATTTTTTATTATTTCCGTATTCTCTCCAAATACCTCCACGTTCTACTAAATTACCATTAATATTAAGTCCCCAGTATATTCCATTATCTTCAGCTGATCCACTTATTGTTAATTTACCTTCTTTAGAGGCAAGTATAACTCCGGCTATATCTTTTTCTGAAGATTCTTCTATTAAATTATCTAACTCTAAAACAGGCTCATGATTATCAAAATAAATATGATATTTATTACTTCTTATTAATTTTCCAGATTGATTGTATATTTTTAAATCAACTATATTAAATTCTTCTTTTAATTCTACAGGATATTCTATAAAGTCTATATCTCCATCTTCATTTTCTAAAAATGATTTTTTCTCACCATCGTTTATAGAAACACTATACCCTTCCTCATCAGATTGTAATTTAAACGTAAATATGTACTTGCCATCTTTTTCTTCAAAGTCCGGTCTTTCTAATGACTCACTACCAAAGTAAACAGGAGAGTTTAGTCCAGTATTATGTAAAAGCACTGTATTATCTACTTCTTCTGTATCTTGATCATCAAAACCTTCTTCTACTGTATTGAATTTTTTCTTGTTATATTTATTTCCTTTTTCATCTATTACATCTATAAATACAGCAGTAGGATAATCTGATTTGAATAGTGTCAATTCAAAATTACCATCTTTATCGGGTTTTATAGTTTGTTTTTTATATATTTTCAATATATTATCAGTAAGTGCTTCTGGTGCATAATATACAATTTTTAAATTTTCATTTTTAGAAATATTATCTTTTACATTACCTTTTATTGTAAATCGGCCATTTTCCTCTAGTTTAACTAATTTTGGATTAGACTCATCATATTTTACATCATAAGTTACTGTCGGCTCAGTTGTATCTCTAACAAATTTATATGTTTTTGTTTCTATTTCTTTATTTTTTGAATCTTTTAAAACAACTTTTAGCGTATGTTCCCCATCTTTAATGTCATTTATAGAAAACTCTAATTTATTATTTTCTTTTGTAGATTCTAATAAACTATTATCTAGATATACTTCTACACTATTAACATTATTTGTTAATGTTGCTTTAAATTTTGAATATTCTTTTTTATTTTTATCAAGCTCATCAATATTTTCAAATTTTATATTATAAGGTTCTAATATTTCCTTATGATTTATTGTATTACCTGCTATATCTATTATTTCTAAATTAAGCTCATTAGCTCCATTTTCTGTTAATTCTACATTTTTTATTTTATAAGTAGATAAGCCATTTTCTGTAGAAATTTTCTCTACTTCTACTGATTTACCATCCAATGTAGCTACAACATCCCAAACTTTATTATTGTCTGAAGCTGTAAAAGTAATTTCTTTTTCTGTTTTTAATTTTTCTTTATTTATATTTTTAAATTCAGGTTTAATACTATCTATTTTTATTGGAAGATATGTATACTGATATTTTCCATTTTCTTTATTTTTAACTTTTATTCTAAAATAATACTGACCATCTTCTGCTTGTTTTGTATCTCCTGTAAGTGGATCATATATAGTTCCATTCCAATTATGTAATTCTTTAGGAGTTAAGACACTACTCTTATAAGTTTCATCTTCAAAGAAATCAATATGACGATATCTAGTTAATATACTTCCCTTATCAATTCTCTTAATTATATTTGCATCTTCTTTAGGTGAATCTACAACATCTATCTCATATCCTACAATATCTCTTAAAATTGCAAATCTTAAATTAGCACTCCCTATAATACTGTTACTTCCATTAGCTGATATTGCTATATCGTCAGGGTTTACTGCTGAATTAGGATCTTTTGGATTAGCTCTACCTAACTCTATATATTTCTCTCCATTAGAATATTTATAAGTAGAAACAACTGATGTTATTCTTGTATTAGAATCATTTTCCCAAGCTGGTGAATCAACAATTTTTTCTTTAGACCAGTCTCCTACAAATCCAAAGTAAGGTATACTCAAATCAGGATGATTTTTATCAGTTGATTTAAAATATATATATCCTTCTGCAAACTGATCTTGTGCTACTCCTGCATCCAGCTGAACAGTTATTTTTTTAACTTCTCCTGGATTTAAAGATATAGAGTTAGCTGATAAACTTATAGATGAATTATCTAATTCTGCAGAATGTACTTCTTTTACTACTTCTGTACCTTCGGCATTTTGCTTAGTAACACTAATATTCGTACTTGTAAGAACTTTTCCTGAACTTATATTAAAACTTCTAACTTCTTTTCCTAAATTTTGTAATGTTATCTCAAAAGTTTCTTTTTTATCTATTTCTTTTAATTCAACTCCACCTTTATTATTATGATAGATTATCACATCTGAATCTAAAGCATTCTGAAGTTGCATCATACCTGCACCTTGTTGCCTTGGTGAGTTTTCTAATTTATTTCCTTTGTCATCTATTCTATCCATAACAGGCATTGCCGTATTCATCAAGAATAGTTTTAATAATCCAACTTTTGTCATTCCTTCTGGTATAGTCATTGAATTAACCTTAGGTAAAAGTAAAGTACTTGATCCTGCTACAAAAGGAGATGCCATAGAAGTTCCAGACATAGTTCCATATGTGCTACCATTTAATGTTGAATATATATCTTCACCTGGAGCTACTATTTCTGGTTTTAACTCTAAATTAACTGTAGGTCCCCAACTAGAAAATCCTGATATTTCTGGAATTTTTATTATCTCTCGAGAAACTATAAGATTATCATTTTTAAGAGTCATTTTATTTTTATTTGATTTAATTTTATTTATTAATTTATCTCCGTCCTCACCAGACATCGTAACTCCCCAAATATTTGAGAAATTAAATAAATCTTTATCAAAAACAAACTCTATATGTGTGTTATAATAATCTCTATTTATAGTTCTATTACTGTTTATAAGTATTATCCCTATCGCTCCTTGAACTTTTAGGTTCCTTACAAGTTCTCTTACATCTGCGCCATCTCTTTTAATTACAGCCACTTTTCCTGTTAAATCTTTTTCTTTTATATATTCCTTTTTATTTGATTCTAAGTATTCAAAATTATAATCAGCTGATGTTACCTTACTAATCCCCATAGGATAGTAGCCTAATTTTAAGTCATCAATATTAAATTGATATTGTACTAAATTTGTATTTCTTACTGAACCTACACCTATAACTGATGGAGTTGCAGCTACACCAACTGTAGTAGCAGTATCAATCATATTGAATGCATTATTAGCTTTTAAATCATAAGAAGTTGTTGATGATGATGTACCTGCATTACCTATTGCTGCTGTGATAACTATTCCTTTTTGAGCTGCTCTTTCTGCTATTTTATAATAAGCATTACCAGGTAGCCCACTATCATAATAACCTACACTTAAACTTATTACATCAGCACCTCTTTTTACTGCATCTTCCATAGCTGCATATGCTGAATCTTCTGTTTCAGCAGTAAATTTTTTAGGATTATCTGAGAAAATTTTATAAGCTAAAAGCTGAGCGTTAGGTGCTACTCCGTCTATACCCGTTTTATTTTCAATTTCTTCATCTGTTGCATTCCCCGCTAAAATACCTGCTAAATGCATACCGTGTGGCTTATCAGTTAAATCCATAAGCTCATCGTTTCCTTCTACGTAGTTAAATCCGTAAGGAATTTTTTCTGTATATGTCCCATGTATAGACTCTTTTATACTTTTTATTTTTGGCTCCACTCCAGCATCAAGTCTCATATCTTTATGTTTAGTATCAAGACCAGAATCTATTAAAGCAATTACCATCCCTCGCCCATCAAATTTATATTTAGGACTACTTTGAATTACCTTTGATAATTCCTTAGCTGTGTACATTTTAGGTTTTATTTTTCTGCTTTTTTCTACTAATTTAACACCAGGAATATCAGTTATAGCTTTTATATTACTACTATCTGTTTCTAAAGATATACCCGTTAACAGTTCAGAATATTCATATTTTACAATCGTATTTGGAATGTTTTTTAATTTTTCTTTTATACTTTCCCTATTTTCTTCATCAAATTGAATTATAAGTCTTTCTTTTGTAGTTGCTATATTTGTTACATTATTATTTTTTAAATTTTCCCCATTGGCTATCTGTACAGGACTAAGCGCTGCTACAGATGATATAAGTGCAGAGGACATAAGTCCAAAAATTATTTTCTTTTTCATTAAAAACTCCTTTTTATTTTTTCACTATAAGACACTTTTTATTATAAAGGACGTTTTTTTGAATGTCAACAACAAACTGAAAAATTTCTATAACGTTACATTTTTTATTTTGTAAATGTAACCTGTTTCTTTACTTTATTAAGTTTTTTTATTATAATTATGAGTGAGTTTATATATTTTATTAGCTTTAAAATTTTATGCAAAGAGGTTTTTTATGACACACGCAAAAGCTATATTTTTTGGAGAACATTCAGTAGTTTATGGAAAAAAAGGAATTACTATTCCATTACCCGAGATGACTGTTAAAGCTACACTAATAAAAACTAATGAAGTTCAAAAAAGAGATGAAATTTTACAATATATTTGTGAACAATGCAAAATAGATAATAAAACAAAAGTAGTAATAGAAAGTAAAATTCCTGTGGGAAGAGGACTAGGTTCTTCAGCAGCATTATCTATAGCCATTGCAAGAGCTAATAATTGTAATAATATTAGAGAAATTGCAAATAGATGTGAAAAATTTATTCATGGTAATCCCAGTGGTATAGACGTAAATCAAGTTTTAAGTGATACTCCCCTAATTTTTTCTAAAAATGAAGGTGCTAGACCAATAGAGTTTAATCTTGAGTGTTTTTTATTAATAATAGATACTGGAATAGTAGGGATAACTAAAAATGCTGTTGAAAGAGTAAAAAATAATTATAATAAAAATGAAAAATATATAGAAAGATTAGGTGAAATTACAGAAAAAGTAATTACTCACCTGCAAAATAAAGATGTAATAAATGTTGGTAAATTTATGGATGAAGCTCACTACAATTTAGAAAAAATAGGAGTTAGTCATCCAAGTAATAACGAAGTTGTACAAATATGTAAAGAATACGGTGCTTTAGGTGCCAAAATTACTGGTGGTGGCGATGGTGGCTGCTGTATAGCATTAGTTAAAAGTAAAGATAATGCTAATTATATAAAAAATAAACTAAAGGAGCACGGTTATTTATCATGGATAGTTACAGTGTAGGATATGCAAATATTGCTTTGGTAAAATATTGGGGTAAAAAAAGCAAAAATCCTGTTTTACCTTACAATCCAAACTTATCATTAAGATTAGATAATTTGTATTCAAAAACAAAAATAGAAAAAAGTAAAAATAACGAAAATGAATTTTATATTAATGATGAAAAACAATCATTAGAAGAACTTAATAAAATTATGAATTTCATTCAAAAATTCGTGCCAAATATTAATGAAAAAATAACTATAAAAAGTTATAATACTGTTCCTACTGCTGCTGGGCTTTCTTCTAGCTCTAGTGGAACTATGGCATTAGTTTTAGCTTGTAACGAATACTTTAATTTACAAAAAACAACAAAAGAGTTAGTTCAAATTTCAAAAGAAGGATCAGGTTCTTCATGTAGAAGTTTCTACAAAATGGCTAGTTGGTTAGAAAACGGTGAAGTAGAAGAAATAAAATGTGATTTAGATTTATCTATGATGGTACTAGTTGTAGATGAAAATAGAAAGAAAATCTCTAGTAGAGAAGCCATGGAACGATGTGTTACTACTTCTACTAATTTTAATGACTGGGTAGAAGCTGCAAAAATAGATTTTGAAGAAATGAAGATAGCCATAAAAGAAAATGATTTTTCTAAAATTGGTGAAATAACAGAACGTAATGCTCTTTATATGCATAGCACTACTGAATACGCTACACCCTCATTTTCATTTTTAACAGATGATAGTTATAAAGCAATGGAATTAGTAAAAAATCTTCGTAACGAAGGATTAGAATGTTACTTCACAATGGACGCAGGTCCTAATGTAAAAGTACTTTATTTAAAAGAAAATCACGAAAAAATTTATAGGGAACTAGAAAAATTATGGAAGAAAAAAATTATCCAGTGCACGCAGTAGCTTATGGAAAACTTTATATAGCAGGAGAATATGCTATTTTAGAAGATTATTCTAAAGCAATAATTACAAGCGTTCCAAAAAAAATTGTAGCTTTCATTGAAAAAGCTAATGAAACTACAATTTTTGATAATATGCACAATAAAGTAATTGCTATAAATGAAAAGCACAATAACTTTGATAATATACAAAAAATTATACATTTTATAAGAGAATACACAGGAAAAAAAGATGAATTTGCTTTAACTATCCATAATGAATTAATTGATAGTGATAAAAAATATGGTTTAGGCTCATCTGGTGCTGTATTAGTTGCTATAACAAAAGCAATGTTAGAGTACTATAAAGTACAGTATGATAATATAAAAGTATTCAAAATTGTTACACTTTTTAGCCTATTAAATAATATAACAGGATCTATGGGAGATGTTGCTGCTGCTTGTAATGGTGGAGTTACTTTTTATCAAAAATTTTCTAATGAAAAGATGCTAAATATTATTAAAAATAATAGTATAAATGATATTATTGATAAAATTAATTGGCCTGGCCTTGTAATAGAAGTATTAGATACAAAAGCTAATATAGAGATGGTAGCAAAATGGACTGGAGAAGTTATAGATACAAAAATACACGTTAAAGCTTGGAATGAAACAAAAAAAGAAATAAATTCTAAAAGTTCTAGTTTCTCTAATAAAATAAATTTAATATTAGAAAAAAGAAAGTACAAAAAATTTATAGATAGATCAAATCAATTAGTTTTAAGATTAAAATTATATTTAAAACAAGAAAAAGGCGAATTAATAATACCTATAATAAAAGATATTAGAAAAAATTTATTATATTTAGAACAAATATCAAATATACCTATGGAATCTATCGCAATGAAAAAATTTATTTTAACTTATCCTTGTGGAAAGCAAAGTGGTTCTGGATGCGGTGATATGGTTTTAGGATTTAAATTATCCGATAATGAACCATTTAAAGTTTCTTTAGACTTAAATAAACTTTAATTTTAGAAAGGAATAATATGAGAAAAAAAGATCATATAAATATAGCTTTACAAGATAAAACAAATTTTACTAGTCTTGATAACTATAAAATAGACTATAATAGTGTCCCAAGATTTGGAATTGAAGATGTAGACATATCTACTAAAATCGCTAACAATGTATGGAAATATCCCATATTCATAAATGCTATTACTGCAGGAGGCCAATACTGTAACGATATTAATAGAGAATTAGAGGAAGTTTGTAATATATGCGAAATTAAGTTTTTTGCCGGTTCTTATTCTCCAGCACTAAAAAATGAAGAAGATAAAATAAGCTATCCTAAAAATAGATCTATAAATTTGGGATTAGATAAAAATTATAACCAAGTTAATGAAGCGATTTTAAATACAAATCCCCAATATATTCAATTACACACTAATCCTCTACAAGAAATGATTATGCCTGAGGGAGATAGAAATTTTGAAAGTTGGTTAGAAAATCTAAAAGAAATTAGTTCTAAAGTAAACGTACCTATTATATTAAAAGAAACTGGTTTTGGGATGAACAAAGCTACTATTGAACTAGCAATAGAATTAAATTTATCTGCAGTAGATATTAGTGGAAAAGACGGTACTAATTTTGCTAGAATAGAAAATATGAGAAGTGAATCTCCTTCTTATTACCTAGAAGAAATAGGCTATACAACTGCAGAGTCGTTAGAAATAGCGAAAAATTATAGAGATAAAATAGATATTATTGCTAGTGGTGGAATCAGAAACCCATTAGACGTAGTAAAATGCTTAGCATTAGGCGCTAAAGCTGTAGGTGTATCTAGAGCATTTTTAGATATTTTAATTAATAAAGGAAAAAGTGAATTAATTAAAGAAATAAAAAAATGGCAACAAGAACTAAAATATTTAATGATTCTAACTAATTCAAAAAATATAGAAGAATTATATGGTAAAGTTTATAAAAAATAAAAAACGATAATACAGATTTTTTAATCTGTATTATCGTTTTCTATAATAAATTTATTTTACAGCTTTTTCTAAAACTTCAGATATTTTTTCAAAAGCAGTTAATCCATTTCCTGCTAGATAAGCATACTGAGCATCTATTTCATAAATAGCATTCTCTTTTCCTGCCCTAGTAGCTTTTATTAATTCATTATCTAATGTTGTTTTTGCATTAGCATCTGTTTTACTTTTAACTACTGTATTTCTATCTACATAGAATATTATATCAGGATTCATTTTAGAAATATACTCATAGTTTATTTCGTTTCCGTGTGTGCTTTCTTCAATATTTTCATCTACCGGTTTAAAACCAAATAATGTATGAATGTATCCAAATCTACTATTTGGACCAAATGCAGTTATTTTACCTTCGTTTGTCATAACTATTAAAACTTTTTTATTTGATGCTTTAGCTTTTTCAGATACTTCTTTAATTTTAGCTTCAAATTTAGCTTTATCTTCTTTTACCTTATCTTCTACTCCAAATATTTTAGCTACTTCTGTATTAAATTCTATCATACTATTAAAATAATCTTTATTATTTGCCACAAATGATGCAGTAGGCCCTACTTTTTTTAGCTCTTCCAATACATCTTTTTGTCTTTGATTTACAAAAATAACATCTGGTTTTACTGTACTTAAAAATTCATAGTTAGGTTCTCTTAAATTTCCTGCTGTATCTTTACCTGCTATTAAGCCTTCAACATATTTAGCAGAAATTTTTGGTGTAGATAAATTCTCTACTTTAACTCCGTATCTTTGTATTAAATCTAAAACTGCTATATCGAAAACTGCTACAGTTTTAGGATTTTTAGCTACTTCTAACTCACCTTGAGAAGTTTTTACTTTTACCTTTTCGCCCTCTTTTGCTTTTTCAGAAGTACTTGTTTGTGTGTTATTATTTGAACAAGCTGTTATTGTTGTTGCTAATGTTAATGCTGCAAATGGTATTATTATTTTTTTAAAATTCATTTCATATCTCCTAAATTTATTTAATTATAATACATACATATTCTACAATTATTTACAGAATATATATCCATATCTAATGAGTAAATATCTCTTAATATTTCTTTTGTTATTACTTCTTCATTTTTCCCTTGAACTACTACATTCCCTGATTTTAAAGCTATTACGTTATCTGCATAAACAGAAACAAAGTTTATATCATGTATTACTACTACTACTGTTTTATTTTTTTCTTTAACTAATTTTCTCAAAACTTTCATTATTTTTACAGAGTGATTCATATCCAAATTATTAAGTGGCTCATCAAGAAAAATATAATCTGTATCTTGTGCTATAACCATAGCTATGTAAGCCATCTGAACTTGTCCCCCACTAAGTTCGTCTAAAAATCTATCTGCTAAATCCAAAATACCTATGTAAGATAATGATTCGTTAACTTTTTCTTTATCTTCTTTTGTTAATTTACCTTTTGAATATGGGTATCTTCCAAATGAAACTAGTTCTCTAACCGTAAGTCTTATATTTATATTGTTAGACTGACTTAGTATAGCAATTTTAGTTGCCAAGTTTTCTGTTTTGTAGTCTTTTTGACTTTTTCCGTCTATTATTATATCACCCAAGTCATACTTTAAAGTTCTAGCCATAATATTAAGAAGTGTACTTTTCCCAGCACCGTTACTTCCTATAAATGCTGTAAATTTATTTTTTTCAATGCTACAAGTAACATTATCCAAAACTTTACTTTTACCATAAAGTTTTGTAATATTTTTAATTTCTAACATTTTTTTTATTCTCCTTAATAATTAGATAAACAAAATAAATTCCACCTACAAAATTTATTATTATAGAAACTGCTGTATTGTATGAAAATATTCTTTCCATAATAATCATAGAAAATACAACTAATATAATTCCTATTAATGTGGCACAAATAGTTTTATATACGTGTTTATAAGTATGTAAATAATGCCTAGTTATACTTACAACAATAATACCTAAAAAAGTCATAGGACCTACTAAAACAGTTGATATGCTAACTAATAATGTTATTAATACAAATATAATTTTTACTAATAAAGAGTAATTTAACCCTAAAGATATTGCTGTTTTTTTCCCTAATGATAATACATCTAATTTTTTCATAAAAAATATTGATAATATTAGCACTATCAAAATTATTACTGCTGAAATGTTTAAATATGTATAACCAATAGTATTAAAACTAGCGAATATTTTTCCTTGTAAAATTAAGTATTCATTTGGATCTAATAATACTTGCATAAAATTTGATAATGAAGAAAATAACCCTCCTATTATCATTCCACTTAAAACTACCATATTTACATTTGATGATAGTTTTTCAAAAAGTACAACATAGACTAATAAAGAAAAAATAATCATTAAAAATAAAGAAAATATAAATTCAAAAATAGTAGTCATTTTACTTAATTGACTTGATCCTACAAAGTATATCGCTAAAGTTTGAATGAATATGTATAAACTTTCTAGTCCCATTATACTAGGGGTAAGTATATTATTATTAGTTATAGATTGAAAAGCTACAGTAGAATAAGCAGTAGCATAACAAACAAGTAAAATAGCACATATTTTTCTTATTCTTAAATTTAAAATATATTGCGATTGAAAATCTATAAATATATAGCAAGATACTACTACTAAAGCTAGTATAACCATAATTGCTATTTTTCTTAATATTATTTTATCTTGCATACTTTTTCCCCTTAAATAATATTAATAAAAATACTACACTTCCTAAAACTCCAACAATAACGCTTATCGGAATCTCATAAGGCATATATATCAATCTTCCCATTAAATCGCAAATAAGTAAGAAATAAGATCCTAGTAAAGCTGTATCAAATATTGTAGATTTTAAATTATCTCCCTTTATAATACTTATTATATTAGGAATTATAAGACCTATAAATGGAATACTTCCTATTGTAACTACTACTATTGCAGTAGTTGCCGAAATTAACATCATACCAAGTGATAAAATCTTATTATGATCTAATCCCAATCCTACAGTAATATTTTCTCCTAGCCCAGATATAGTAAATAAATTAGCGTATAGATACACTACTATTAAAAATGGAATACCGAAATACAATATTTCATAGTTTCCTTTTGATATTAAAGAAAAATTACCTTGTAGCCAAGCTGATATATTTTGTAAAATTTCAAATTTATAAGCAAAAAATGTTGATATACTACCTACTATTCCTCCTAACATTATCCCTATTAGTGGTAATAATAAGTTATCTTTAGTTCCTATTATTTTAATAAGTTTCATAAATAAGAAACTTCCTATTAAACCAAAAACTAGTGCTACTAATATTTTTAAAAATATTGGAGCTTGTTGAAAAAAAAGTAAAACTACTAAAACCCCAAGTTTGCACCAATCCATTATTCCTGTTGTTGATGGGGATACAAATTTATTGTTAGACATTGTTTGCATTACTAAACCATTAATACTTAATATACTGGCTGTAACTATAATACTTATTAATCTAGGTAATCTACTAACTAATAAAAGATGTAAATCTTCTTTACTCCCAGATAATGCTCCTAATAAATTGAAGTCTTCTACACCTATAGTTAAAGAAAATACTGATAATAATAAAAATATACATACCCAAAAATATCTATTTTTATATATAATACAACCCCCCTAAAAAAATTAAATAACATAAATAAATGATAATCATTATCGTTTTCTATTATAGCATAGCTTTATTAAAAAATAAATATAATTTCTATAATCTAATTTAATTTTTTAATATTTTAAATAATAAAGGTATGAATCGTGCATTTTATTATTGTGATTTTTGTTGTAGTACTATATTATTATGTGGAAATAAAAATTAATAAAAAACAACTAAAATTAACAATTACATGTCCATTTTAGTTGTCTATTTTATAAGTTAGTTTCTAATGATGGTGATGATCATGACCACAGTCACAATCTCCATCATGACTATGGTAAGGTGAATTTTCAAAATATATACCGTTATTTATTTGATCTATCTCATATATGTATTCTTTTATTGTACTGTCTCCAGTTACTTCATAAACGTTTTGTAACATTTCGTAATAATGATTTTCTTCTCGTAAAAACGGATGATGTTTTTTAGCTTCTGATTCTACAAAATCAATATAATCTTCTTCCTCTGATAAAGATAATAGTGTTAATGCTAAAAGTGAAGAATCTTCTTTTATTAATGAGTGTTCTTTGTATATTTCGTATATTTTTTCTGTTTCATATAAGTTTCTTAAAGCATTTATAGCTATGTATAAACTATCAAAATCTATTCCCATATTTCTTAGAACATCTATTACCATACTGCGAATTTTATCGTATTGTTCTGCTTGCTTATACAGAGAAGTTAGTTGTAAATATACTATATGAGACTGTCCTTGTAATTCAAGATATTTTTCTAAATAATTTATAGCTTCTTGCCCTTTACTCATTAAACCTAAATGCATATAGGCTTCAACAAATTCGTTATCTAATTCTAAAGTTTTTAAAAGCATTTCTTTAGAACTATCAAACTCCTCTATTTGATTATAAGCATAAGCTACCGAGTAACTTATATGTGCATTAATGTCTATTTCTTTACTATTATTTTTATAAATATCAACAGCTTCTTCAAATTTACCTAAAAACATAAGGTTATCTATTAGATTTTGTAATGTTTCCTCGTTAGGATTTTCTTCAAACATTGTACTACTTATTTCTAGAGCATCCTCACTTTTTCCTACTTCAACATACACATTAGATAGTTCATAATCTATAATATTTTTTAATTCTTCATCATCATAAACTTTAGTAAGAGCTTCTTTAAATTTATTTTCAGCTACATCTAATAGCATTTCTTCTTTATAAATTAATCCTTCTAATAACAATGTTTGAGCAGTTTTTGGTGAATTAAATAACACAAGAAGTGCCTCATCTCTTTTACCAAGTTGCATTAAATTATCTACATATCCTACTATTCCAGATTCATCTTCTTTATTTCTGTTATAAATTTCTTCTGATAGTTCTAAAGACTTTTCTATCATACCATGCTCTACAAATATACTTCTAAAACTATATAATTGTTCTAATTCTAGTTCAGAAATATTTAACTCATTATATTCTTCTAAAAATTTTTCAAATTCCATACTATTCTCCTATTTATCTCTCATCATTAACGAATTTAAAATATAAAGTAAACTATCCTTAACATCAGAATTTAAATATTTTATAGATTCTTCTGCTTTTTTTAAGTATCTATTACTTATCTCTACTGTGTAATCCATTATAATATTATCATTTGTTATTTCTTTAACTAATTTTTTCTTTTCTTCTGAAGTTAAATTTTTATAGTTTACAAATTTGTCTTTATCTTTTTTTATTTTTAATATTATAGGTAATGTTATGTTACCATTTTTAAAATCTTGACCTGTATCTTTTCCTAATTTTTTATTATCACCTTTAAAGTCAAGATAGTCATCGATTATTTGATAACTCATTCCTAAATAGTATCCAAATTTGTAACAAGATTCTATTTCTTCTTCTGTTGCATCTGATACTATAGCTCCTGAAACACAAGCAAAGGCTATTAATATAGCTGTTTTTCTTCTTATTTTTCTTAAATAATCTATTACCCTTGTATCTATATTATATAAGTCTTCATACTGCTTAATTTCTCCTAAACATAAATCTTTTAATGTTTTAGACAAATATTTATGTAGCCTTTGGTCATTTATTTTAGACATTTCTTTTAATATTCTAGAAAATAAAAAATCACCTATAAAAAGTGCTTTTCTATCTCCATAAATATTATTTAAAGTTTTTTTACCTCTTCTTTCAAAAGCCTTATCTATTATATCATCATGAATTAGAGTTGTAGTATGAATTATTTCTACGATTGAAGCTATATTTATTATTTCATTTTTATTGTTAATTCCTAAATCCCCACATACTAGAGTAAGTAATGGTCTTAATCCTTTTCCTCCGTTATCAAAATAATCAACTATTATATTGTAAACTTCTTTATTATCCGTTTCTATTATGTTCTTAATATGACTTCTTACCAAAAGTAAGTCATCTTTATACAACTTCAACATTTAAACTCCTACTTCGTTCATAAACATATCTAAATTATAATCAATAAAAAGTTGTTCTTTATAGTGAGTATAAAATTTTTCAAGTAATATTTTTGTACTTTGAATATCAAGTTCTTTATCATAAAAATTAAACCATAAAATTGGAATACTAAGTGCTATTTTTTTTAAATCAATCAATTTGTATTTTTCTTTAGCTAAAATAAGGTAGTTTGTCTCCACTACTTCTGTTAATTTTTTTAATTTATCCAAATGATTAACTAAAAAGCTATAGTAAGAAAAACTATAATAGTCTCCTAACAGTATGTTTTTTGTACTAAAGGAATTTTTCTCTAAATCCTTTATATGACTATCTAAGGCAGAAATAGCATAAAAAATCGCATTGTTTATTTCTGCATTATTAAAACTATTGTTTAATAATAAATCTTTGTACCCTAGTACTTCTATTAAATTTTCATTATAATTATAAAAATTTTTACTCATAATAAATCCTTACTATTTTTATATACTGTTTTCTATTATAACATAAATACTTATCATTAAACACTATATAAGCTATGAAAACCATTTTAATTTATGTTATAATTAATTTATAAACCATAAAGGAGATTTATTTATGATAGAAATACAAAACCTTTCAAAACACTACGGAGAAAAAATTGCTTTAAATAACTTAAATTTAAAGATTAATGGTGGAGAAATTTTTGGTCTTATCGGACACAACGGTGCAGGAAAATCTACTACTATAAAATCATTAGTTAGTGTTATTAATCCAACATCAGGGGAAATATTTATTGATAAACTAAATTTAAAGGAAAATAGATTTGAATGTAAAAAGAAATTATACTACATTCCTGATAATCCAGATATGTTTTTAACTATGGCTCCTATAGAATACTGGTCATTAATAGCTGATGTTTTTGAATTATCAAGTAGTGAAAAAGAAGAAAGAATAGCAAAATATTCTAAGTTGTTTAAAATGGAAAATGAACTGCACTCACCTATTGAATCTTTTTCACACGGTATGCGCCAAAAAACTTTTATAATAGCTGCATTAATAGCTAATCCAAAAATATGGATAATGGACGAACCTTTAACTGGACTTGATCCTCAAGCTGCTTTTGATTTAAAATCTCTTATGAAAGAACATACACAAAAAGGAAATACAGTTTTATTCTCTACTCACGTATTAGAAGTTGCAGAGCATTTATGTGATAGAATAGGTATTTTAAGTAAAGGGAATTTAATTTTTGTAGGTACTCTTGATGAACTACGAGAAAAATTTGATGGAGATTCACTAGAGAGTATTTATCTAAATATTATTAAAAATATTGATAATGAAAGTGAGGAATAATTATGCGTTGGTCAATTGTTAAAAATTTATTTATGATTAACCTATTATATGTTAATCCTCAATACACATCATTAAAAAGAAATAAAGTTAAACTTAAACAAGGAAACTTACAAAAAAGCTTATTAAGAAATTTATTATTACAACAAGTTTTTGCTATTATATTTTTAGTTATATTTATGGGGCTAGTTGATTATAAAATGGCAGCTAATAAGTATCATATAAACATTATTTTTATGTTATTATTCGGAATTTTAACTATAACTACGCCGTTTTTTAACACTTTTTATGAAGATAAAGACACTCCTAATATTACAGTTCTACCTATAACTGAAAAAGAAGTTTTTGCTAGTAAATTTTTAATTTTATTAGGGCAAATATCTGGAATTATATTAGCTGTTATTGCTTCTAATATAATTGCGAATATAAAATTACAAGGATTTAACATTATTAGTATATTGTTAATTTTTATATATAGCATTGCTCTGCTAATATCATTTTTCAGCACAGTAATTATTATATTCTCGCTACTTGCTAAAACTAAACTTTTCAAAAAATATAAAACTACTATGAATGTAGTTATAACTATTATATCTATAGTTATAGCAATGGGATTTTATGGTGCTATAAACTTTTTTAATACTAATAACATTTCATATGAATATTACGAAGGTGATTTTCTATACAACATAGTTAGCAGTACCTTAACTACTAGTTCTTTACTTAGCATATTATTAATTGTCATTGCTGCTATAATATCTTTATTTATACTAAATTTAGTAACTATAAAAAGTTATTTCACTGATATTATAGGTTACAAAGTTACTAATAAAGTAAAACCTAAAAATATTATTTCTACAAATATAAACTTAAACAAAATATTTAGAAAGATGACTTTAAAATCTTTTACAGATAGTACGCTAATATCACAAAATATATTAGCTCCTGCTATTATAGTAATGCTATTTTTAGGTCTTATAATGGGTATTCGTGGAGCTAGCTTTTTACAACAAGGTTATGTATTAACTCCTACTGCAATAGTAGTTGGTAGTGTTTTATCTTTGTGTATGTATGGTAATGGATCGTTTTCTGCACTAGCGATATCTATAGACTATAAAAACTTTTCATTTTTAAAAACATTACCTATGAATATGAAAAAGTTTGTTTTCCAAAAATTATTTATAGCTTTGCTTTTACAAATTGCTATAACTAGTATTATATTTTTATTAATAATAATATTACTTAATACATCAGCATACTTTTTAGTATTTTCTTATATTGCTTTTTTAGTAGGGTCTATTACTTATTCTGTTTATTTATTCACTAAAGACTATTATAATCCTTTTTTAGGATGGAGTAATATTCAACAACTAATACTAAGAGGCGCTTCTAATTTAAAATTGTGGTTAATATTTTTCCTATTCATTTTTATATGTGGGGCTATTATAGCTTTTACAGTAATAGTTACTATAAACTTCCCTAATTTATGGATAGTACTTACAGCTATATATTTAATTATAGTAGCAATAATTGTTTCTACAGTATTAATCAGATTTAAAAAACAAGTTTTAAATAGCTTAGATTAAAATAATAGCTATATAATAAAAATAGTGCAAGGAGAAAAATTATAAATATTTTTCATACTCCGTATTTAAAAAAATTAGAGTTAATAGGGAAAACATTATTCCTTATTAACTCTTTTTAAATTTATACTACATTATAGGTATTAAAAACTCTGACCACGATTCATAATTTTCTACTTTTTTAGCTTCATTAGAATTTAGCCACTCTATTTTTAATGTATCATCTTCTGTTACTTTTACTTTATTTTTATCAACTTCACACACATATATTAATCCTATGTGTACTTTCCCAACTTCTTCTTTATCATCATTTATTAATCCTACAAAATTAAGACTATTTAAAGCCTCATCGAATGATATACCTATTTCTTCTTCTATTTCTCTCGCAGCATTAATTTTTACTATTTCTTCTATTGGAGTATTTTCAACATCGTTCATATGTCCACCTATACCAACAGATGCTTTCCCATGTAACCTAGATTCTCCTCCACCAACAAGACGTTTATAAACTAAAACTTCTTTGGTATTTTTGTCTTTTACTAATACATAGCCTATTAACTGTTTATATGATGGGTCTTCTTCCATATCCCCACGTCTTTTAACTTCGTATTTTTCAAAAGTTTTTACTATTTCTTCTACTCTGCTATCTTCTAATGATATAAATCCATAAAAAGCATTTTTTTCATCAGAAAATATTTCTTTTCTGTTTACAACTAATATTTGTTCATCCCATTTACTCATCGTTATTTCTCCTAATTTTTATTTTCAATATAAAGTATAGCACAATTCAAAAATAAAGAGAATATTTATATAAAACTATATAAAATTCCCTTTATAAATTATTAATTTTGTGATTTTAGTATTACTTTTAGATAATATGTAGTCATTAATACAGCATATACTGCTATACCTACTAACCAAGATATCCAAAGTCCATAAACACCTATTTCTAATATAAATACTAAATAGTATGCTAAAGGAAGTCCTACAGCATAAAATCCTATTGCCATACATACACAAGTTGGCACTACTTTTTTGTAAGCTCTCATTACACCTACTAAACATGCAGAAAATGAATCAAAAATTGTAAAACCTATTACAAAATACAATAATTTTGAAGATATTTTTATAAATTCTGGATCTGTTCCGTATAAGTAAGGTATTTTAGTATTAAATATTAATATTATTAAAGCTGTAATTATAGAAAATATTATAGATATATATGTTCCTATCTTTACAAATTTATTTGCCATTGTATAATTTTTTGCGCCTACGTGATATGCTACAACTATAGTTAGCGCACTAGATATACTCATAGGAAGTCCATATAAAAATCCAGCAAAATTTAATGAACTTTGATGTGCTGCTATTGTAGCAGTATCAAATCTCGATACCATAAGTGATAATATTGAAAACATAAAAGTTTCAATCGCTACTGCTATTACCATAGGAATTGCTAATTTAAATATTTCTGGCCAATGAGATATTTTTATAAATTCAAACTTAAATATTTTATATTTATTAATTTTTGGATGCACTAATATTACAAATATAACTATTATTAGCGATATAATATAAGTTATATTAGTAGAAATAGCTACACCTGCTCCTCCCATTTCAGGAAATCCAAACTTTCCAAAAATAAGTAGATATGATAATAAAATATTTATAGGTACATACGTTAGCATTATTGTCATAGAAACTTTAGTAAGTCCTAAACTATCTATAAATGATCTAAATAAAACATAAATTACTATAGGTATTATTCCAAAACTCTGATATTTTAAAAAATTTCTAGTTATTTCTCCAATTTCTGGTCGTATATTTAATTTTTCAACTAAAAAATCAGCTGTAAAATAAAGTGAAAATGAAATAATTATACTTATAATAAGACCTATATAAAGAAATTGTCTAACTTTAGTAGGTACTTCTTCATGTTTTCCTTTTCCCACTAATTGAGAAACTATGGGTATTATAGCAACTACTAACGTATTAATTATTGATATTACAGGATTCCAAATATTTACACCCATACTAAGTCCTGCTAAATCAGTAGCACTATAATGTCCAGCCATAAATGTTCCTATCATTCCTGATGAGTAGGATATAAGCTGATATACTAATACTGGAAATAATAATTTTATAAAAATATTAATTTGCTCTCTAGTCGTTTTTGCCTCAAACATAAATTTCTCCTTATAAAAACAAAAAAAACACCGACTAATAAATAGCCGGACATAAAAACAAAATGCAACCGAGAGTTGAATAGTTAAAACAACCGTTAGTTTAATCGACAGCTCAACCTTAACCATAGCTCACACCCACAAAAACCTTACTTAATGCTGCTTCCTTCCGGACCTGACATGGTTCATAAGTTTTGCGTCATGAGGGGCCTCAGTCTCAACACTACGTGTTAAACTCGACATCACAATAACTACCCGAATCTCGGTATTCAGCCTTGCTAAAGCGGATTGCAAGTACAGGGCACCGCTAACTCCCCACCTAGCATTTAATTATTATAGCAGATTTTATTTTTTTTTGCAAACTTTTATTTTAACTAAACAGTAAATTATTGACATATATTTTTGGTTTGATATTATATTTATATATATAATTAAAGGATGAAACTTATGAAAAAATTTATAACTATAAAAAATGATATAGAAGATAAATTTGTAGAAAAAAAATCTACATTTATAACGTATTTAATAAGAATTACTGAAGAAGAGCAAGCGAGAGATTTTATTCAGCAAATTAAAAAAAAATATTATGATGCTGCTCATGTTTGCTCTGCTTATGTTATAGGTGATAATAATGAAATTACTAGAGCAAATGATGACGGTGAGCCTAGTGGTACCGCAGGAACACCAATGTTAGATGTATTAGTTAAAAATAATATAAAAAATGTTTGTGCTGTTGTTGTCCGTTACTTCGGAGGTATAAAATTAGGTACCGGTGGATTAGTTCGTGCATATTCTGGTGGAGTTATAAATGCTCTTAAAAAATCAACATTAGTAGAGAGAAAAGACGCTCTTGAAATATCATTAGATATTGCTTATACTTTAAATGGAAAAATAGAATATGAAATAGGAAAAACTAATTTTATTGTTAATAATATAGACTACAGTGATAAAATAACATACAATTTATCCGTAATGGTAGAAGATGAAGATAACTTTATAAATTGGATAACAGAAATAACGAGTAACAATTTTAATATAACTAGCACTAAGTTTAAACAACTAGAATTTGACATTAAGGAGTAATATGTTTAAAAAAAATGATTTAATAGCTTTAGTAGCTTGTTCTAACGCTATAAATGAAAAAAATAATATTAATTTATTAGAAGAAAAGTTAAACTCTATTGGTTTATCCGTACTAAAAAGTAAATACCTAACTACTAACAATAGTAAAAAAAACTTAGCAGAAGACAAAGCAAGAGAATTAGAAAACTTTTATAACAATAAATCTGTAAAAGCTATTTTTGATATTTCTGGTGGAGATTATGCCAATTCAATATTAAGTTATTTAAACTTTGAAATTTTAAAAGAAAACTATAAACCATTTTTTGGATATAGCGATTTGACTACTATAATAAACTCAATATACGCTAAAAATAATCAAATAAGTTATTTATATCAAGTAACAAATATTCTTCATTCTAAAGAACAATTAGAAAATTTTAAACAATCATTCTTTTACAATAAAAACAATATTTTTGAAGTTAGTTATATTGGTAAAAAAGAAAATATTTATGGCGAAGTGATAGGTGGTAATATTAGATGTTTTTTAAAACTAGCAGGAACTCCTTATTTTCCTAATACAGAAAATAAAATTTTATTTTTAGAAAGTTTAAGTGGTAATAAGGCACGTATTGAAACTTATTTAGAACAACTAAGACAGATAGGTTGTTTTAATAAAGTTAAAGCTATTTTACTAGGAACATTTACTGAACTGCAAAATAATTATTCTAGTGAAGAAGTAATAGATATAGTAAAAAATTATGTTAAAAATGAAACTCCTATTTTAAAAACTGAGCAAATAGGCCATAACAAAAATTCAAAATGTTTAAAAATTGGAGATATTATTAATATTTAAAATAAAAAATTCTGATAATCAAAAAGTCAATAGTATTAATTTTTTTAAAATTGGCTGTATACTAAATAGTGGGGATGAATTTTTTTCTCATCCCCACTATTTAGTATACAGCCGAAAATATAATGTTATATATTATTTGAAAAATATATTTTAGACTTACAAACATTTATTGCTTGTTGTGTAGAATTTATTAATTCTTTATTATTTTTATCTAACCTAATATCTAATGCCATATTAAAATATTTTAAAGATAATAAATATTTTTTTTGATCAAATAAATTTTTTGCATAATGTTGAAAAAGAAAATCAATATATGAATAACTATAGTCTACATTTTCTAGTAGAAAATCAAACAAATCATTAGACTTCAAATAATCTTTTTTATACTGATATATTATGGCTAATCTTAATTTATTCAGTAATAATTTTTCTATGTTATTTTCTTCTACATAGTATTTTCTTACATCTAAAATATAGAACTCTGCCTTATTTAAATTACCAAGTAATCTATAATAATTAGATAATTCTATTTTCTTTTTTATAATATCATTTTTTGAATATTTACAACTTGTTAACTCTAATTCTACATTTTTTAAATAATCACATAATTCATTGGGGTAATATGGCACTTCTTTTAAATTTTCATCTATGTAATAACTAAAAATATTCATAAATGCACCCATTTTAAAGAAATATATTAGGTTTTGTATCTTCTGGTTTTTCTGGTAATTTTTCTGCTACTAGTTTTACTACTATACCTATAAATAAAGCTATTATAAAGTAGAACAGTAACATTTTTATATCCTTACTAGCTACTGGTAAGTATACTCCACCGACTGCTTCTCTTAATAAAGAGACTGCATAAGTAAATGGTATTTTTGGATATAAATTTTGGAAAAATTCAGAAGTCATTTGTATAGGGAATGTAGAACCAGAGGCACCCATTTGAATAACTAATAATATGATACAAATAGCTTTTCCTACGTTACCAAATACTGATACTATTGTGTATACTATTGAACAAAATGCTAATGAAACTATAAGAGAATACCCTATAAACACAATTTTAGAAGGTGTTTGAACCCCTAATATATAAATATTTCCTAATACTATTATTAATGATTGTAATAATGAAATTCCAAAGAATAATAATCCTCTTCCAAGGTATTTTTCATAAGGTCTATAATTTTTTTCACTCACTACTTTAGTCGTTAATAGAGAAGACATTAATAAAGATCCTACCCAAATAGCTAGTGCTGTATAAAAAGGTGTCATGGCTGAACCATAATTTTCAATATGATAAAGTTTGTTTTCTTTTAACTCAACAGGCTTTGCAAAAAATTCTGATTGTTTTTTATAATCTGTATTTAGTAAGTTTAATAAATCATCTAAATTAACTTTACTATCTACTTCTTTTATTTTGCTAACTACCTCAGATAATTTACTTCTCATCTCAGGCATTTTTTGATTAATATTTAGTAACTTACTGTGAACATCTGCTACTTTATAACTTGCAGAAACTAATTTATCGTTTATGTTTGGTATTTCTTGTTCTAAATTATAAAATAAATTTTCTGCTAAACCTGACACGTCTTCTGATTTTTTAAGGATTTCATCTATTTTAGGACTTATTGTATTGTCAAATGAAGATCTAAAATTAGTTACTTTAGAATTTAATTCTTCTGTAATAGTTATAAATCTATCAAAATGTTCATCTCTGGACTCATCATAATTTTTTAAAACTTCTAATAGTTTATTGTTATGACTAATTAATTCTTGATTAGTAGTTCTAATATTTTCTATCTTTTCTATTTGGTTAGAAAATAAATTATTTCCTGATAAGTCGTTTATATATAATAAAATTTCATTAATATTATTTAATCTATTTTCTACGCTATCAAGTCTAGAATTTAAAGTTGTTATTTTATTTTCTATAGATTTTGTATCTTTAGGATTATTTTTTATATATGTAGCTGTTTCATTAGCAAAATCTGTTACATTCTCTACATTATTAAAATGTTTATCTATTGTTGGTATTAATGTATTATTAAAAGACTGCAAATTATCTATTGCAAACCCAGCTTTATTAGCTAATAAAATTCCTTTAGAGGCTGCTGCATCAACTTCTGGTAATATGTTATTTGCTCTTTCTATTAATAAACTTCCATTTTCTACTTTTACTATAACCTCTGATAAAATATTTTCATAGTCAGAAAAATTATCATTAATATGAAACATTGTTTCTTTTAATTTTTCAATTTGTGGTAAATTATTTTCTGCTGATATACCAATTTCATGCAATTTTTCAAATATTATACCGTTAGCAGTTTCTACAAATGTTTTATTTATATTATTTACTACTGCTGATGCCCCACTATTTGTTATTTTCGGGCTAATAGCATTTATTTTTTCATTTACTGTGTATTCGACATTTGCTTTTGTAGGTTCTCCTCTTGATATAGAGGTAATTTTTTCTGTAAAATCTTCTGGAACTACTATGCTTGCATAGTAATCTCCTCTTTTGACTCCTTCTTCTGCAGAATGTCTATCTTTTTCAAATACCCAATCTAAAGCTTTATTAGACTTTAAGTTGTCTACTAAGTTTTCACCTATATTTAAATTTTTACCTTGCATATCATAACCATTATCTTCACTAACTATGGCTACTTTTATTTGGTCTACATGGGCATAAGGATCCCATGCTGCTAGTATATTTGGCCAAGCATAAGCTGATGGCAATATTATTAACCCTATTATTATAGCTAATGTTTTTAACTTTTCTTTAATTACCCTTATATCATTTTTAAATATTTCTAATATTGATTTCATAAAATATGATTTCTTTATCCTCTTTCTATTTTATTTCTTAATTTTATTTTTTCCATAACCACTACTATCTAAGTTGATATTAGTAGTAGTTGTATTACTAAATTAATATTATTTAGTGATAATACAACAGAAAAAATATTTCTATGCTCACTTTTGAAATCTGGTATTAATGACACTAAACTTTAAAATCCATCAAATAAAAATTGATACACTACTATATAGATAGTCATCCATTGTATAAAGTATTCTACTAATTCATACTCTCCTATTCTAAATATAAAACTACATTATTTAAAGATGACTTTTTTAAATCTATAATTCTTTGATTGCTACTTCCTCTAAATTTTAGATTCAAATCTTTTAAAGTACAAATAAAAGGCCCATCTACTAATACATCACATAATTGTAAAAGTTCAATTTTATCGCTACTTTCATCTAATAGTTGTTCATAAGTATATCCACTATATACCCAAATATCCTTACTATATCCGAATTCTTCTCTTATTCTCTTACAAAGTTGTATCGATACTTCAGTATTTAAAAAAGGCTCGCCACCTAGTATAGTTAAACCTTGAACGTAATCATTTGATAAGTCTTCGATAATTTGATTTTCTATTTGTATATTATAGTATTCTCCTGCATTAAAGTTTTGTATACTTTCATTAAAACATTCTTTACATCCGAATAAACAGCCACTTAAATATATGGAGCACCTTACTCCTTCTCCATCTACAAATTGAAATGGTTTATAACTAGAATATTTTTTTTTAGAATAATTTTGGCTAGTCCAAGATTTTTTAGGTGTACGATATGTTTCTATTTTTTCTTGTTGAATATATTTTTTATTATTTTGCATATCAATAATTTTAACTATAGATTTAAAGTTTTCTTCTCTAGACATATAAATCACCTCTGCATAATAAATAATATATCACTTTTAGTAGTATGTTGCAAATTATATTAAAACACTTCGAATTTTATATTATTTTAAAATATGATAAAATAATAATTGTAAAAATTTAGTGAGGTTAAATTATGAAAGTTTTAATAACAGGATTCGATCCCTTTAATAATAGTACAATAAATCCTTCTGCAGAAGCAATTAAATTATTACCAGATTTCCTAGGAAATGTTGAGGTAATCAAAAAAATTATCCCTACTGTTTTCAATAAAAGTTTTGATATTTTAAAAGAACACATTGAAAATAATAAACCTGATATTGTTATTTGTGTAGGTCAAGCTGGTGGAAGATCAAAAGTAACTATAGAAAGAGTAGCAATTAATATTGATGATGCTCCTATTAAAGACAATGATGGCAATATACCTGTAGATAAAAAAATTGTTGAAGATGGAGAGACTGCTTATTTTTCTACTTTACCTATAAAAGCAATTGTTAACAAATTAAACATAGATAGTATTCCTGCTGATATCTCTAATAGTGCTGGTACATTTGTTTGTAATCATATAATGTATCAATCGTTACACTATGCTAAAGTTAAAAATCACAGTTTCAAAACCGGTTTTATTCACATACCGTACATTCCTGAGCAAACTGTTGATATGAAAAATGTAGCATCTATGGAACTTAATATAATTGTAGATGCCTTGGAAAAAGCTATTTTAGTATGTACCGAATATTTTAATAAAGATGATATATACTTAGTTGCAGGAAAAGATGCTTAATAAAAAAGCTTCTGAAGATTAACTTCAAAAGCTTTTTTTATTTATCTAGTTTTTACATATTTTAATTTATCTTCGTTTTGTTTTAAGAAATCTGATAACTCACTATCAGGTATTTGTCTTAAATAAAGGTTAGATCTTATAGTTACATCTTCTTCTCTACATGTAGAAAGTACTAAATATCTATCGCTAGGATCTATTTTTATGTTAGCATTTTTTGTATGAGCACCTTTACTTACTTCTGTAAGTTGATTTGCAAAATCAGCATCATTATCAAACTCTGTTCTGTAGAATGCTGTAGTTTCTGGTACTATTATTAAAAATGCAGCTTCATAGTAATATTTTCTTTCTGGTGTTTCAATAACTACATACGGATGTTTATCAAAAAAGTCTTGATTATCATATAAGTTTACATCATTAAACATTCTACTATCAGGTACTTTACTACCTCTAGCATGTCCAAATAACCACGTAAGTTTATCTGAAAAATCTTTTTTGTTATCTGTATCCATAAATACAGTTCCAAACTCTGGTTGATGTCCACCTTCAAAAGTTTTATCTAAGTAAGTCTCATTGTCTTTAGTTTGCACTACCGGTTCATCAAGCATAGTACCTGGGGCGTATACATAAGCTATTGATTCTGAATTTACTTTTGTTAAACCGTCAAATTTTTCTTTTAATTGTGCTTTTTCTTCTGCACTTACTTTGTATGAACTTTCTGTAGTTTGAGTTGTTGAATTATTAGCTTCTTCTTTATTACTGCATCCTACTGCAAATACAGAAATTCCTAACACTAAAAATACTAATCCAAATGTTGAAAGTATTTTTTTTAAATTTTGTTTTAAAAATTCCATTTTAATTCCTTCCTTAAGTGTATAATTATTAATATATAAATTATACAATAGATTTAAAAAAATTTCTATAGTTTTTATCTTACTGCAACTGCTGTTCCTAGAAATGTAACTACTATCATACTTCCAGAGGAAGCAGATCCTATTACAGATACATCAAGTTTCAAGCCTACTATTGCATTTGCTCCTATTTTAGATGCATTAGATTTAATTTCTTCTAAAGCTTGTTCTTTTGCAGTCAGAAATTCTTCCTCATAACCTGCACTTCTTCCACCAAAAAAGTTTCTAAGTCCTGCTCCTATATCTGTTAGAAAGTTAATTCCTGCTACTACTTCTCCTGTAACTAATCCTTTATATTCTGTAACTTCCATTCCAGGTACATAATCTGTCGTCGTTACTATCATAAGTATATCCCCACTGTTATTAATCTACTATTATTTCTACAACTTCTTCAAGAGTTGCACCTAAGAAATAAGAATTTATATCTTCGTTTTCTAGTACTTTTGTTACATCTTCTTTAGTATATTTAGTACCTTCTAATTTTTTAGCTATGTCCGCTACGTCCATAACTCCAAAGAAATCTCCAAAGAATTTAACCGCTGTAATTATCCCTTTATCTACTTGGATATTTGCTTCTATTTTTCCTGTAACTAAACGTCTATTTCTCTTAATATTAAATTCAGGATTCTTACCGTATACCCAATCCCAAGAATCATTTTTTTCTTTTTGTATTTCTTTTATTTTAGACACTTCTTCATCACTAAAAGTATATTCTTCCATGCCAAATTTTTCATTCATATATTTTTTTAATGCTTCTTTAAAGTCTATTACAGTCATATCTTTGTTAGGAAGATGATCTTTTATATTAGTTACTCTTGAACGAACTGATTTTATTCCTTTTGATTCTATTTTATCCTTAGAAACTTTTAATGCTTCAGATAAAACACTAGTGTCTACATCAAACATTAAGCATCCATGGTGCATTATTCTTCCAGAACGCACATACTGAGCATTTCCACAGAATTTTCTTCCATCTATTTCTAAATCATTTCTACCTGTAAAAGTTGCCTCTACTCCTAAAGATGCCAATGCATCTAAAACAGGCTGTGAAAAACTTTTGAAGTCAAATTCTTGCCCTTGTTTTCCATTAGATATTATTGTGTAATTAAGATTGTTTAAATCGTGATAAACTGCTCCACCACCACTAACTCTACGAACTATATCTATATTATTTTCATCACAATATTTTTGATTAATTTCTTCTGTTGTATTTTGATTTTTCCCTACAACTATACATGGTTTATTAATCCATAACATAAATACATCATCTTTTTTAGCTAGTTCATTAAAAGCATAAAATTCTATTGCTGTGTTTAATTTTGGATCGTTTGATTGTGCATCTATAAATATCATAATTTTCTCCTAACTTTGTTTATAATAATATTATACTACTTTTTAAAAATGATGTCATTAAAATACTATAATTTATATACAAGTACATGTTTTTCTTAAAGCTACTCTTTGTTTATTGTAAAATAAACTTTATAATTTTTTAGTAAATCTCGTATATTATTTTTTAAAAATTTTGGTTTTAAATTATAATTAGTAATATTATTTATTGATATCCATTCATAAAAATACTTATTACCCTCACTATCATTCATAACAAAGTTACTTTCTAATAATAATGGATTATTTGTATTACTTATTCTTGCCATGTAATAAGTAGCTATTTCATGATAATTTAGATTATTATTTTTAAAGAAGTTTTCATTGAAAATTAAAGGTTTTACACTTTCAATTTCTAAATTTAGTTCTTCTAATAATTCTCTTTTAACTGTATCAGCAGTAGTTTCATTAAATTTTACCCTTCCACCTGGTAAAAAATAATAATCTTCATTTATATTCTTAGTAAATAATATTTCATTTTTTTCGTTGATGATAATACAACCTACTCTAAAGTTAAATACTTTATCTTGAAATTTAAAAGTACAATCTATGTCATTATTATATTTTGAATTATAAAATTCTTCTCTTAATATTCCATATTTTATAGAATCATAATAATAATTGTTATAATATCTTACTTTTCTAATTTTGGCTTCCAAAGTCATTCCTAACTTTTCAGATACTCTCATCATTCCTAAATTGCCACTCCAAGTAGTAAGACCTACTCTTTCTATTTCAGGAAAATCTATAAAACACTTATCTATCCATACTTTTAAAACTTTTTGAGCTACTCCTTTATTCCAAAAATTCTCGTCATATATAGCTATACCTATTTCTAACCATCTTGTATCTTTATTTTCCCAATATCTAGTTACTATTCCTACTATTTCGTCATTAACTACTATAGATCTTACATTATCACTAATTAAAAAGGGTACCTGGTTACTTATTAAAAATTGATCATAACTAATTAATTTATATTCATTAAAATAAGGTGCATTATATTTTACCCATTCTGGATATTCAGAACTATATTGTATTTTATAAATTCGTATCAAATCTTCTTTAGTTATTGTTTTTAGTTTAATATTCATAGATTTATCTATCCTTTTAAAATTATTATCAAATATATTATATTATATTTAAAATCAATAAGCAAAGTTTGTAATAAATATTTTATTTATAATAGTTTATTTATGTGCTATAATTAATGTAACTATTTATTGAAAGGAGACTTTTATGAAAAAAGTTATTTTAACTGGTGATAGACCAACCGGTAAACTTCATTTAGGTCACTACGTAGGATCTCTCCAAAATAGAGTGATGTTACAAAAAGAAAATCAAGATATGTATATAATGATAGCAGATCAACAGGCACTAACTGATAATGCTGATAATCCTAAAAAAATAATAGAAAGTGTTACAGAGGTAGCATTAGATTATTTAGCAGTGGGGATAGATCCGAATAAAACTAATATATTTATTCAATCTCAAATTCCTCAATTAGCTGAATTAACTGCTTACTACTTAAATTTAGTTACAGTTGCAAGACTTCATAGAAATCCTACTGTTAAACAAGAAATTAAAGATAAAAACTTTAATGAAAGTATTCCTGCTGGATTCTTCACTTATCCTGTTAGTCAAGCAGCCGATATAACAGCTTTTGGAGCAACTCATGTACCAGTTGGAGAAGATCAAAAACCTATGATTGAACAAACTAGGGAGATAGTTAGAGATTTCAATAGAATTTATAATAAAGAAGTTTTAGTTTTACCTGAAGCTGTTTTACCTCCGCAAAATCAAGGTCGTTTAGTAGGGATAGATGGACAAGGTAAAATGAGTAAATCTTTAAACAACGGTATTTACTTATCTGACACCCCAGAAATAATAAAACAAAAAATTATGAAAATGTATACTGATCCAAATCATATTAGAGTAGAAGATCCAGGAAAAGTAGAAGGAAATGTGGTTTTCACTTACTTAGATATTTTTGATCCTAATAAAGAAGAAGTTAATTTATTAAAAGAACAGTATCAAAAAGGTGGTCTAGGGGATGTTAAATTAAAACTTAGACTTAATGAAATAATGCAAGAAATGCTAGAACCTATTCGTTTAAGAAGAGAAGAATTCGCTAAAGATAAAGCCGAAATTTATAATATTTTAAAACAAGGTAGCTTAAAAGCCGAAGAACGTGCTCAAAAAACATTAGATGACGTTAAAGATGCTATGGGAATAAATTATTTTAAATAAAATAAAAGTGCTAAAGTCAGCATAATATATCTTTTATTTTGTAAATGTTATTTTAAACTTTCAAATTTTGATTAAAAAACAGGCTGTATAATAAATACGGGGCATGGAGAAAAAATAAAAAATAGTTCTCCATGCTCCGTATTAATTTTTTATATACAAAAAGACAAATATCCGATACAATATAAAGTGCAAAAAATAATATAACGAA
>JACBYF010000070.1 GCA_013415235.1 Gemelliphila palaticanis
GGCCAAGGTGGCGGAGCTGGAAGCGCGCTTGACGCCTGCCGCCGCATAAGCCGGCCCAACCGGCGCAGGTTTCGCCTGTCCCCGTTAAACCGTTGCAACCCTCAGCCCACCCGCTGATACCCGCCGACCACCCCCTTCTTCGACAATACCCACTGCCACAGCTGGATATCCCGCGCGCGAAACGCCCCTGCACACGACAGCAGGTAATAGCGCCACATCCGGTAGAAGCGCTGGCCAAAGGTGTCTGCGAAATCCGGCCACGCCAGTTCGAAGTTTTCGCACCAGGCCATCAGCGTCTTGTCGTAGTCGGCGCCAAAGTTGTGCAAATCCTCGGCAACAAATAACCCGTCCATGGCGTCGCCGATCTGCCCGATCGAGGGCAAATCATCGTTGGGAAAGATGTATTTGTCGATCCACGGATCCGGCGTGCTGTTGCGTTGGTTCTTGCCGATAGTGTGTAGC
>JACBYF010000071.1 GCA_013415235.1 Gemelliphila palaticanis
GGGAGGGGCAGGGAGCGGGGTGTGATGCACCAGCCAGACTCATCCACAGAGGCCCAGGCTGGGGAGGCCTGGGAAAATGAGGCTGGGTGGCGAGCTAGTGGCCTCTCTCCTCGGCCCAGATTGCATTCGCTCAGGCGGGGCAGGAGCTCAGGAGAACGTCAGTGCCGAGGGCACCGGGCCGCCGCTGCGCCATCTCCTGGGTCACCCAACATGGATCTTGGCTGATCAGGAAGGGAGGTGTTCGAGGAAGAGGCAGACCGGGACTCAAGATTTCGGCTAGAATCGGGGCAGCGTTCCCACCCAGGCTGGCCCTGGCCCTGACATGCCCAGGCCTCACTGGGGGCGATCGGGGCCTGGGCTCTGAGTGGGGTGCTGCTATCCAGGCTCTGGGATCCCTGGAGCAAACCCTAAACCGGGACATTTGTGACTGGAGGGCCTGGTGGGCTCCCACACCTCTAAGC
>JACBYF010000072.1 GCA_013415235.1 Gemelliphila palaticanis
TTCCAGATCGGCATGCTGATCCTGTGCGGGCTGTGCGTCATCATGGATGGCTTCGATGTGCAGGCGATGGGCTATGTGGCGCCCGCCATCATTGCCGACTGGCACGTCAGCAAGGCCAACCTGGGCCCCGTGTTTGGCGCCGGCTTGCTGGGCATGCTGGTCGGCTCGCTCGTCTTCAGCATCACGGCCGACAAGTTCGGCCGCCGCCCCGTGCTGATCGGCTCGACCATCTTCTTTTCGCTGTGCATGCTGGTCACGCCGCTGGCGACGAACATCGAGCAATTGCAGCTGATCCGTTTCATCACGGGCCTGGGCCTGGGCGCCGTGATGCCGAACGCCATGGCGCTGGCCGGCGAATACAGCCCCCTGCGCAAGAAAGTCACGCTGATGATGCTGGTCTCGTGCGGCTTTACCCTGGGCGCCGTGCTGGGCGGATTATTGTCCGCCGCGCTGATTCC
>JACBYF010000073.1 GCA_013415235.1 Gemelliphila palaticanis
AGTTAGGAGTCTAAAATGGTGAAAGTCTATGCTCCGGCTTCCAGTGCCAATATGAGTGTCGGATTTGATGTGCTTGGGGCGGCCGTCACGCCGGTTGATGGCTCACTGCTGGGCGATGTGGTCTCGGTGGATGCGGCAGAAAGCTTCACGCTGAATAATTTAGGGCGTTTTGCCGACAAGTTGCCGTCAGCGCCGCGTGAAAATATCGTTTATCAGTGCTGGGAGCGTTTTTGCCAGGAGTTAGGTAAACAGATTCCGGTGGCGATGACGCTGGAAAAGAACATGCCGATTGGTTCCGGGTTAGGGTCCAGCGCCTGTTCCGTGGTCGCCGCGCTGGTGGCGATGAATGAGTTCTGTGGCAAACCGCTGAACGACACGCGTCTGCTGGCGATCATGGGGGAACTGGAAGGGCGTATCTCTGGCAGCATTCATTACGATAACGTCGCGCCGTGCTTTCT
>JACBYF010000074.1 GCA_013415235.1 Gemelliphila palaticanis
GCTTGGCGGCAGCCCCACCATCGCGCTGGAACTGGCGCGCATCGACCTGTCGAACCACGAACTGGAAGTGCTGGCGCAGTCGATCGCGCACTTGCCCGCGCTCGATTACCTGTCCGTGCCGCGCAGCTTGAGTTTTACCAGCAGCAATGGCCGCACGGCCTACGCCTTCTTTTATGCGCCGACCAATGGCGACGTGCAGGCACCCGCAGGTACCTTGCCGCCCGTCATCGTCATCAGCCATGGCGGCCCTACCAGCATGGCCAGCAATACCTTGAAACTGGCGACGCAGTACTGGACCAGCCGCGGCATCGGCGTGCTCGACGTCAACTATGGCGGCAGCAGCGGCTTCGGCCGCGAATACCGCGACGCGCTGCGCGGGCAGTGGGGCATCGTCGACGTGGAAGACTGCATCGCCGGCGCGCGCTATCTGGCGGCCAACGGCCTGGCCGACCCCGAGC
>JACBYF010000075.1 GCA_013415235.1 Gemelliphila palaticanis
GTGTACGAGATGTATGGCCTGATCCTGGCCCTGCATCACGATGCGCGCTTCCTGCGCGTGCCGGGCAGCATCGAACGGGCGCAAGCGGGCTTTATTCGCCTGCTGGCGTCGTACCAGAATTCCGTCACAAGCAAATAAGCCGTCAGGCAGTATCCGCAGCAACGCACACGCAGTTCACAAGTACAACACTTTAGCTAAACGCCTTCAGGAGAAAAATTATGTGTCAATACGTCGCGCCAATCCGGGATATGCAATTCGTTCTGCATGAGTTCCTGCAAGTGGAAGAAGAACTGAAGCAAATGCCGTCGTACGCCGACGTCGACGCCGATATCATCAACCAGGTACTGGAAGAGGGCGGCAAGTTCACTTCCGAAGTGTTGTTCCCCCTGAATCACTCCGGCGACCGCGAAGGCTGCCACCACGATCCCGTCACGAAAAGCGTGACCACGCCTAAAG
>JACBYF010000076.1 GCA_013415235.1 Gemelliphila palaticanis
CCGTTATCTGTGTTTCTATTCATTAATTCCACCTGTTTATAGTTTTCGGGGGGAATTAAATCAATAATCATTATAAATGACAAGGTGTTAGGGTTGCCGCAGTTGCGTCGTATGCAAGAACGCAACTGCGGCCAGCTGGCGATCGTTCGATAGTGCGAATATAGAACGGTTGCCAGCCGCTGCGGATTGTACTTTTCCGGCATGATGAATCAATGTGGTTAATCCGAAAACGGCCTGGCAGGGCGTAAACCAGGCCAGTGGTGTCCAACTGGAGTGATGGCTACGTATTTGAGATTTCTTTAGCTTCTTGACGTGGTGTGATTCCTTCTGTCATACCAATAAATCAGGAAAATTTAATGATTTAACAGAAGGATAACTGACTTACTTGCGGAAAGATTAAGCAACGTTGCGAGTATGACCAGCAAGCACTGCGAGCGCATCGCTGTTTTCGATGG
>JACBYF010000077.1 GCA_013415235.1 Gemelliphila palaticanis
TTACCACGGTTGCGATGCTGGAAATGACTCAGGCTGGTCGAGAAATGACCGATGAAGAGCTCAAAGAAAACCCGGCTGTTGAACAGGAATGGGACATTCAGTGGGAAATATTCCGACTTTTGGCCGACTGCGAAGAACGCGATATTGAGCTGATAAAAGGGCTTCGGGCAGACCTGCGCGAGGCCGGTGAGAGCAATATCGGTATAAATTTTGAGCAATGACACCAGAAAACGTGATTTAACGCCTGATTTGTCGTGCCTGGAGGCTTCCCTTCCGCCCCCCGTCTGGTCTACATTTGGGGGGCGAAAAAAAGTGGCTATCGGTGCGTGTATGCAGGAGAGTGCTTTTCTGGCATTTCCGTCGCACTCGATGCTTAGCAAGCGATAAACACATTGTAAGGATAACTTATGAACAAGACTCAACTGATTGATGTAATTGCAGACAAAGCAGAAC
>JACBYF010000078.1 GCA_013415235.1 Gemelliphila palaticanis
GCTGGAGTCCGTGCAGTGGAGCGCCCCCGAGATTTTTGCGGCCCGCGATGCGCAAGGCCGCATCAATTGGATGGCGATGGGGGGTGCTTCCTCCCCGGATGCCAGGCCGGCAGCGGAAAAGCCTGCCTCCGACGCGGCCCAGCCGTGGAAGGTCAGCCTGGACAGGCTGTCCGTTGCCAATGCCACGGTGCACTGGCGCGATGCCGCTCCCGACGCTGGAAAGTCGGGCGCTGCGCTGCAGGCGCGCGAGCTGTCGTTGCAGGTGCGCGATATCCGCTGGCCCCTGGAGCAACCGCTGAAGCTTGCTGCCAGCATGCAGGTGCAGCCCGAATCGGCGGGGGATGGGGCGAAACCTGCCGAGTTGCAGCTGAGCGGCGCCTTGACCGACAAGCAGGGCCAACTGGCCATCTCCGCGCGGCAATTGCCGCTGCAACTGGCAGCACCGTACCTGTC
>JACBYF010000079.1 GCA_013415235.1 Gemelliphila palaticanis
TGTCGACTACCCGGCCGGCGACACGCCACCGCCGTGACGGAGGAAACACGGGGCAAGCTTACCGTCTGGCAAGCCGATGCTACATTTTTTTCCGTAAAGCCAGTGCACGCTTGACTTGCCCCCGCTGGCGGCTTTCAATAGCAATAGTTTCTAATTATTAACTTTGCCTGCTGCCACGCTCCTGGCGCGGCAGCGATGAAAGGATGGCGCGATGGCCCTGGCACAAGAGCAGCATCTGGCGGACACCTGGCAGACGGGCGGCTTGAAACCGCGCGCCTGCGACTGCGGCGGCACCGTCTTCACCATCCTGCACCAGCGGGTGATGGCCGACATGCGGCGCCGGCAATTTCTCGGCGGCACGGCCGCCATGCTGGCGCCATTCATCGGCCTCGGCCTGTCCACCGGCAACGCCATTGCCCAGCAACCCAAGACATCCGAACGCCCCCTGCTGT
>JACBYF010000007.1 GCA_013415235.1 Gemelliphila palaticanis
TATAATTTTAGATTACGTATTTTAGTTGTTTTTAGATTATTTGTCTCTGATCGTAAATTTATTGGAGATTTGGTTGATAAAAAAATAACTAAGCAGCAATTTGCCGCTTAGTTATTTATCTCATTTTATTTCCATGCCCCGTATTTGACTTAGAGCCAAAAAAACACAAGATTAAGAGTAAAAACTCTATATCTTGTGTTTTTTTGAGACCTTTTGAGTCACTACCTTTTGTACAGCTATAAATATAAATTTTTAATTATTTATATTTATAGTCGTAATACACATTACCTTTTTTATATTTTTCATCATAATCTTTAAGTAATTCTTTTACTTCAAAAGATAACCATAGTATAGCTAATATATTAGGTAATACCATTAAACTATTGAATATATCTGCTAGTGACCAAACTATATCTACTTCTGCTAAAGATCCAAATACTACAAAAGCTAAAACTAAAATTCTATAAGGCCAAATCCCTGCTTTACCAAAAATTAATTTTATATTTGACTCTCCAAAGAAATACCAACCTACTATAGTTGTAAATGCAAAGAATATAATACAAATAGCTAAAAGCATTGCACCATATTCTCCAAATGCAACTTTGAAAGCTCCTTGTGTAAGTTGAGATCCTTTTAAAAATTTACCATTTTGATCAACTTGATTATAAGCACCTGTTACTAGCACTGTTAGAGCTGTAGATGTACAAATTACTAATGATACTAACACACCGAACATTGCAGTAAACCCTTGTTCTATAGGATGTTTTACATTAGCTACAGCATGAGCATGTGGTGTTGACCCCATACCTGCTTCATTAGTAAATACTCCACGTGCTACACCTTTAGTTACAGCTTCTTTTACAGTAGCTCCCAGTATACCACCTATTCCAGCCTCTGCTGTAAATGCACTCTTAAATATCCAAGCAAATGTTGGTACCACAGCATCCCAATACATACAAAGTATTATAAAGCTTCCTAAAATATAAGTTAAAGCCATTACAGGAACTACTAGTTCTGCAAATTTAGCTATTCTTCCCATTCCTCCGATAAAAATGCTAGCTGTTAAAACCGCAACAAAAATTCCTATAACAAGCGGATTTATATTTTCTAAACCTTTAACTCCTCTAATACCGAATGAAATAGAATTAGATTGCACAGCATTTCCCATAAATCCTAAAGCTAAAATTATAGCTACAGAAAAGAATCTTGATAAAAATTTAGCAAAGAAACCAAATTTACCTTTTAAACCATTTAAAATATAATAAGCTGGTCCTCCTGTTAAATCTCCATCTATTCTTGCTCTATACTTTTGAGCCAATGACGCTTCTGTAAAAATAGTCCCCATACCTAAAAACGCAGTAATCCACATCCAAAATATAGCTCCTGGTCCTCCTGCAGTTAATGCAGTAGCAACCCCTGCAACATTTCCTGTACCTACTTGGGCTGCTATAGAAGTTGCAAGTGCTTGAAATGAAGACATTGATCCAGACTGCTTATCTTTATCTTTTTTACAGAAAATTATTTTTATAGATCTATTAAATCTTAAAAGTTGTGGGAATCCTAGTAAAATACTTAATAGAAGACCTGTCCCTAAAAGTCCCCAAACTAGTATACTCCCAGCTATAAATTCATTTGCTTTATTTATTAATTCAACTAACTGTTCATAACTCATAATATTTTCTCCTTACATAAATATGAATTTATGTGCATATTATGACAGTAATTATTATATATAATTTAATTTTAATCATAGTATGTGCCTATATAACTATCTTATTATGCACATAATTTTGTAATTGAAAATAAAATTATATCACAATTATAATTTATTTTCAAAAAAAGCCTAAGATTCATTAAAAGAATACTTAGGCCTCAATCAGACTTAATTTCAATTAAGATATTAAATTTTCTTCTTTTAATATTTTAGTAGCTAATTCTTCTTTGTCTGGATGAACTAATATTATAGGCCCTGTACATCCCATACCACTTTCCGCATATACTTTATTTTTCCAAAGAACTTTTACGGCGTCCTCTAAATCAAGTATATCTACTCCTGCTATAGAAGAAGTAACAACTTCTTTTTCTGGCATAACTATTTCTTCTGTTTTAGCCGTATCTTGTTTTTTATTTTTTAAGTTTTTAAATATTTCACTTAGTCCAGCTTTTTCTGCGTTGCTATACTCTATTCTTGCTTTTTCACTAACATCACCTTTTGCTACTTCAAACGCATATTGTAATGCTTTTGCTACTACTGGAGAACCTGATGCTCTAGATAATATTAAAACTTTTCTATCGTAGTTTTCTCCAACTCCTGGTCCATATCCATATCCAAGAGCTTCATAATTTCCTCCTGTAGTATAAGAAGAGAATATTTTCATAAATAGATTTCCTGTTAATGAATCAGTTACCATTACATCAGGAGTTCCCATAAGTAAGTCATTACCTCTCATTACAGAACCTCCATCTGCTCTTTTTGATTCTGTAAATTCAAAGTTATATCCTTTTTCTTTAAGTTCTATCAATATTTTTTCAGTTTGTCTAGCACCTTCTATATTAATTATACCTACTTTAGGATTTTCTATTCCCACTGCTTTTGCAGTAGCTATTCCACTAAGTGTGTTTCTTACCATTGCTTCAACTCTATCAGTTGCTGAAGTACCTGTAGTTGTAGCTATAAACATCTCCCTACCTTCTGATGGTGTTATAACTCTACCAACCGTTGATACTCCTATAGGGAAATTATAGTGCATTGTTACACAAGCAGATATATCTCCACTATCTAATAATTCTTCCATTTTTTTATGAGCTTCATCTTCTGTTTCAAATTCATAAGATTCAAAACCATCCACTTTACTACCAATTAAAACAATATCAAAAAGATCATTTTTAGCTAATTTTGCACCTTTGATAATATTTTCTGGTCCATGCTCACTACCTAAAGTTGTTATACCAACTTTAATCTTTTTACCAAAGTTTCCTGTTTCTATAGCTTCAGCTACTTCTAGTAATACTTCTGAAATTATATTTTTACTCATAAAGTACCACCTCTCTATTCAGCCATGTTTTCTGCAAGTTTTTTAATTGATTCTGCTATTATTTTTCTTATTTCTTCTTTAGATACTGAAGAACTTTCTTCAACTTTTCCTGGATTTCTTTCTGCTATAAATGAAACTCCGTCAAATTGATTAGTCATTCTTCCTAGGAATAAACTTCCTTTACCTACTATCATAACTCTGTTTTTGTCACCAGTTGTAAGGTCTTCAGTTAAGAAACCTACATAAGGTACTCCTGAAGGTATATGCCCTTGTGTTGGAGCCCATCCTGGTAATCCTTTTTCTTCTATAAATGATTTAAGTTCTTTTTTCTCTATGTCTCCTCGCATAGCTGCTAAAGCACCTATCATTTTATAGTTGGCTTCAGGAACATTTCCTGCACCTGCAGCTTTTGTTATATCAGGGTTTTGCATCTCTACAGAAAATACATCTACATCTGTAATTTTTAAGTTAGCTTTATCTAAACCTGTAGTTATAAGTGCTGACATAACTGCTTGTGGTGATGACCCTGTTCCTACATTATGTTTTCCTACTAAATCTGTTCTTATAATAGGATGAACTCCATCATTTTCTGAAACTAATATTGCAAATCCACCTAATACATCCTCTAATACAGGAATTTCTTTTTTAACGTGGTCTTTAGCATTCATTCCTAATTTAGCGCTTGCTCCACCTGCAACTACTAATACATTTTTATAAACCCCTGATTTTACAAGAGATGCTGCACTTATTAAAGCATGTGTTGGTGCTGCACAGAATCCTCTTAAATCTGATCCAGTAGCATTTAACATGTTGCAAGTTTCTGCTATAGATTTTGCAAAGTTCCCTCCACCACGTTGGTTAATATCACCACATGCTTCTTCTGAACATTCAACAACATAATCTATAGTTGATGGATCTATTTTAGATTTTTTAAATAATTCTAAAGCAGCTATAACTCCTGATGCTTTAACTACTAAATTTTCAAAAATAACGTGTGCATTTAAGTTTACGTCAACATCATGAGCTTTTTTAACATATCCTACTATTTTGCTATTGTGAATAAGCTTCTGAGCATCTTCAGGCATATCACTTATATCTGAACCTTTTAATTTATCTAATAAGTGCGATAGCGATTTAAAGTTAGCTTCTACTTTTGGTTTTACTTCTGTAACAAATTCTTCTGATAGCCTTACTAAATCAAATGCATCACACATTTGAATAATTGCTATAAATTCATCTTGAGGAACTATTTGTCCAAATTTACCTTCTCTAGTTCCATTATAGTCTTTAACATCATACCATGGCATAGGGTACTTATTTAATTCTTCTGGTTTCATATTCCCTATATACACTTGGTTAGGTAAATAATTTACTACTTCTTCATAAGTTCTTATGTGATTATTAACTTTTTGTAAAAATTCTGAATCAGGATTTGTTATTCTCTCAACTGATGCAGTAGAGCCATTTTCTACTATCATATCTGGTGTATGAACTAATACATATCCTGAACCTTTAAATACTGGATAACTCATAATTTTAACATTAGGAGAGAAGATATTATACCTTCTCTCCCTGCTCCTTCCTTAATTAATAACACTAGTCTTCAAATACTGTTTGTCCTTCAACTTCAGTAGTTAATGCTTTAAGTGCTTTTTCTACTAATTTTCTTCTTAATTTTTTCTCTTCATCTTTTTCTAATTTAGGATTTCCTAATGGATGAGGGATTGCAATAGTTGGAACTATTCTGTTAGCTCCTACTGTTAATGAGATTGGTACTACCGTACACATATGAACTACAGGTATTCCTGCTCTTTCAATTTCTTTTACCATAGTTGCACCGCAACGTGTACAAGTACCTCAAGTAGAAGTAAGAATAACTGCTTCTACTCCGTCAGCTACAAGTTTTTTACCTATTTCTGCTGCATAAGCTTTTGCACTAGCTACGGCTGTCCCATTACCTACTGTAGTATAGAATCTTTCATGTAATTCTCCTACTACTCCTTCTTTTACTAAATCTCTTAAGATATCTACTGGTAAAACTCTATCAGCGTCTAAGTTAGCGTAAACTGGGTCATACCCTCCGTGAGCTGTTTCATGTGTTTCTTCTGTTAAATCTACAAATCCTTCTAAGCTATATTCTCCATATTTTGATGCTGAAGAAGATTCTATGTGATCTGGATTTCCTTTTGGAACTATACCTCCAGAAGTTACTAAAGCTAATTTAACTTTAGATAGATCTTTAACTGCTGGATTTGGATCTACTCTATCAAAATCAGGCATTGGATATTCTGTTTCAAATTCTTCACCTTTAATTTTTTTGATAAGCATATCAACAGCTCTCTTAGATCCTCTTTCTTCATGGAAGTAGTTTACTCTTATTCCTCTTTCTAAGTATCCTTCTTCTTTTGGTGAAAGAATTTCTTCACCTTTTCCTAACTTAACTGCTAATTTAGCTAATTTAGGTAATGCTTTTCTCATTCCTGCTGCACTATCTGATGTTTCTACTATATAAACATCTTTTTTATACATGTCAGCACCTGGGTTTTCTACGTACATTGCTGTTACAGCTGGTATTTTTAGTTCTTCTTGTATTAATTTTGTAATTGTACCAGCAGCAACTCCATAACGTCCTGCATTGAAAGCTGGACCTGCTATAAATAAGCTAGGTTCTTGTTCTTTTATCATTGCTAAAAGAGTTTCTTGCGCTTTTTCTAAGTTTTCATTGAAATAGCTATCTCCACAAACTACTGTAGCTACTATTTCAAATTCATCTCCTAATTGAGCTTGTAATTGAGTAGAAATCGGTGGTAATTCTTTTCTTAGTTCTGGTTCAATGTGAGCTTTCTCTTCTCCACCAACTCCTGCGAAAAATTGATTTATATAATGTACAACTCTAATTTTCGACATATTATTATTCCTCCAATTTTCTTAAGATGTAACTATTCTCCACGAATATCTTTCATTTCTTGAGAAATTTCTTCTACATCTAATACCATTTCCATCATTCCCATTTGTTCTTCATACATTTCTTCATTATATTGAGATTTTAACTCTTCTTCTAATGCGTGATATACTGGAAGATTTAATGATACTCCTGCAAGAGGTCCTGCGAATGTTGGGTCCCCTACAGTTACTGTTTCAGCTGCTAGACCAGCAGCTTCGGCTTCTGATGCACCTAGTATTACCACAACGTTATCTGCTCCAAATTTATCAGCAGCTTCTTTAACACGTTTTTGGTTTTCTAAGTCCATAGCCCCTGCAGCCGTTCAGACAAAGCACTCAGTAGATGAAAATACTACTTCTACTCCTTCAATATCTTTTACACATTCTTCAATAGCCAATCCTGGGATTCCATCTCTATCCCCAATAATGACTACTTTTTTGTTAACTAAACTAACCATTATATTTTCCTCCGTTTTTTATTTTGTCTTTTTTATACTTAATTAGTAAGTTTTTGCTGTTAAATATCCAAATCCTGTTTCGTTAGTTGAACCAGTGATAGCTTGGATTTCTAATTCTATTGTTCCGTCTTCTCTTAATGAATCTTGGTTACCACCAGCGATAACATTAACAACTTCGATATGACCTATTATTTTATCTAATTTTGGTAATACAACAACTTCGTTTGCGTTACCTCCAGTTACTACTGCATCTGCTTTAGGATCGGCATCTGCTAAACTTTGACTAGCTCCGTCTTGTCCAGCATATTCATCCGTAACTATTACAGTTTTTACACCTTCAGTTTCTATTTTTTTACAGTTCATTATTAAGTCTGTATCTGGATTTCCGAATCCTTCTTGAGAAACTATTACCGCATCTAATCCTAAATATTTAGTTAATTTAGCAGTCCAGTTAGATGATCTTTCTTTATCCATTAGATAAACGTTCTCGTTAGTAACTATTACTCCTAAGAAGTTAATTTCTTTTCCATGTTGCTCATATAAATCTTCTACAATTCCGTTATTTAGATGAACATAAGTAGGGTTTTTATCACATGCAGACACGCAGTTTCCACTTACTACAGCACCATCCATTAATTCTGTTGGATAAAGTAAAGTAGGTACTATTTGTTTAGCATCTACACCATAAACATAAGTATCATGTAATAATCCTTGAGTTTGAAGCATGTATACATATCCTACTTTTGGTAGTTCTGGATATTCTGCTATTTGCTCTAATAGAGGTTTTGTTTCATATACTTTTGTTTCTTCTGGTTCTAGATTTCTTGCTAATTCTCCTATATATTGAGCAGCTTTAAATCCTATATATCTTACAGCTCTTTCATGATCATGTTGTTTTACACCTTCAGCTGGTTCTGCTATAACAACTAAATTATTTAATTTAGAAAATGGTGTATATTCTGCTCCAATACCAGTCATATCTATTATACCTTCTTGGAATCCTACAATTTTACCTGTAGTTACTACTGCCATTCCTTTAAGAGCTATAGTTTTACCTTCTCCTACTGTGTCAACTTTAGAAAGGATACCTGGGAATATTCCTCCTCTACCTTCTACTTTAACACGTGGTTCAATAACATCTTTAACAGGTGTTATTCTAACACTTTCTCCAGGACGAGCTATATCTAAATCTACAGATACTATGTTTTCATCGTCCCAAACAGCTTTGATAAGCTCTTCTTTATTAACGTAAAGAACGTTATTTTCTATTTTTGATTCTGAAGCAAATTGAATGTCTTTTATGTGAATTTTCCCTAATTCAAGACGCATACTTCATTCCTCCTTTATTTATTAAATATATTTTTTAATCAATGCTTCTATATTTTCTATAGTTGCATCATCTTTTGTAACTTCTTCTACTTTTTCTCCATCTTTATAAACTACTAAAGTTGGCAATCCTAAAACTTTTTGTTTTATTGCTAATCTTCTAGCTTTACTAGTTTCTAGAGAAACGAATTTCATTTTATCAGCATATTTTTCTGCTAATTTATGTACATCTGGTAACAATGCTTTACATGGTTCGCATCCTTCACTCCAAAAATCAACAAAAACATATCCTGAAGCTTCTAGAACTTCTGCATCAAAAGTTGTTTTATCTACTGCTAACATAACTTTTCTCCTTATTTTTTATATTTTTTATTCAAAATGTTCACTTATGTATCTTTCAGCCATTATTGCAGAAACAGCTCCATCAGACGCAGCTGTTACAACTTGTCTAATTTCTTTTATTCTACAATCTCCCGCTACAAATACACCTGGAACACTTGTTTTTGTATCTTCTCCTGCCACTACATAGCCTGCTTTATCTAGCTCTACTTGACCTTTAAATAGTTCTGTTTGTGGTACGTATCCTATAAATACGAATAATCCCATAGTTCCATCTTCTTCATCAGCTTCAATTTCATAAACTTCTTCTGTATCAAGATTTTTAAATACTATAGACTCTAATACTCCATCACCTTTAACTTCAGTAACTATTGTTCTAGTTTTTATATCTATATTAGGAGTATTTTGTGCTTTTTCTAAAATTATATTTTCACATTGGAAGTTATCAAGCATATGTACTATATGCACTTGTCTAGCAAATTTAGATAAGAATATGGCTTCTTCTATAGCACTATTTCCTCCACCTACTACATAAACTTCTAAATCTTCAAAGAAGTCTGCATCACAAGTAGCACAATAAGAAACACCTTTACCTGATAATTCTTTTATACCCGGAGCCTCCATTTTTCTAGGTGTAGCTCCTGTTGCTATTACAACAGCTTTAGCTGTATATTCTGCATCTTTACAAATTATTTTTTTCTCTTTACCTGATAAATCTACAGATAAAACTTCTTCTTTTCTTACTTCAGTTCCAAAACTTTTAGCTTGTTCTAACATTCTTGCTGTTAAGTTTGGACCAGATGGATTTTCTATAGAGCCTGGATAATTCTCTATTAAATGTGTAGATGCAGCTTGTCCCCCATTTCTACCTTTTTCTAAAACTAAAGTTTTTAACTTAGCTCTAGATGCATATAGTGCTGATGACAATCCAGCAGGACCTGAACCTATTATTATTAAATCAAAATGCTCTGCCATATTTTACCTCCTATAATATTCTATTTATTGCATTTGTTATTAAATCATAATCTATAACACTAAAGTCATCCCTTATTCTATCTGTCCAATTAGGTGTTATTTTATTTTTTTGAAATTTATCAAAAGTAGAAATAGCGTCTGATATTATATTTACTGAGTCGTAGTCCAACTTTACATTATCTTTTATTAATACACTCCTATATATTGTTTCATTAGGCTTTACACTTCCATAAAGAGGATGCGTCAGTAGTATATAATTATTATGTATATAATCCCTAGTTATATTTAAAACTTCTTTATAATTCCCATCATAAAATTCTACTTTTATTTTATTATGATCATAATTTCTGAATTTAGGATTGTTTGTTATTAATATCATATTGATTCATCTCCTAATTTTACTAGTAAAAAAGACAGAGAAAATGCTAAAGCATTCTCTCTGTCAATAAATTTCAGAGTGTTGTCCAAGTATAATTCTTTTACCTGAGAATTTCATTAACAATTGCTAATTGATAACTTGTACCTTCGGTGCCTATTTAAAATAGTCTCTCTTATACTCTTCTTCCAACTTTTATTGCAATCGATTACTACATTTATATTATATAACAATAAAAACAAAAATGTCAACCACTTTTATTGATTTTAACAATTATTTTTTTATTTAAGGAATAAAAAAATTAAAAACTTTTTATGGAAATATATTAAAAATAAAAAAAATACTATTATCAGATAAAAAATTAACACAAGTACAACTAAAAATAAAGTTGATTTTGCAAGGAGGAAGTCGTATTTTATTATTTTTCTCCAACAAATTTAGTTTTATAATACAACAATGAAAAAAGAATATTATTTTAACAATTATTTTTATTAAATTTTTTAAGCGCAAAAAAATAAAAAAGACGTTGTTTTAATACAGCGTCTTTAAATTATTATTTGTTTTTCTTTATTTTCAATAAAGTCTATATAATCACCTAGTAAAGATTCCATCTCAGCATAAGTATTCATTTCGTTTAACTTAGCTTTTACTTTAGCTCCACCTTTTATACCTTTCATATAATAAGCTGCGTGTTTTCTCATCTCATGAACCGCTACTTTTTCTGGTTTTATTTCCATTAGTCTTCTTAGATGTAAAAGGCAAACATCTATTTTCTCTCTAGGTGTGGGCTCTTCTGACAGTTCTCCAGTTTGTAAATATTTTACTGTTCTATATAGCATCCAAGGATTACCTAGAGCTGCTCTTCCTATCATAACAGCGTCACAACCAGTTTCTTCTAATCTTTTCTTAGCCATTTCAGGACTAGTTATATCTCCATTACCAATAACAGGGATATCTAAATTTTCTTTTACCATTTTTACATAGTCCCAATTAGCTTCACCACTATACATTTGAACTTTTGTTCTCCCATGTATTGCTATTGCAGAGGCTCCAGCTTTTTGGCAATTTAATGCATTTTCCATTAAGTAAATTTTGTCATCATCCCAACCTATTCTCATTTTTACAGTAACTGGTTTAGATACAGCATCAACAACTCTAGATACTACATCGTATATTTTATTTGGATCTAGCAAAAGTTTACTACCTGAATCACTTTTTGTTATTTTCGGTACTGGACATCCCATATTTATATCTATTATGTCCGCTTCTGTATTTTTATCAACATACTTTGCAGCCTCTACTAAAGTTTCTGCTTCTCCTCCAAATATTTGTAAACTAAGAGGTCTTTCTCGAGGATCTATATACAACATATTCATAGTTTTTTGGTTATTAAACAATATTGCTTTATCACTAACCATTTCTGCACAAACTAAACCTGCTCCAAATTCTTTTGCAGTTAATCTAAAAGCTGCATTACAGACTCCTGCCATAGGAGCTAAAACTACTTTATTTGGTATTTCTATATCTCTTATTTTAAACATTTAATTTATCTCCATTAATTTTTCTAAATAAACTTCTATAAATTCTTTATTTTCTTCAATTAAAGATTTTAAACTTTTATTTTTTATTAATATATCTCCACAAATATCATACATTGGATAATAAACAAAGTTTCTTTGCAGTATATATTTATGTGGAACTGTTAAAATGTCAGTATTAATATTTAAATCGTTAAATATTAGTATATCAATATCTATAACTCTGTCTTCCCAGTGATTTTTTCTTATTCTTCCTAAGTCTAATTCTATTTTCTGAATTTCATTTAATAAACTTTCAGGGGTATTATTGTATTCAATTTTCACGCAAATATTTAAAAATTGATTTTTGGCTACTCCTCCCCAGGCTTCAGTTAAATAAATTTTACTTATATCTATAACTTTTATATGTTTATTTTTGTTCAATTCATCTACTGCTAACTTTAGATATTCTAATTTGGGTTCTATACTACTTCCTATTCCCAACACTATCATTATTTTAAAATCTCCAAAAATTCTTCTCTTCTAATATCTAAAATAGTTCCACAATTTTTAAAAATTTTTGATATTGGAGCATTAGGTTTATTTATTTTTAATTTTATTCTTTCTATATTAGAATACTTATTAAAAATATATTTTACTACCTCGTATGATAGTTTTTCTAGTAAATCATATGTATTATTTGTAGCTATGAAATAAATGTCTTCTGCTATATCTCCGTAACTAACACTATCTATTAAACTATCATTTAACATTGCTTTTTTATAGTTCAATTCACATTCTATATCAAATATAAACTTTTGCCCTAAATGTTTTTCTTCTTCAAATACTCCATGTTTAGCATATATTTCTAAACCTTCTAAATATATAATATTTTTCATAAGTCACCTTCAAACATATTCATTTCAAGATATCTTTACATTTTAACACAAAAAAATATTTTTCTCTAACAATTTACATAATAGTATAGAAACGAGCATTAAATATTAAATACATAAAAAAGGGCAACCAACGTTGCCCCTCAAAAATATAATTTTAAACATTAATCAAATAATTACATAATACTAAATTATTCTTTATCTATTTGTTAATATTTCTTTTTATTACTGTTTTTGCTGCTGCTAATTTAGCTATTAATACTCTATACGGTGAACATGATACATAGTGTATACCAATATTACCTACAGATTCAATTGATTTCTCATCTCCTCCATGTTCTCCACATATTCCTAATTTTATATTATGTCTAGTCTGTTTAGCTTTATTAACAGCTATTTTCATTAATTCTAAAACTCCACTTTCATCTAAATTGATAAATGGATCTTGTTCTAAAATGTTTTTCTTTTTATAAATATCTATGAATTTCTCTGCATCATCTCGTGAATATCCAAATGTCATTTGTGTTAAGTCATTTGTTCCAAAACTAAAGAATTCTGCATGGTTAGCAATTTTATCCGCTGTTAAACAAGCTCTAGGTATTTCTATCATAGTACCTATTTTGTAGTTAAATGGTACTCCGTATTGTTGAATATCTTTTTCTAATAAAAATTCTATTCTGTCTTTTAAGTATTTTAATTCCGCTTCAATACCTACTAAAGGTATCATAACTTCAACATTTACTTCATATCCATCTTTAGTAGCTAATATAGCGGCTTGGCTTATTGCTTTTGCTTGCATTAAGTAAATTTCTGGATAAGTAACTCCTAAACGACAACCTCTATGCCCCATCATAGGGTTAAATTCTGAAATACTTTTAATTTTATTTTCTAATTGTTCAACAGATATTTCTAATTCTTTTGCTATTATATTAACTGTCTTCTCATCATGTGGTAAAAACTCATGTAGTGGTGGATCTAATAATCTGATATTAACTGATTTACCTTGAGCTTCTTTAAATATTTTATAGAAATCTTCACTCTGAATAGGTTGCAGTTTATCCAAGAAAACTTTTCTTTCTTCTTCTGTACTAGATAAAATCATTTTTCTAACTAAACTTATTCTATCTTCTTCAAAGAACATATGTTCTGTTCTACAAAGTCCTATTCCCTCTGCACCAAATTCAAATCCTACTTTAGCATCTTTTTCATTATCTGCATTAACAAATACTTTTAGTTCTCTAATTTCATCTGCCCAAGATATTATTTTTTTGAAACTATCTGTAAATGATGAATCAGATTTAGCGACTTCTCCTAAATAAACTTTACCACTACTTCCGTCAACTGATATAATATCTCCTTCTTTTAGAGTGATATCTCCTATTCTTACAGTTTTAGTAGCGTAGTCTATAAACATACTTTGTGCTCCACAAACACAACATTTACCCATACCACGAGCAACTACAGCTGCATGTGAAGTCATTCCTCCGCGAGATGTTACTATTGCTTTTGAGCTAACCATTCCTTCTATATCTTCTGGTGACGTTTCTTCTCTAACTAATATTACATCTTTAGTTGAAGATGCTTGTACTGCTTCTTCTGCTGTGAAGTATATAGCCCCTGTAGACGCACCAGGTGAAGCTGCTAGACCTTGCGTTAATTGTTTTGCTTCTTTTAATGCTTTTGTTTCAAATGTAGGATGTAACAATTTATTTATATCATCTGAATTTATTCTTAGCAGTGCTTCTTCTTTAGTTATGATTCCTTCTTCAACTAAAGATACTGCTATCTCCACTGCAGATAATGCTGTTCTTTTACCATTTCTAGTTTGTAAAATATAAAGTTTTTCATTTTCTATTGTAAACTCTATATCTTGCATATCTTTGTAATGATTTTCTAATACTTTTGTTATATTTAACAATTCTTTATAAACTTCTGGCAATTCTTCTTCTAAAACTGAAACTGGCTTTGGAGTTCTAATTCCTGCAACCACATCCTCACCTTGAGCATTTATTAAATATTCTCCAAATAATTTATTTTCTCCTGTAGAAGGATTTCTACTGAAACAAACTCCTGTTCCACAGTTATCACCCATATTACCAAATACCATAGCTTGAATGTTTACTGCTGTCCCTAATTTATCACTAATTCCATTTAGTCTTCTATAAACTTTTGCCCTGTTATTATTCCAAGATTTGAACACAGCTTCTACTGCAAGCATCAATTGTTCTTTTACATTGTTAGGAAAATCATTACCTACTTCTTTGCGATATATTTTTTTGAATTCTTCTACTACTTCAAAAAGGTCTTCAGATGTCATATCACTATCTTGAGAGTAATTTTTTTGTTCTTTAATTCTACTAAGTACAGTCTCAAATTTATATTTTTCTACACCCATAACTACGTCTGCAAACATTTGAATAAATCTTCTATAACTATCATATGCAAATTTGTAGTCGTTATTTTTTTTAGCTAAAACTATAGTAGTTTCATCATTTAATCCTAAATTTAGTATAGTATCCATCATTCCCGGCATAGAAAATACTGCTCCACTACGTACTGATACTAATAGTGGATCTTCTAAACTACCTAATCCTTTGTTCATAGTTTTTTCTAATATTTCTAATTGCTCATTTATTTGCTTAATAATTTCTGGTTTAATTCTCATATTATTTTCATAATAGTCGTTACAACTTTCTGTTGTTATTGTGAAACCTGGAGGAACACTAATCCCTAGAGAACTCATTTCTGCTAAGTTAGCACCTTTACCTCCTAAAAGGCTCTTCATATCTTTATTACCTTCTTTGAAATTATAAACATACTTTGTCATATTTTTTACTCCTTTTTATTTATCCCTTTTTATTGTATATTTGTTATGTTTATTCCACGTTCTTTTACTATATTTATTATTATTTCTGCTGTTTCTTCAATTGCTTTATTTTCGACATTTATTATTGGGCAATTAAGTTTTTTCATAATTTCAGTTGCATATTCTAACTCCTCAAAAATACGAATCTCTGCTGAATAATCATTATCACCAAAAACCCCTAGCGATTTCATTCTTTCTTCTCTAACTCCGTTTAAATGTTCTATAGAAGTAGTAAGACCTATTATTTTCCTATTATCTATTTCAAATAATAATTTTGGTAAACTAATTTCCGGAACTAAAGGTATATTCATTACTTTTAAATTTTTATTAGCCAAATACATACTGAGTGGTGTTTTTGATGTTCTTGATACCCCTAAAATAACTATATCAGCTTCTAATATGCCATTTATATCTTTACCATCGTCATATCTTACGGCAAATTCTAAAGCATCTACTCTTCTAAAATATGTTTCCCCTAATTTTCTTATTTCCCCTGGTCTATTTTTTATTTTTTTAGTAGTTTTATTAGCTATAACACCTAATAATTCTGTTAAAATATCTATTAATACTACTCCTTTTTTAGCAGCTTCTTCCCTAGCATATTCTGCTAATTCTTTTAATACTATTGTTTGAACAATGATATCTTCTTCCCTTATATCTACCATTATTTCATCTATCTGTTCTTTTTTTAAAATTCCTGGAATTTTTTTTATAGAATATTCATTAATTTCAAGATCAAACTGTGCTAATGCTGCTCTAACAACATCTGTTGCAGTATTACCTAAAGAATCAGATAGTACGTATATTTTAACCATACTAACCCTCCAAAATATCTAATATAATTCTGATTATTGTAGTCTTTGATATTCTTCCTATAACTTTAGTATTATTATTTTCAGTATTTACTACAGGAATACAGTCCACTTCGTGATTGATTATTTTTCTTAATGGATCTAGTAAATTTTCACCCTCTAAAGTATATACTACATTGGGAACTCTAGTCATAGCCATTGCTATGGGCATTATGTGTGCATTAGAATTTGAAACCATTATTTTTAATAAATCTTTTCTAGAAACTACTCCAGCTAAATTATCATTATCATCTACTATAAAAATGGTACCTACATCATGAATAAATAACTTAGATATAACTTGTGAAAAAGTTTCATTAACATTGGCAGTAATAGATAGTCCCATAACATTTTCTACTTTAGTTGATTTAAAAATATCATATTTTTTATTATCTTCTAAACTTTTGTTATAAAAATATCCAGTATTCGTTTTTGCTACCAAAATGCCTAGTTTTACTAAAATAGAGAGCTCAGTTCTTATTGTTGATTTGCTTAAAGATAATTCTCTAGCTATTTCATCTCCTGTTATAGGTTCATATTTTTGTACTATCTTAACTATTTGCTGTTCTCTGTTAGAAAGTTCCATAATATTCTCCTTTAATTCAACTGACTAAATTATACATCACAATAAAAATAAATGCAACATAATTTTTATATTATGTTGCATTTATTTTTATAATTAATACATTTTAATTATTAATGCGTTATGACGTTAATTTAATTAACTAATTTAATATTTTCTAGTTTTAAAAGTCTTCTTTTCATTTCTATTCCACCTCTATATCCCGTTAAAGTTCCGTTAGTTCCTATAACTCTATGACAAGGTATAATTATAGTAAGTGGATTTCTTCCTACAGCATTAGCAACTGTTCTTACTGCTTTTTCATTATTTATGGCGAGCGCTACTTTTTTATATGTAGTTGTTGTCCCATAAGGTATTTTTAGTAGTTCTAGCCAAACTTTTTTCTGAAATTCAGTTCCGTATAAATCAAATTCAAAATCAAAATTAAAAGGTTTATTTGATAAATAATTTTTAATTTCTATTTTATATTTTTCTAATTTTGTATTATGATGTATTAATTCATTTTTAGGAAAAAATTTTACTAAATCTTCTAATTTTTCATTTTCTCCACCTACAAAACAAAGTCCTTTATTTGTAGAAGCAACTAAATAATCTTTATTGTTATGTGTTAATGTATCATAATAAATTTTCATAAAACCTCCTAAAATGAGCGAGAATAATATTTAAAAAAATATTAAATCTCGCTCATATATTTTTTAATCCTCGTAATCAGCTATTCCTAATGCTATTTTAGCATAGCGTGACATTTTATCTTTTGTCCACGGTGGATCCCACACTAATTCAACATCTACTTCGTTAACTTCTTCAACAGTAAGCATAGCCATCTCTACTTGCTCTATTATTAACGGCGCTACTGGACAACCCATAGACGTTAAAGTCATCTCTACTATTGCATGACCAGAATCGTTCATCTTTACATCATAAAGCAAACCAAGGTTTACTATATCTATTCCTAACTCTGGGTCAATAACAGTTTCTAGTGCTTCTATTACTCTATCTTTTAATTCTGCCATAATCCTCTCTCCTTTCTAAATTAATATGTTTTTGTTATTCTAATATTTTTGTAGTCTACTGACATATACTCTATTAAAGAATTTATATCTTTGATATTAGAACTTTTAATTTTTACTATATAAAATTTTCTAGATTTTTCATATATTTCTATAAATGCTTTTTTTATTCTTTTTTTATTATGTTTATATTTTCCATTAAATTCCATACTTTTTACTTCTAATAAGGGGATAACTTTAAAACCTTTGTAGAAAGTAAACATATGATTTTTATAAATAGCTATTCTTAATTTTTCATCAAGATAATCTGCATTTCTTAAAAGTTCTTTAACATCTCCATATAATTCAGCAAACTCTGTATTAAAATATTCTTTGAAATGAATGTTTTTTCTGATATTAGCTACTATTCTCCAAAATATTAATAGTATTATTATAATAGTAGATATTAAAAAAACTAAATTATATTTTTTACCTTTGTTATAATCATAATGTTCCAAGTACTTAGTTATTTCAAGTGAATAAAAATCCTTTTCGTGTTCTAACAAAATATTACTTAAATTGTACTCTGTTTGAAAATCTAATATCATTTCTTTGGGAATATTAATAACTGTTCTTCTAGCTGATTTACGTCCACGTTTTCTTTCTTTATAGTTAATAGGCTCAACTATTAAATAACTTTTTTCAACTTCTAATCTATCTTTATTTTTTAATAAGTTTACTATTTTTTCATCATTAGGTGATGCATCTAGCATGTTTACTCCATTATCATGAAAAATTAAATAAAATTTATTATCATTTATTGTAATATTAGTTTCTTTAATACGTCTAACTCGTAATACTTTTTTTGATTTAATATATTCATCATTAGCATTATATATTTCGTTATTTTTTATTAAATTATCTACTTTGTCTTGATATGTTTCTATATAAACACTATAAATAACCAGAGATATTAAAGATAAAATAATAAACCATAAAATTTTTGAAAAAGTATTAGCAAAAATATTTATTTTCATTATTTTATCTCCTCTAACTTTATACTTTTATTTTTTAGTAATTTTTTAAATCTAGAATAAATTACAATTATTAAAATAAATAGAGATATTAAACTATAAATAGCTTTACCAAACAATATATCTCTTATACTAACGACAGAAAGTAACTTATTTTTAGTTATATCACCATAATTTTCTACATATTTAAAATACTCATCTGGACTATCAAGCATAAAATCTGTAATTTTGTATTTTAAAGCTGAAGATATTTTTCTCTTATTACCATAAAACCCTGTTAAATACATAGGATAAACTCTAACAATTATATAATCATCTGATAAATTAGAATGTTCATTAATCTTACTTTTTAATATATCGTTATTTTTTGAAACTTCTATTGGAGTAACACCATTATCATGCTCAACTAAATAATAATTTTTATCATCTTCTGTGTAATTTAAATTAGATATAGATTTTATTTTTATTGCATATTCATCACTTACAGTTTTATTATCTGAATAAATTTTATCCTGTAGTTTATAAATTTGTGCACTAATATTGTGCGGTAAAAAATATTTATGTAAACCAATAAAACTATATAATAAACATACAACAAATAAAATTATTTTTAATATTTTAAAATTTAAAAATCTTTTCATAATATACTATATAGTATTATTTGTTATAATAACAGGTCCTTCATTTGTTCCTTTTATACAGTATTTACACATATTTAAAAATAAACCATGCTCTACTACTCCTACTATAGTAGATAATTTTTCTTTTACTTCTTTAATATTAAATCCATATCCTAAATGTAAATCTACTATATAGTTACTATTATCAGTAATTAAAACTTTATCATCTTTATATCTTAAAACTGGTTTTAAATCTAACTCTTCCATTTTTCTTATAGTATGAGTATAACCAAAAGGCAGTATTTCTACTGGAAGGTTAAAAGCTCCAAGTTTTTCTACATCTTTACTTTCATCATATATCCAGATAATTGTATCCGCTATATCGGCTACAACTTTTTCTCTAAATAAAGCTGCTCCCCCACCTTTTATGGCATTGAATTCTTTATCCATTTCATCTACACCGTCTACCACTATATCTATATGATCTACTTCTTCTAACTCTTTTACACTTAACCCTAAACTTTTTGCTAGTTCTACACTTTGAATAGAAGTTGAAACTAATTCTACATTTAATCCTTGTTTTACTTTTTCTGCTATAGCATGAATAAAGTAATATACTGTAGAGCCTGTCCCTAAACCGACTACCATTCCATCTTTTACAAAATCAACTGCTTTATATCCAACTTGTTCTTTTAAATTCATATTATTCTCCTAATTATTTTATTTATATTCTACTAATAAATATTTTTTCTTTCCTCTACGTAGTACTGTATAATTTCCTTCTAGTTTATCTTCATCACTAATTGTATAATCTAAGTCAGTAATTTTTTCTCCATTAACATAAATTGCTCCGTTAGTTATGTCTTCTCTTGCTTGTCTTTTTGACTGAACTAGTTTGGAATCAACTATAAAATCTACTAAGCTATATTCTTTATTTTCTACTGTTTCTTTAGGCATTCCTTTAACAGCTTGATTTAATTCATTAGCTGTCAATTCTTTAATATTCCCAGAGAATAATGCTTTAGTTACATTAAGTGCTGATTCTAAAGCCTCATCTCCATGAACTATTTTTACCATTTCTTCTGCTAATGCTTTTTGTGCTAATCTTAGATGTGGTTCTGTAGCTACACTTTCTGCTAATTTTTCTATTTCTTCTTTTTCTAAGAATGTGAATTTTTTAAGTGTAGAAACTACATCAGCATCTGCTGTATTAAACCAAAATTGATAAAATTCATAAGGGGTAGTTTGTTCAGGATCTAGCCATACAGCTCCTCCTGTTGATTTTCCAAATTTTGTTCCGTCAGATTTTAACATTAATGGAATTGTGAATCCATACAATTCAGAATCTCCACCTAGTTTTCTAGTAATTTCTAATCCGGTAGTTATATTCCCCCACTGATCAGATCCTCCCAACTGCATTTTTACATTGTGATTTTTATTTAAATAATAGAAATCTATTCCTTGTAAAATAGTGTAACTAAATTCTGTAAATGATAAACCATTATCTAATCTTGATGAAACAGAATCTTTAGATAACATATAGTTTACATTAACTAATTTTCCGTAATCTCTTAAAAACTCTATCATTGACATTTTTCCTAGCCAATCGCCGTTATTTACAAACTGTATATTTTCACTATTTCTAAAAATATTTCTAAGTTGTGCTTCTAGTCTTCTACTATTATCAGCTATAACTTCTAATGACTGTAATTGTCTTTCTTCACTTCTCCCTGATGGATCACCTATAATTCCTGTTCCACCACCTACTAAAACAACAGGTTTATGTCCATATTGCTCAAATCTTTTTAATGTTAAGAAAGGTAATAAATGTCCAACATGAAGAGAATTTCCTGTAGGATCTGTTCCACAATATATTGAAACACTCTCTTTTTCTAATAATTCTTTTATTCCTTCTTCATCAGTCTGTTGATAAACTAAATCTCTATATTTCAAGTCTTCTAATAATTTAGACATATTGTCACTCCTTATTAATTTTATAATATATTATTATATCATAAATCATATTTATAAAGTAAAATTTTGTAAATAAATTTATTTTTTATAGTCTAATATATTGATTATCAGTTTTAAATGATGTAATATATATTTATGAAAAAATATGAAAATATATGAAAGGTATAGGTCTTTTTCAAATGATAGATAATTCTTATCACACTCCTAGTAAATCAAAAGGTGTTTTAATGTTTGTTTTACTATTATCATCTTATGTTATTTTTTCTATGAACTGGGTGGCTGGTTCTAATTTAGCAAAACAAATAACATCCTATTATTTTAATGGTCAGAGTGTTTCTCCTCTGGTTTCTGAGGTAGTAAACTACACAATTACTATTGCTCGAATTATAGCTAACTTATCTGCTGCTTATGTTTTGGTTAAACTTAATCCTAAAAAAGCTGCAATGTTTGCTCTAGCCTGCTTAACATTTTCGTTTATAGCTATATTTAGTCCTAATTACTGGCTTTATACTATTGCTAGAATGATAATGGCATTGGGTGGATCTATGATTATGATATTTATTAATGCTTATGTTGCTAAGTTTATTTCTAGAGATAAAAGAATAATTACTAGTGCATTTATTACTGCTGCATATAATTTTGGAGCAGCTTTAGTTGCTATTTTATTTTTATTATTTAAAGAACAGTTAATAAAAAATTGGCAGTATACTATGACAGGATTTAGTATTATTAGTATAGTAACTTTAATTTTATGGATAATAATATCAGAAGATTTTAAATCATATACTAACTGGTCTAAACCTAATTATTTTGTTTATAAATTTTATTTAGAATCTGTAGATTATTCTAATGAAATTATCGAGACTGATAAATATAGTTTTAAAAAAGCATTAAAAGATAAGTTTATATATTTCTTCTCTTTTGGTTTTGGTGGATTTTTATTTTTATACATAATGCCTTTAGTATCATTACCTAATAAAGTTTTTGAAGCTGTTGGAGGAAATTTCAGACCTGAATTTATGATATTATCTGTTACTTTAGGTGGTATTTTAGGTACTATTGTTAGTATTTTTGTGGGTAGACTAAACTTTAGAAGAAAACCATTTTTACTTACTCACGGTACAATAATGATATTAAGTATGTCTTTAGCTTTGTACTTTGCATACACTAATGTTACATTATCATATATGTTGATGTTCTTATCAGGATTTTCTATGTACTCACAGTATCCAGTATATTTAAACTATCCTTATGAAATGCCTAATATGTCAGCAGAAAAACTTACTATATTATTTGGGATTTTATGGGCTTTTGGATATGCGATATACACTATATTTAACTTTGTATGGAGTATAGTTTTACAGAGTTATGGCTACAAAACTTCTTTAGTATTTTATATTATAGGAAGTTCTATATATGTGTTATTTGTAACAATGCTACCTGAAACTAGAAAAAAACAAAAAAATAACTATATACTATAAAATAAATAATTTAATACCAAAATATGGTATTAAATTATTTATTTTATATAAGTAAAAAACTAGTGAAATATTTCACTAGTTTTTTTATTTTTAATTTAATTATTTAGTAATTTCAGTAACAACACCTGAACCTACTGTACGTCCACCTTCACGGATTGAGAAACGAGTTCCTGTTTCAATCGCGATTGGTGAAATAAGTTCTACGTTGATTGATACGTTATCACCAGGCATAACCATTTCAGTTCCTTCTGGTAATGTAACAACTCCAGTTACGTCTGTAGTACGGAAGTAGAATTGTGGACGGTAGTTTGTGAAGAATGGAGTATGACGTCCACCTTCTTCTTTAGATAATACATACACGTCTGCTACGAATTGAGTATGTGGAGTGATTGTTTTAGGAGCTGCTAAAACTTGTCCACGCTCGATATCTTCACGAGCAACACCACGTAATAATGCACCGATGTTATCTCCTGCTTCAGCGTAATCTAATAATTTACGGAACATTTCAACTCCTGTTACAGTTGTTGAAGCTGGTTCTTCAGTTAATCCAACGATTTCTACTACGTCTCCAACTTTAACTTGTCCACGCTCAACACGTCCTGTAGCAACTGTACCACGTCCTGTGATTGAGAATACGTCCTCAACTGGCATCATGAATGGTTTAGCGTTATCTCTTTCTGGAGTTGGGATGTACTCATCAACAACGTTCATTAATTCAACAACTTTGTCTTCCCAAGCTTCTTCACCTTCAAGAGCTTTAAGAGCTGAACCGTGGATTACAGGTACATCGTCTCCATCAAATCCGTATTCAGAAAGTAATTCACGAACTTCCATTTCTACTAATTCTAATAATTCTTCGTCGTCTACCATATCACATTTGTTTAAGAATACAACAATTTTTGGTACTCCAACGTTACGAGAAAGTAGGATGTGCTCACGAGTTTGAGCCATTGGTCCATCTGTTGCAGCTATAACTAAGATAGCTCCGTCCATTTGAGCAGCACCAGTGATCATGTTTTTAACATAGTCAGCGTGTCCTGGACAGTCAACGTGTGCATAGTGACGAGCGTCAGTTTCGTACTCGATGTGAGAAGTATTAATTGTTATACCACGTTCTCTTTCTTCTGGAGCGTTATCGATAGCGTCGTATGATTTAGCTTCTCCTTTACCAGAACGTTTTGCTAAAACTGTAGCGATAGCTGCAGTTAAAGTAGTTTTTCCGTGGTCAACGTGACCTATTGTACCGATATTGGCATGTGTTTTACTACGGTCAAATTTTTCTTTTGCCATTTTTTAATGTTCTCCTTGAAATAAATATATTTTTTTACAAGTTACATAGAGTACATCTATGATAACTCTATTTTATAATGTTTATGCATAAAATGCAACTACAAAGAATATTATTATTAATTATCCTTTATTTTTTTTGATAATTTCTTCTGAAATTGATTTTGGTACTTCTTCATAGTGGCTGAACACCATTGAATATGTACCACGTCCTTGTGTAGCAGAACGTAATGAAGTTGCGTATCCAAACATTTCTGATAATGGAACTTTAGCACTTACTACTTGTGCATTTCCACGAGCTTCCATTCCTTCTACACGTCCACGACGAGAAGTTATATCTCCCATAATATCTCCTAGATATTCTTCAGGCATTACTACTTCTACTTTCATGATTGGTTCTAATATTACTGGATCACATTTTTTAGCAGCTTCTTTAAGTGCTAATGATGCAGCAACTTTGAACGCCATTTCAGATGAATCGACATCGTGGTATGATCCATCGAATAATTTAGCTTTAACGTCTATTAATTCGTACCCTGCTAATACACCGTTAGCCATAGAGTCTTTAAGACCTGCTTCTACTGCTGGTATATATTCACGAGGTACAACCCCTCCAACGATAGCATTTTCGAATTCGAAACCTGCTCCTGGCTCGTTTGGAGTGAATTCAATCCAAACATCTCCATATTGTCCACGTCCACCTGATTGACGAGTGAATTTACCTTGAACTTGTGCAGAAGATTTGAATGTTTCACGGTAAGAAACCATAGGCGCACCTACTGTACATTCTACTTTGAATTCACGACGCATACGATCAACGATGATATCTAAGTGTAACTCACCCATACCAGCGATAATTACTTGTCCTGTTTCTTCGTCAGTTCCTGCACGGAATGTTGGATCTTCTTCTTGTAATTTTTGTAGAGCTGTAGTCATCTTATCTTGGTCAGCTTTTGATTTTGGTTCAACTGATAATTGGATAACTGGCTCTGGGAATTCCATAGATTCTAAAATAACTTCATGTTTTTCATCACAAAGAGTATCTCCAGTAGTAGTGTCTTTTAATCCTACTGCTGCAGCTATATCTCCTGCGTAAACTTCTGAAATTTCGTTACGAGAGTTTGCGTGCATTTGTAATATACGTCCTACACGTTCACGTTTACCTTTTGTAGAGTTTTTAACATATGATCCTGAAGAAAGGATTCCTGAGTAAACACGGAAGAATGTTAATTTCCCTACATAAGGGTCTGTCATAACTTTGAATGCAAGAGCTGAGAATGGCTCTTCATCAGATGAATGTCTTTCAACTTCCTCATCTGTATCTGGGTTAACACCTTTAATAGCTGGTACGTCTAATGGTGATGGTAAGTATTCAACAACTGCATCTAGCATTGCTTGAACACCTTTATCTTTAAACGCTGAACCACAAACTACTGGATAAAATTCTACTTTACAAGTAGCACGGCGGATTGCAGCTTTAATTTCTGCTATAGATAATTCTTCTCCACCTAAGTATTTTTCCATTAATTCTTCATCAGTTTCTGCTACAGCTTCAACTAATTTTTCACGGTATTCTTCAGCTTTTTCTTGGTATTCTGCTGGTATTTCAGCTACACGAATAGTTTCACCTTTTGTTCCTTCGTTGTAGATAGCTTTCATTTCTAATAAGTCTATTACAGCTTCGAAGTTTTCTTCAGCACCGATAGGTATTTGAATTGGGTGTGCATTAGCTTGTAAACGATCGTGTAAAGTTCCTACTGAGTAGAAGAAATCTGCTCCAGTTTTATCCATTTTGTTAATGAAAACTATACGAGGAACTCCATAAGTTGTAGCTTGACGCCAAACTGTTTCAGTTTGAGGTTCAACACCTGATTGAGCATCAAGTACTGCTACTGCTCCGTCTAGTACACGTAGTGAACGTTCAACTTCTACAGTGAAGTCCACGTGTCCTGGAGTATCTATTATATTGATACGGTTATTATTCCATTCTGCTGTAGTTGCAGCAGAAGTAATTGTAATACCACGCTCTTGTTCTTGCTCCATCCAGTCCATTTGTGATGCACCTTCGTGAGTTTCTCCTATTTTATGAATTTTTCCTGTATAAAATAGTACACGTTCAGTCGTAGTAGTTTTCCCCGCATCGATGTGAGCCATGATACCAATGTTACGAGTATCTTTTAAAGAAAACGCTCTAGTCATGAGTCATTTTTCTCCTTTCATATTAATTAAATAATTTTCTTAGTATATAGTGAAAAAGTCAAGCTACAAAAATAGCTTGATATATTCACATTTAAATTACCAACGATAGTGAGCAAATGCTTTGTTAGCTTCAGCCATTTTGTGAGTATCTTCACGTTTCTTAACAGCTGATCCTGAATTGTTTGCTGCATCTAATATTTCATTAGCTAAACGTTGTTCCATAGTTTTTTCTCCTCTTAAACGAGAATAGTTAACTAACCAACGTAAACCTAAAGTTATTCTTCTATCTGCACGTACTTCTACTGGTACTTGGTAGTTAGAACCACCAACACGACGAGCACGTACTTCTAGAACTGGCATTATGTTATTTAAAGCTTCATCAAAAACTTCAATAGCCTCACGCCCTGATTTTTCTTTTACGATGTCAAACGCAGAATATAAAATTCTTTGTGCTGTACCGCGTTTTCCATCTAACATTAATTTATTTATCAATTTTGTAACTAATTTTGAGTTATAAATTGGATCTGGCAAAACATCACGTTTTGCTACTGGACCTTTACGTGGCATTATGTTGCCTCCTTTCGCATATTTTATCAAATTTATTTTTAGTTATTATTTTTTCTCTTTTGGTTTTTTAGCTCCATATAGAGAACGTCCTTGCATACGGTTGTTAACACCTGCAGTATCTAATGCACCACGAATAATGTGATAACGTACCCCTGGTAAGTCTTTAACACGTCCTCCACGAATAAGTACAACACTGTGTTCTTGTAAGTTGTGTCCGATACCTGGGATATATGCTGTAACTTCTATTTGGTTTGATAAACGTACACGGGCATATTTACGTAAAGCTGAGTTTGGTTTTTTAGGTGTCATTGTCCCAACACGAGTACAAACTCCTCTTTTTTGTGGAGAAGAAATGTTAGTTTCTTTCTTTCTTTGAGAGTTGTAACCCTTGTTAAGAGCTGGTGAATCTGATTTTACAACTTTTGATTTACGAGGTTTACGAACTAATTGGTTAATAGTAGGCATTCCTAGAATTCCTCCTTTCTTCATTTAAATATTGATTAATTGTCCCACACATCCAGGTGGTTCATTTTTAAAACAAAAAATTTAAGCCTTTCAGCTTCAAAAAGAGTATAAAAATACTCACAAAAAATATATTATCACTTTAAGTGTCTTTTGTCAATAACTTTTTTAAATATTTTAAAATATATATAAATAATTATTAGAATTAAAATAATATTTATGAATAGTTTAATCCTAATAATTATTAAACATATTAAAAAATAGAGAACTACGTGAATTTCTAGCTTTTTTGTCTTCTTGCAAATTCAGTAAATTGAAACTTATCAAGTCTATGTCTACTTTCTGTATAATGTAAAAATTCAGCGTCTTCTGTATATATCTCACTTTTTACTACAACTACATATCTATAATCTTTTACATCTAGCAAATTAATATCTTCTTGAGTTACTTTTTCTATATAAACATTTTTTTTAGCATAAGCAATATTTATATTAAGTTCATTTTCTAAATAATCATACATAGAAAGTTTCATTTTTTTATTAGGTAGTTTCTTTACAATATTACAATTTATATAATCTTTATCTAATATGACTGATTCTTTATCAATTATACGTTTTCTAACTAAGTATATCATTTTTTCTTCTGCATCAACTAACCCCAAATCAACCAAAAATTTAGGTGCTTTTACTATTTCGTTTTTTACTATTTCCGTAGTAGTTTCTATATTCTGAGACTCTTTTAATTCTTTAAAACTAACTAAACCAGTAACAGGCAAGCTATATTTATGTATGTCTAAAACTATTGAACCTTTTCCCTGTTTTTTTTGTATATATCCATTTTCCAATAATAACCTAAGACTTTTTCTAATAGTTTCTCTAGAAACGCTATATTCTTCAGCTAATTTATTTTCTCCTGGTAATAAACTATCTTTTCCATATACTCCTTTTTCTATTTTACTTTTTATATCTAAATAAATTTCATGAAATTTTTTCATAAATACCACCTCCAACAGACTAATTTTATCATAAATACCATTAAATTCAAAAATAATAAGTTACTTATTTTATATAATTACAATTACTTTAATAATATTGCTATTGTTTCATAAGGTTTTAATTCAATTACCGAACTAATATTACTATTTTCATAATTACCTATTAAAACAGAATAATTATTGAAATCTAAATTTTCTTTAGACAAGTCTATTTTAGCATTTTCCCCATAAAAGTTATTTAAAACTAATAATTTTTGACCTTCATATTCTCTAATATAAGAATAGATGTATTTATTATCTAGTTGAATTCCTCTATAAGTACCTTCTGAAATTACCTTATAATCTTTTCTTAGTTTAATTAGTTTTTTATAGTAATTAAATATTTTTCCTGTATCTAATTCTCTTTGGACATTTATTTCTTTATAGTTATTAGCTACCTTTAACCAAGGTTTAACTTTTGAAAAACCTGCATTTGCTGTATTATCCCATTGCATAGGCGTTCTACTATTATCTCTTGATTTTTCTTTTATATATTCTAAAGCAGTATCTTTATCTACTGATTTTTCTAGCAATTCTTTATATGCATTATGCGTTTCTATATCTACATAATCATCTATATTATCAAAGCTAGGATTTGTCATCCCTATTTCTTCTCCTTGATAAATATAAGGAGTTCCTCTTAGAAGATGTAATGTTTGAGCTAACATAGTTGCAGATTCATAAGGATATTTTTTTACATCTCCAAACCTTGAATTAGAACGTGGTTGGTCGTGATTATTCCAAAATAATGCATTCCACCCATCTCCATTTGACATTCCTTCTTGCCAATCATTTAGTAATTTTTTTAATTCTTCAAAATCAAATGGTACTTTAGACCATTTCTCTCCGTTGTCATAATCTACTTTTAAATGATGGAAGCTAAAAATCATACTTAATTCTTCTCTAGAAGGATTAGTATACAATATTCCATTTTCTATATTTGTAGATGACATTTCTCCAACAGTAATTATATTCTTATCATTTCCAAAACTTTTGTTATTTAATAATTTTATATATTCATGAACTACAGGTTTATCTGTGTATAATGATTTTTCTTGTGCAGAATCACCTGTACTGTCAATTAAAACTTCATCTTTTCCTATTACGTTTAATACATCAAATCTAAAACCTTTGACTCCCTTTTTCAGCCAAAAATTTACAATATCGATTAATTCTTCTCTAACTTCTGGATTTCTCCAATTTAAGTCTGCTTGTGTAACATCATATAAATGCAAGTAATATTTATCTGTATTACCAAACTTTTCCCATGCAGGACCTCCAAATTTTGAAAGCCAATTTGTAGGTTTATCTCCATTAGATTTTGCATCTCTTATTATATAGTAATCTTGATATTTTTTATCTCCTGATAATGCTTTTTGAAACCATTCATGCTCTATAGAAGTATGGTTGAAAACCATATCTAACATAAAATCAATATTATATTTCCTTGCAACTTCTACCATTTCTTCAAAATCTTCCATTGTTCCAAATATTGGATCTATTGATTTATAATCGGATATATCGTAACCATTATCTTTTTGTGGAGACTTATACATTGGATTTAGCCAAATCATATCTATTCCTAAATTGGCAAGATAAGGAATTTTTTCAATAATACCCCTTATATCTCCAACACCGTCGTTATTCGCATCTTTAAATGATTTGGGGTATAGTTGATAAATTACTTTATCTTTAAAATTGTACATTTTAATTCCTCTTTTATAGTTTATTTTTTACTCACAAACAATCTTTTCTTCTCAAATATTACTGTCAGTGTAAATGCAACAACAGCCGCTATAAGCATACATATTATAAACATTAATATAGAGTTAGGTTTTATTACTAAAAATCCTGGTATACCGCCAACCCCTATAGAGTTAGCTGCAACATTAGACAGCGTACTTACTAATCCTGCTAAACTTGATCCTATCATAGCTGCTATGAATGGATAAACATATTTTAAATTAATACCAAACATTGCTGGTTCTGTAACTCCTAAATAACAAGAAATAGCCGCTGGTATAGAAACTTGCTCTTCTTCTTTATTACCTCTGTGCATCCACCATATAGCCCAAACTGCTGATCCTTGAGCAATATTAGATAATGCTATCATCGGCCAAAGTTGTGTTCCCCCAAAATCTGCTATTAACTGGAAATCAATAGCATTTGACATATGGTGTAATCCTGTTATTACTAATGGAGCATAAAACGCACCAAAAATTGCACCGAATAACCATTTAAACGGTCCTGTTAATCCTGCAAATACAACTGCTGATATCCATTGTCCTATTTGCCAACCAACTGGTCCTAATATAGTATGTGCTAATATTATTGTTGGTATTAAGGCAAAGAAAGGAACAAAAATCATAGATATTGCATTAGGTATCCACTTTCTTAACCATATTTCTAAATAAGCTAGTGTAAACCCTGCTAACATTGCAGGTATTACCTGTGCTTGATATCCAACCATCTCAACTGTGAAGTATCCAAAATCCCAGAAAGGAATTGTACCATCTGCTGCAGATTTAGAATAAGCATAGGCATTAAGTAGTTGAGGTGATACTAAAGTTATACCTAACACTATACCAAGAATCTGTGATGTACCCATTTTCTTAGTTACACTCCATACTATACCTACTGGTAAGAAATGGAAAATAGCTTCACCTGGTAACCATAAGAATAAGTTAACTCCATTCCAAAATTGTGACACTTCAACAATAGTTTTACCATCTAATGCACTAAATGGTACCCCCTCTAAAATATTACGGAACCCTAATATTAAACCTCCGGCTATAATAGCAGGTAGTAGTGGTGTAAATATTTCTGCTAAAGTAGCCATTAATCTTTGAATAAGACTTTGATTCTTTTTAGCTGCTTTTTTTACATCATCTTTAGATGCTGCTGGACTACCAGATGCAGCTAAAAAATCGTTATAAAACACTGCTACATCATTTCCTATTATTACTTGGAATTGCCCTGCTTGTGTAAAAGTACCTTTTACAACTCCTATTTTTTCAATTTTTTCTACATTTGCTTTAGATATATCATTTAAAACAAATCTCATTCTTGTAGCACAATGTGTAACTGAAGCTACATTTTCCGAACCACCTATCTCTTTAAGCAGTTCTTGAACTTCATTTTTATATTTAGCCATATAAATCTCCTTTTAAATTTGTATATATAAGTTGACTTTCTTAATACATATTATAGCTTAAAATAACTAAATGTCAATACTTTTATTCATAGAAAAACAATGTAAATATTTGTAAAAAATAATCATTTTTCAAACGTTATCAACAAAATAATCAAAAATTTAATTGTTTACGTTTTCTTTTTATAGGTTATTTTTTAAAAATTTTTTTATTATCATATTTAATTTAACAATATTTCATATAAAAAAAGGCTTGTAAATATTTACAAGCCTTTTAGCTATAACTTATTATTTTTTCTTTTTAGGTGCATGGATACACATATCTATACAGTCTGCCATAGCCTCATATAAAGCTTCAGCATAAGTAGGATGTCCATGAATAATGTCCATAACATCATCTATAGTCATTTCTGTTTGGATAAGTGTAGATCCTTCGTTAATTAATTCTGCAGCTACAGGTCCTGCTATATGAATACCTAATATTTCTCTATATTTAGTATCCATTATAACTTTAACAAATCCTTCTCCTTGATTTGATGCTAGAGAACGTCCATTAGCTCCAAAATTGAATCTACCAATCTTGATATCATATTTTTCACGAGCTTGTTCTTCAGTTAAACCTACCATAGCTATTTCTGGATGTGTGTAAATAGCTGCTGGTGTAGATTTAAGATCAACTTTTTTATTGTGTCCCATAGCATTTTCAGCTGCTACTTCTCCCATCTTGAATGCTGCATGAGCTAACATCTTAGTTCCGTTTATATCTCCTGGAGCATAAATTCCTGGAACTGAAGTTTCCATGTACTCGTCAACTTTAACACGTCCACGTTCCATTTCAAATTTATCTGCTAATTCACCTAGACATTCATTATCTGGTACACGTCCTATAGATAATAGTACTCTATCTGCTACTATATCAGCTTTACCTTCTATCTTAACAGTTAAGTCACGTCCATTATCTTTGATTTCTAATAATTTAGAACCTGTAAGAACTTCTATTCCTTGTTGTTTGAATTTTTTCTCAAGTAATGCTGAAGCATCTTTATCCATATTAGCTATTAATCTATCAGCCATTTCAACTATTGTAACTTTAGTTCCAAATGTTGCAAATGCTTGACCTAATTCAGACCCTATAACTCCTCCTCCTATTACAACCATTCTTGATGGTAATTCTGTAATATCAAGGATTTCATCACTTGTTAAAACTTTTTCGTTATCCATTCCAGGAATATTTATTCTACTTACTTTAGATCCACCTGCAAGAATTATTCTATCTGCGTCTATAGTTTCAGTATCATTTACTAATACTTTTTTGTCTGCTGTTAATTTACCAACACCGTTGTAAACTTTAACACCGTATGATTTAAGAAGCCCTGCAACTCCTCCTGATAAAGTTTTAGAAACTTTATTTTTAACATCTACAGTTTTTTCCATATCTACAGAAAATGCATCATTTACAAGTTTAATACCACGATCACGTGCTGATTTTATGTGGTTAATTATTTCTGCATTGTGTAAGAAAGTCTTAGTTGGAATACATCCTCTATTTAAGCATGTTCCTCCTAATTCGCGACTTTCAACTAAAGCTACTTTACCGCCTAATTGTGCTGATTTAATTGCTGCAACATAACCTGCTGGTCCACCACCAATAACACATACATCAAATTCTCCTTGACGTTCTCTTTGTGGTAATTTATCCTCTTCTTTAGTTGTAGGAACTTTTACATCGCTTGCTACTTCTGCAACTACTTCTTTAGCAACTTCTGTAGCTGAAGAAGTTTCTCCAGGAATTTCTTCTCCTGCTTTTCCTATCCAAGCTATTGTTTGAACAACAGGAACTACTTCTCCTGCTTTGTGAAGAATTTTAAGTAATGTTCCACTTGCTTCTGCTTCTACTTCCATGTTTACTTTATCTGTAACGATTTCTAGTAAAACTTCACCTTCTTTTACTTCGTCACCTTCTTGTTTAAACCATTGTACGATTTCGCCTTCTTCCATTTCGCTTCCGGCTTTTGGCATAATTACTTCTACTGCCATTATTTTCACTTCCTTATACTTTATTTTTATTATTTTATTGTAACATAATTATATTAATAATGATATTGGATTTTCAATAGCATTTTTCAGAGTTTGCATGAATTTAGCTCCTTCTAATCCATCAACAACTCTATGGTCTGCAGTTAATGTTAACATCATTATTGGTTTAATTACTATTTCACCATTTCTAACAACTGGTTTCTCTTGAGTTGCACTAACTCCTAAAATAGCTGTGTTTGGTTGATTTATAATTGGTACAAAGCTGTGTACTCCGTACATTCCAAGGTTACTTATTGTGAACGTTGAATCAGCCATTTCATCAGGTTTTAATTTACCTTCTAATGCTTTAGTTGTAATTTCTTTAGAAGCAACAACTAACTCTTTAAGACTCATCTTATCTGCTCCTTTAATTACAGGAACTACTAATCCACTGTCCATACCTACTGCTATTGATAAGTTTACATAGTGATGTAAATACATTTCTTTTTCATCTTTTGATAAAGATGCATTTACATATGGATGTTTCATTAATGATTTTATAACTGCTAATGAAATAAAATCAGTAACTGTTGCTTTTTTACCTGTTTCTTGCATTATAGAATCAAGAACTTTTTTACGTAAAGCAAGTAATTCAGTCATATCTACTTCTACGTTCACTACAAATGTAGGTGCTGAGAAGTATGATTCGCTCATACGCTTAGATATAACTTTACGCATTGGTGACATAGGTACTGTTTCAACAACTCCCCATTTATTTTCGTTAGGAGCTTTTTCTGCTTTCTTAACAACTGCTTCTTTAACTTCAGCAACTGGTTTTTTAACTTCTTTCTTCTCTCCTGAAATTACAGCCATAACATCTTCTTTCATAATCTTACCGTTTGGTCCTGTACCTACGATAGACTTAATGCTAATTCCTTCTAGTTCAGCTATTCTTTCAGCTAGAGGAGAAATTTTAACTTTATCATGTAATTTATAAGAAATTACATCTTCTAAATGTACTCTACCTTTAGCTCCACTTCCTGGAACTTTTGATAAATCTATAGATTTTTCTCTTGCATATGCTCTTGCTGCTGGTGTTGCTCTTAATCCAGAATAATCAATTTTTTCAATTTCTTTAACTGGTGTGTGGTCAACTTTTTTCTCAACAACAGTTTCTGCAACTTCTTTTGCTCCCGTTGAAGATGATATTTCTTCACCAGGGCTACCAATCCAAGCTATTGTTTCTACTACAGGTACAACATCACCTGGTTGTGCTAATATTTTTAATAAAGTCCCACTTGCTTCTGCTTCTACTTCCATATTTACTTTATCAGTAACTATTTCTAATAGGACTTCTCCTTCTTTTACTTCATCGCCTTCTTTTTTAAACCATTGTACGATTTCGCCTTCTTCCATTTCGCTTCCGGCTTTTGGCATAATTACTTCTACTGCCATCTTTTTTCTCACTTCCTTCGTTAAAGATTTTTATTTTTTGTTTACTGCTTTTCTAAGTGTAGCTTTGATATCTTCAACATCTGGTACAACAACGTTCTCTAAGTTTTTAGCAGATGGAATATTTGTGTCAGCTCCTGCAATACGATAAATTGGACTGTCTAAGAAATCAAAAGCATCACTTTCAGCTATTCTAGCAGCTATTTCTCCACCGAATCCACCTGTTTTAAATGAATCGTGACAAATTGCTAATTTTCCTGTTTTCTTAACAGATTTAATTATTATTTCTGTATCTAATGGTACTAAAGTAATTGGGTCAACTACTTCTACCTCTATTCCTTCTGATTTTAGTTCTTCAGCAGCTTGTAAACTTCTTTCTAACATTCTTCCCCAAGAAACTAATGTTATATGTTTTCCTTCTGCTTTAACTTCACCTTTACCTATAGGTACTATTTCTCCAACTTTAACTTCACCTTTTCGTCCAAATAAAGCTTTTGGCTCAATATATATTACAGGGTTGTTATCACGAATAGAAGCTTTTAAGATACCATATATATCGTTAGGTGTTCCTGGTGCTACTACTTTTAATCCAGGAATGTGGCAGAACCATGCTTCTAATGCTTTACAGTGTTGAGCTGCTGCTCCTGTTCCTGATCCTGAAGCACAACGATAAACTACAGGAACTTGAACTTCTCCTCCAAGCATATAACGCATAGGAGCTGCTTGGTTAACAATAGCATCCATTGCTATTGTTACGAAATCCATAAATGTTATATCTACTATAGGGCGCATCCCTGTAGAAGCTGCTCCTGCTGCTGCTCCTGCTATAGCTGCTTCACTTATTGGTGTATCAATAACTCTATCTGGTCCAAACTCTTCTAACATACCTACTGTAGTTCCAAAGTCTCCTCCAAATATACCTACATCTTCTCCCATAAGAAATACTGTTTCATCAGCACGCATCTCTTCTGACATAGCTTCTTTTATAGCTTCACGTACTGTCATAATTTTAGTTTCTTTTACCATAACTATTTATTCTCCTAATTTTTTATAATTCTTTTAAAAATATATTATTAATCTGCGTAGTTATCTTCAAATGCTATTTTTGGATCTGCAAATGGTGATTCTTTTGCAAATTCTACTGCATCATCTATTATTGCTCTTGATGATTCTTCTAAAGCAACTAATTCTTCTTCAGTAGCAATACCATTTTCTAATAGATATTTTCTATATCTAGCATTAGGATCTTTTAGCTTCCATTCAGCTACTTCTTCACGACTACGGTATTTCCCAGCGTCAGATGCTGAGTGTCCAAACCATCTATAAGATACTGCTTCAACTAAAACTGGACCTTTTCCGCTTCTTGCATGCTCAATAGCTTCTTGCATACCATCGTATACTGCTAATAAGTCGTTTCCATCTTCAATATAAACTGATTTAATTCTATATGATGCAGCTCTTTCTGTAATTTTTTCTACACGCATACATCTTTCTTGAGCCATAGAAATACCATATTTATTATTAATTACGTAGAATATTAGTGGTAAATCCCAGTTAGATGCCATATTTAAACATTCGTGGAAACTTCCTTCGTTAGTAGCTCCATCTCCCATACAGCATATAACTACGTTGTCCGTTTTTTTCATTTTTTGAGTAAGTGCAGCACCTGTACTTAATCCATGTCCTCCACCAACGATACCGTTACATCCCATGTTACCATTAGCTAAGTCATAAATGTGCATACTTCCACCACGACCTTTACATTGACCTGTTTCTTTACCAAGAATTTCAGCCATCATACGATCAATCTCTACACCTTTTGCAATTGTTTGTCCGTGTCCACGGTGGTTAGAGAACATTAAATCTTCTTTACGTAAAGGATATATTGCTCCAACGTTTGCTGCTTCTTCACCAACAGAGTAGTGAGTCATACCATGAACTAGACCTCGTGCATAAAGCTTACTTAACTCCATATCAAAGTCTCTTATTAATAGCATTAGTTCATACATTTCTAAATGCTCTTTTTTTGTTAAATCTTTTGATGATTTCACCATACATAACCTCCAAATTATATGTATAAAGTATTTTATAAATCGTTTTACATTAACTACTATACAATGTTTACAAGTAAAAGTCAACAAAATAAACCATAATATTTAGATAGAAAATTTTTTATCTTTAACTTTCTTTTTTATAAAATTACATTTTAAAACAGATGACTTTTTACTTTTAAAAATACGTTTACACACTTGATAAACACAACAACAAAGATACTTATTTTTTTGTTACAGAAAAATAAAATATTATAGTACACACGGCAAAAAATAATTTATCATAGTTTATTTTAATGTTGAATATGTTAAATTATTTGTTTTTTTACGGTAAAAATAGCACTATTAATCAATTTAACACGTTATATTTTGATAATATATTTATTTAATTTTTAGTGTTGTTATAAAAATACCATTATAGCAACTGTTTTAGTACATGCAAAATTAAAAAGGATTGAGAAATTCAATCCTTTTATTTTAATTATTTATTTTCAAAATATAATCTTTCAAATTCATCTATTTTTTTATCAAAATCTGCTATTGCTCTTTCTATAGAATCTGATTTAGACATATCAACACCAGCATTTTTTAATATGTTTATAGGATAGTTTGAATTTCCTTTTGCTAAAAATTCATTTATGTATATTTCTGCATTCTTACTATCTTCTAGTATTAAGCTAGATAATGCTTGAGCTGCAGAAAAACCTGTAGCATATTGATAAACGTAGTAATTATAGTAGAAATGTGGTACTCTTGACCATTCATTTTTTATTTCTTCATCATAAGTAAAGGCATCCCCATGATATTTCTTAACTAGTTCTAAATACTTTTCATTAAGATATTCTGAAGTTAATACCCCTCCTTCTTGTACAGTTTTATGCATTAAATGCTCAAATTCAGCAAACATTACTTGTCTAAATAGAGTACTAACATAACCTGTAAGTTCTTGGTTTAGAACCAATAGCATGGCTTCTTTGTTATTTTCTTTTTCAAATTTTTTGTATAAATAGTCTGAAAGTAATGCCTCGTTACAAGTAGAAGCAACCTCTGCTAAGAATATAGAATAGCTTCCGTAAGTTTGTGGTTGATACTGACGTGTATAGTAAGAATGCATTGAATGACCTAATTCGTGTATTAAAGTAAATACATAGTTTAGAGTATTATCATAGTTTAATAGTATGTATGGTTTGGTATTATATCCTCCAGATGAATATGCTCCTGAGCGTTTACCTTTATTTGGTTCAATATCTATCCAACGTTCATCGAATGCTAATTTCATATCATCAACATACTTTTCACCCATAGGTTTAACAGCTTCTAAAACCATTTCTTTTGCTTGTTCAAAATCAAATTTAGGAGCTTCTCCTTCTATCATAGAAATACTTCTATCATAAAGTCTTAATTCTTCAAATCCAAATACTTTTTTCTGTAATCTGTGATATTTGTGTAGAACATTTAAGTTTTTATTTACAGTATCCACTAAATTATCATATATTTCTTCAGGAATATGGTTGTTAGATAAAGCCATATGTCTTGTTGATTTATAATTGTGAGTATCTGCATAATATTTTTTAGATTTTACATTACCCGAAATTGTAGATGCAAGTGTATTTATGTGAGATGAATAATATTTGTACATAGAATTAAAAGTATTTTTTCTTAATACTCTATCTTTACTTTCCATATATAATCCATACGTTCCATGATTTAAAGGTAATTTGTTCCCATCTTTATCTTCTACATCATCAAATTTTACATCTGTATTATTTAATGCCGAGAATGTTTCTGAACTTGCTGATAAAGCACTACCTGCCATAGCAATCAATCTTTCAGATTCTTTATCTAAAGTGTGTGGTCGTGCTGTATTAATTTTTTCTATATAAAATTTATATACTTTTAACTCTTCTAATTCTTCTAAATATGAATTAAGAAGATCTTCATCCATTTCCATAAGTTCTGGTGTTAGAAACGACCATTCTGTAGAAATTCTTAAATATAAATCATAAGTTTTTGAATACATTTCTTTATATTTTGCTTCTGTAGTATCTTGATCATTTAATAAATGAGCATAAACATATAATGTTTCTATTCTAAGCTCTTGGCGTTCTAATTCTTTTAAAACTTCTAATAAATCTTTAGCACTTTTATTTATTTTATTTTGATTTTCTGATATTTTTGATATATCTTCTTCTGCTTCTTTAAAAACTGTCCAAAAATCTTCATCAGTTTTGAATATAGAAGTTAAATCCCAAGTATTTTCTAATTTTACGTCTTTTCTTAATAATTCAGTCATTATATCCTCCTAATTTTAATATTTATATTTTCTCTTATAAAATTATAGTATTTGTTTACTACATAAGTAATGAATAATTAGAATTGTTATACGTTTATTATATGTAAAACTTAATTTCAATTTTCATTACTATATTATTCTATCATAAATAAATATAGTTGAAAATGTTTTATAAACTATCTTTTTAAAATCATATGATCATAATTTTCATGACCTATCCATATTTCGCCATTATCAACAAAACCAAAACTTGCATAAAGTTTTTTAGCACCAGAATTACTTTGTGCTACGTTTAAACTTTTAATATCATAGTCTTGATTAGAAAAATCTTTAAGTAATAACGTACCAATACCCTTACCTCTAGCTTCTGAAAATACATACAGTGTATCTAGGTAAAATTCTTGTTCTAATGCTTCATCATAATCAAATATAATCGAATTTTTCGTTAAAGAGTATTTATTTATAATATAATTAAACCAATAATTTTTAGCTATTTCTACATCATCATAAAAATAACTAAAAGAAAAGCCTAGTATATTATCATTTTCTTCTACAACTTTGCAATATTTATGGCTAAATCTATCTTTTTCGGACAAGAAACATTCTTTTAGTATATCTAAAAATTTATCATTTCCTACTTCTTTTATAATATCTAATTCTAGCGACACTAAAAATTCATATAGTCCTTCTAAAACCTTTAAATCTGTATTTTTTGCTTCTCTTATTATTAACATTAATAACTCTCCCTTTAAACTTCTACTTCTCCTACATTAGCATATCTTGCAAAAGATGGCTCATAATTTCTAACTTTATAACCTAATTCTTCCATTATAACGACAATATAAGATGCTCTAACACCTGTAGTGCAATATGTTATCTGTGTTTTATTTTTATCAATACCTAACTCTAATAAATAAGCTGAAATTTCATCTTTAGATTTTAAAAGACCGTTAGCATCTACTAAACTATTAAAAGGTAATGATAATGCTCCTTTAATATGACCTGCTTTATTTTCTCCGTATATAACTCTACCATTATATTCAACCGCTAATCTAGTATCTATAATTTGAATATCTTTATTACCTACTAAATTTAGAAGTTCATCTGTAAATATAGCTTTTTTATTATCCTTTGCTTCTACTCTATTTATGGAAGAAAAATCAATTCTATCTAATTCTTTATTATATTTTTTATTAAATCCTAATTCTTCTATATGTTTATATCCACCATCTATTAATTTAACATTTTTTAATCCTGCATATTCAAATGTATAAATTATTCTACCCTCATCACCAAAACCTGCTTCTGGCATTGTAAATCCGTATGCTAGAACTTCTGTTTCATCATCTATATTTAACATACTAAATATTTCTTTATAGTTAGTTTTAGATAGCAACTTACCTAAATCTTCTCCACCAAACTCTCCTAATAAACTTATATCCGTCCAATCTAAAACTATTGCTCTATCATACATTAAACTGCCATCTTCCAGCATATTTCCTCGAGCATCAATAACTACAACATTATTATTATCTCTAACACTTTTTAAATAATTAACGTCCACTACTTTGCTACTATCAAATTTTGTCATATTTGAATTCCACCTAATCATAAATTTTTTTCATTTTAATTATACTATATTATAAACATAAAAGTAGATTAAAAAGAACAAATCAAAATGATTACTATTTACAAATGACACGTGTAGTGATATAATTATAAATCGTAATTATTATTATTTAGGAGGAACTATGGAAAAGAAAAAATTAACCATAATTTCCGCTAGTGCTATTTCTGTAGCACTATTAGGAATTGGAACATATCAAATTGCAACAAAAGATAACAAAAATATTTCTAATATAAATGTAAATAAAAGTAACAAAAATGAAGAAAGAATAAATTATAGTGATAAAAAGAATAATGTTGTAGTTGCAGAGATTACAGAAGATGGATACGTTAGCGTTCATGGTGACCATACTCATTTAGAAAAAGGTATAATTCCATACAACGCAAAATTTTTAGATTCTACTTTATTAAAAGATAAAAATTACAAATTAAATAAAGAAGATATTTTATATGAAGTAGCTCAAGGCTATATAATAAAAGTAAATGGAAAATTCTTCTACTATCCAAAAGAGAACGTAACACAAACAAATATTGTCACAAGAGAAGAAGCGGAAAAATTAACAAAAAATAATGAAATTCATGAACATGAACATAAATCAACAAGCGATACTAACGAAAATAAATCAGGAGTAGCTGGTATTGATTACCCTACTAGTGATGGATTTTTATTTAGTAGTGAGGGACAAATAGTTGGCAAAACAGCTAATGGACTTATTGTAAATCATAATGGACATTCTCATGTAATACTTTTTGAAGACCTTAAAAATACTAAATGGTCATATTTAATACCTAATTCTTCAGATAATATAGATAGAATAAATAGCATTATATCTTCTAACCAAAATAATCCTAGCATCAATAACAATAATACTAATGAAGGTCATGGTGATGGATATGTATTTAATCCTAATGATGTTGTAGCAGAAGATGAGAACGGATATACTGTTAAACATGGAGATCACTATCATTACATACCTAAAAACAAAATAAGAAAAGATATTATCGAAAATATTAATAAAAATAATATCATTAATGATAATATAACAGGTAATGGTTTATTACCTAACAATAATAATATTAACAAACCAACAGAAAATATAAATATATTAGACTTACCTAAAGAAAAAATTAAATTTGCAGGTGTAGATTTCCCTACTAGCGATAACTTTTTATTTGATGGTAACAACATAGTGTCTTATGCTAAAAATATGCTTTTAGTAAATCATAGCGGACATTACCATCCAGTATTTTACTATCAAATATTTGATTCTAAATGGAAATACCTTATTCCTAAAGAACATTTAAAATTAGCAGAAATCGAGTATAAAAACTACTTACAAAATATAGAAAATAAAAAACAATATCTAGCCAAAAAAGAAAAAATCCAAAAAGAACATATTAAAGTAGTTGATACTAAAAAAGGAAAAGCATTGACCTTTATAAAAGATAATAAAGAAACTACATTATTACTAGATGATATTAAGGTAGACAACAATTTAGATAATAACAACAATGATACTAACAACGAAGAAAATAATGAAGAAGAAAACTTTTTACTAGGAAACAGCGATAAATTATCTGAATTAGCTAAATCTCGAGTAAAACAAATAGTAGAAAAATATTCTAAAGATGGTGTAACCCCTGAAAAAATAAAAGTTTTCGAAAAAGATAATATGATTATTTATCCTCACGTTGGACACTATCATTCAGAAGCTATAGATATAAATAAACCTATTACTGGTGATAGACCTGACGTTTATGAGGAGCCAGATACAGACCCAAGTATTGAAGAAACTACAATAATAGGTCCTTTCGAAATTAAAAATAGAAAAGAACTATTCGATAGAAAAACATTATTAAAAAATCATCCTGAATTTAAAGATAAAGTAAAAGATATTCATAACTTTAGAACTGTAGGATTCTTTATAAATAAACTAAAAGGTGAAAAAATAGATTCAACATTAAAATTAGGTGGAAAAAATGTTGATTATGTTGCATACCTAGTTCGTAAAAATGTTAATTGGAATGAAACTAATATTAAATTCCCTGAACTAAATGTCGAAAAAGGATTTTATTTTAAAAACTGGAGTGGTGGTATCCCAAGCGATGGTTTTGTTACAGATAGAAACTTTTATGCGAATATAAGAGATGAAAAATATAAGAACTCACCTTCTATAATGGGACCTTATGGTTTAGGTTTAGAAAATAAAAAGTATACAGAACCTTATCATATATCGGATTATGCAACACTATCATTCCAAATTTTTGATAATCTTGGATACTTTGAGCAAGATGGTAAAAATTTAAGAAACATATCTTACTTTGTAAGAAATGATATGTCATGGAAAAAACTTACAGAATTAGGCTTGGAAAAACCTAAAGTAATAGCATACAACAATTATGAATTTGTAGAATGGGTTAATTCTTATGAAGATAATATAAACTCTAATGCCTACACTACTATTATGATTCCAAGATTTGGAACAACTGATAAACTTATAGGTACTTATAGACTTAATTCTAAAGAAGAATTAAATAATCCTTACGAACATGGCGTTCCAGGTCCTAAAGGAAGTGCTACTTCTAAACCTTATGATACTAATAAATACATTCTTACATCATTTGTTATAGACGAAAATAAAGGAACATTATTTACATATTTAGTTCGTAAAGATTCTACATATAAAGAACTTAATATAAATCCACAACCATTTACTAAAACAGGTTATAGATTTGTAGGTTGGAAAAATTTTGACGAAAATTCTAAAGTAGAAAGCCAAATATTTGAACCTATATTTGAAAAAAATACAAACAATGAAAATGATATATTTGACGACTTAATAGGTCCAGTAAATCCAAATAAACCTATAGACGATATTATTCTTCCAGGTGACGATACTGATGAATTAGATGATTTAATAGGTAATACAAATCAATCAGAAGAAACAAGAAAAAAAATATATTTAGCAAAACAACTTGATATATCTGAATTAGATATTGAAACAATTGATACACCTGAAGGAAAAGCATTCTTATATCCTCATGATGATCATAAACATACTATATTAATTAAAGATATTGATCTTTCAAAAAATATAAGTAATCCAGAAGAAGATAAAGAATTAACAGAAAAGATAAAATACATATCTAAAACTTATGGTGTTCCTATTGAGGCGATAGAAGTTAATGATAACTTCTTTAAATTTAATGAACCTAGTCATGAATACGATCCTTCACATATTCATCCGTACTTAATACCGAGAAATAAACTTATTATTCCTGAAGTAACTGGTGATGATGAAATTGATTTTGAAAATGAATTATTAGCACTATCTAAACGTACAGATATTCCTGTAGATAAAATAAAAATTGTAGGCAATAAACTAGCAATTAACCATGGCGATCATGATCACTATATCAATATTAAATCTGTAGAAGGAAAAGATTTATACTTAAAAAATAAATTACCAGAAATACAAGGTGGATTTGTAGCAGGTGATTTAGATAAAAATAAAGTATTAAAAAAAGTTGATAATCTTGTAAAAGATACAAATAAATTAATTACAGATAATAAAGAAAATCGTAGAATTATTCGAGAATTAGAGCAGTTTAAAAACAAAATAAATACAACTATTAATAATTCAACTGAAGGTTACGAAAATATGCTAGATACGTTTGCTAACAAGTATATTTATAAAACTATATCTCCAGAAATCAACGATACAGATGAAACTACTGTAAAATATAATGAAACATTAAAATTAATTACAGAAACATCAGAAAATATATTTAATTTATTTAGCGTAAACAAAAATATAATTACTAATTCTCTAAACAACAATAGTACAAACATTAATAAAATAGAATATACAAATCATCTAGTTAAAGAAATAAATAAAGTTTATGGTAATACTAATAACATTATGATGTATGCTGATTACTTCTTAAAAAATATAGATAGTAATAAAGTTAACAATGATACTAAAGATGAAATATCTAAATCGTTACTAGACATAAATTCAAAATTCTTTAAACCTAAAGAAGTATATTCAATACTACCGGAACTAGTTAATAACAAAGTTAAACTAGCATTAGAACTTAATAATAATATCGATAACAACGATACAAATTTAAGTGTTGATAATAACTATACAAAACTAAAAGAAAATAAAGATATATTAAACAATCTAAAAGATCTTATTGAATTCAGTTCATCAAGAGCAGAAAAACTAACATTACCAGAAAAAATAGAAAATGTTAAAAATATAGATGAATATAAAATAACTTATAACGATTCAGAAGAAAAAATAAAATACATTACTAAATTATTCAAAATACAAGAAAGTGATATTAATACTGTTAATTCTGAAAAAGGTAATTATTTCAATTTCAACTATAAAGATAATAAAATAAGTATACTAGGAAGCAACATTAATATTAGTAAACCTATATTCACACTTGAAGAAAACAAAGAAAAATTTGTAGAAACATTAAAAGAATTAGGTTTAGATGATAATATTATTAATAACATTATTGGAGATGATAACAGTAGCGACAAACCTGAAAATAATAATGTTGAAAACGAAAAATATAGTAAACTAGCTACTGAATTACTTTCAAAAATAGATACTAAACTAACTACAGTTAATAATGAAGAAAAATTAAACATAAATGAAAATCTATATTTCATAAGATTAGCTTTAGAAGATGATGAATCTAACAAAGAAGAGCTTTACAATTTCTTAATTAATATAGATAAATATATAGATAGTTTAAATAATACTAATTCTACTGTAAATAATAATTAAAAAAATACCAACTATACAGATAAAATTACTGTATAGTTGGTATTTCAATTATATTAAAATTGATTTTCTAACCATTCTTTAGCAGCTGATAAAGATTGAGGAGTTATTTCATGACTATTTACATAAAATCTTGTAACGCTAGCTCCCTTATCTAAAAACATTTGTTCAATATGATCACTTTCTTTTACAGGTGTAATAGGATCATTATTCCCAGTAGAAATAAATATATTAGTACTTTCTAAATTATTATTTTCTGAGTTTAATGGATAAAGTGGAGCAAAAAGTATACCTTTTTTAAAATAATCACTATGTTCTAGTAATAAATTAATAGCAATATTAGAACCATTAGAAAAACCTACAAAAACTACATTTTCTAAAGAGAAATTATATTCTCGTGAACATTTTTCTATAAATTCTCTTAACAATTTTCCTCTATAAAACAAATCTTCCACATCATAGATGCCTTCTGCTTTTCTCTTGAAAAATCGAAGTGCTCCATTTTCATTTACTTCTCCTCTAATACTTAAAATACTAGAATCTTCATTTAAAATAGGTGCTAATTGCATTAAGCTATTCTCATTACCTCCTGTTCCATGAAGTAAAACTAGAACAGGAGCATCAGATTTTCCTTGTTTATAAATATGTTGCATAAATTTCTCCTTTTATGGTCTTTCTAAATTAATTTCTTCACCCATTTTAGCATAGTGATTTCCTGCTAATCTTGCTATAGGTTTAAACTTATCTACTTGGATATAAGTATTTTCATAAATACTTTCTGAAACATATAGAGCCTTAACTTTTAATAAGAAGAAATCAGATGTAGTAATACCTTCATTATTTTTTATTTCTATATGCTGATGTAAAGTCGTTTCATATCTAACTTTAGCTTGAGATATTCCAGGAGTTATAACAAACTCTGAATCTACTAAGCTAAAATTAGTATGGTCTACTTCACTTTCATTAATAGGTAGGATTATTGCTGTTTGATTAGCATCTTCTAATATCTCCTCATCTACCATATGTAATACAGCGTCTTTGTTTTTCAATATATTTCTAGCTGTATCTTTCATTACTCCATCTTTTCTTTGAACACTTATAGATAGTATAGCAGGATTACTACTTACTACATTAAAGAAGCTAAAAGGTGCTAAATTAACTTTATCATTTTCATGTAAAGTAGCAACTAGTGCTATAGGTCTTGGTAATACAGTTCCTGAAAGTAATTTATAACTTTCTTTAAGTGTTAATTCTTCTAATAAAAATTGTTTCATCTATATATTCTCCTTATTTTAAAGGTGGTAAATTTTTAGTTATTTTTTCTCTATATTCCTCAAATTGAGCTGGTAATTTAAGTTCTGTTCCTAATGTTTCAAATGGCTCATCGACATCAAATCCTGGTAAATCAGTAGCAAATTCAAATATTACATGTCCTGGCTCTCTCATATATATCGCTTCGAAATATTTACGGTCTTTTACTTCAGTTACTCTGTAATTGTTATTTAATAAATATTCTTGATATTCTAAATGAGCTAATCTATCAGGCACAGACAAAGCTATATGGTGTACAGTACCTACTCCCCAACGTCCTGCTGGTACCGCTTCTTTAGGTATTAATATTTGATGACGCTCTTCTCCAACAGTTTCAAATAAATAATGCCCTTCTACATCTTCCATTTTTTCTAATCCTAAATTATCTGCTAGAGTTTTTGCAGTACCTTCTGGATTACTTGATAATAATACAGAACCGTGGAATCCTAGTATATCTCTACTATCACTTGTTTCATCTGCTTCTACTAAAGCTAAATCTAATGTGTGTGGATCTTGGAACTCTAGAGTTTCTTTTCCAAATAAGTTTGTTCTAACAACTTCTACTCCACTATTAGCTAAGTATAATTCCCATTCTCCTATAGTATCTTTAGGTATTCTAAAAGCTATTCTTCCTACTTGACCACTTCCTTTTGTTCCTAATTTAGCATTTTCCCAAGGGAAGAATGTCATAATTGTTCCATTATCTACATTTTTATTTGAATAATATAAGTGATATACGTTAGGATCTTCAAAGTTTACTGTTTTCTTAACTAATTTTAATCCTAAAATATCTCTGTAGAAATCTAAATTTTCTTGAGCTCCTCCTACTATTGCGCTTATGTGATGTATTCTTTTTATTGCTTCCATTTTATTTTCTCCTTAAATTTTTTATTTATTTTGAATACATAAAAGTTATTTATTAATTTTTACTTTTATATCTTGTTATTTTTTTTATTAATTCGTGAAACTTTGATAATTCTTCTTCATCTAAACAAGAAAAATAGTCGTTTATAACATCAGCATGTTTAGGAAAAACTTCTCTCATTAGTTTTTTCCCTTCATCTGTTAACTCAACATAAAAAATTCTTTTATCATTACTATCAGTGTATCTAAAAACCAATTTTTTCTCAGATAATTTATCTATGATATAAGTAGTACTACTACTAGCTACTAATATGGTTTCTTTTATTTTCTGAATTGTTTTTGGTCCTTTGTGATAAAGTAATTCTAATACTGCAAATTCATTAACATTTAACTTGTACTTGCTAACATCATTACGAACAACATTTTCTAAGTCTGCAGATAGTCTTTTAAGTCCCACGAAAGTTTTTAATGATTTATCTACTCTATTCATTTTCATCACCTTTATTTCGTATTCGAGATAATTATATACTACCTCTTCTAAAAAATCAATACTTTTGTTTCGAATTCGAAATTTTTTCAGAAAACACCTTTTTTGTAGCCTATAAACTATACTTTTAAAAAATATGTCTACATCTTTATTAAATAATTTTTAACTACTATAAGCCTATACTATAAAATTTTAAAAAATTTCTCTTTACTAATATTTTTTAGTTAGAGCATACTTAAACAAATAACAGTCTAGTAAAAATTACTAGACTGTTAAAGTAAAAAATATTATTTATAAAATTTTAGAAAATAATTAAACCAACTCTGGAGTTTTAATTTTTTTAGATAACTGTTCAAGCATTTCTTTAGTCATTGCATCTAAATCAAATTTAGGCGCAAATCCCCACTCTTCACGAGCACAGCTATCGTCTATAGAGTTAGGCCAACTACTAGCTATTGATTGCCTAATAGGATCAACATCATAATCTATAGTGAAATCTGGGATATATTTTCTAATAGATGCTGCTATTGCCTCTGGTTCAAAACTCATAGCTGTTATATTAAATGAATTACGATGTTTTAGTTTACTACTATCTGCATTCATAAGATCTATTATAGCAGATACAGCATCATCCATATACATCATATCCATATATGTACCTTTATCTATAAAACTTGTATACTTACCTGTTTTAAGGGCTTCATAATATATATGCACTGCATAATCTGTAGTTCCTCCACCTGGTAATTCTTTATGAGAAATCAAACCTGGAAATCTTACAGATCTAGTATCTATACCAAATTTACTATGATAGTAATCACATAATAACTCTCCTGATACTTTAGTAATTCCGTACATAGTAGATGGTTTCATTACCGTATCTTGTGGAGTCATATCTTTAGGGCTGCTTTCTCCAAAGGCTGCTATAGAAGACGGAGCAAAAAATTGAGTATTACAAGTTCTTGCAACTTCTAAACCATTAAGTAATCCATTCATATTTAAACACCAAGCAAATTTTGGTTTTTCTTCGGCAGTTGCAGAAAGTAAAGCTGATAGATGTATAATACAATCAACTTCATATTCTTTAGCTATTTCTAAATATATGTCAAAATCCATAACATCTAACAGTTTAAATATACCATTGTCAACTACTTCGCTATTTTCTTTCACACGAATATCAGTAGCAACAACATTATCAATCCCTAATTCTTCTCTTAGGCGTAGAGTTAACTCACTTCCTATTTGACCTAATGCACCTGTTATTAATACCTTTTTCATAATAAATCTCCTTTTAATTTCTACCATTACTATATTATATTTAGTTCTTTTCCTATTTTTTCATATATCCCTAAAACTTTATCTAACATGTCTTTTGTATGGCCAGCTTGCATCATATTACGAACTCTACCAGTTCCTAATGGAACAGTTGGATAAACTATAGATTTGGCATAAACACCTTCTGAACGTAGCTTTTGATAAAATTGTTGTGTTTTATTTTCATCTCCAATAATAACAGGAACTATCGGTGTTTCTGTAACTCCTATATTATATCCTAATTTTTTCAAGCCCTCTTTGAAGTAATTAGCATTATCCCATAATTTTTCTACTAATTCACTTTCAGATGAAATTATTTCAATAGATTTTTTAGCTGCTGCTGCTGTACCAGGAGTTAATGAAGTAGAGAATAAGAATGGGCGTCCTCTAACTTTTAACCAATCTATAAGTTCTTTACTTCCTGCAACATATCCACCTACTGCTCCTACTGCTTTAGATAAAGTTCCTACTTGAACATCTATAGAATCTGAGCAGCCAAACTCTTTTACAGTACCAGCACCTTTACCCATAACTCCAGAACCATGTGCATCATCAATGTAAGTTATTAAGCCAAACTCTTTAGCTATTTCTGCTATTTCTTTTATTTTAGCAACATCTCCGTCCATAGAATATACACCATCAGAAATATATAATAATTTATCGTATAATCCACTTTCTATAGCCTCTTTAGCTTGTTTACGTAAATTTTCCATATCTTGATGTTTACATCTAATAATTTTTGCTCCAGATAATCTACAACCGTCTATTATAGAAGCATGATTTAACTCATCTGATAATATTGCATCACCTTTTCCTACTAATGCAGGAATCGTCGCCATATTGCAGTTAAATCCAGATTGGAAAGCTATTGCCGCTTCTGTTTTTTTGAACTTAGCTAGTGCTTCTTCTAATTCTCTATGAACTTCTAAAGTACCATTTATAGTCCTTACAGCGCCTGCTCCTACTCCATATTTTTTAACAGCTTCTATTTCAGCATCTTTTACTTCTTGTCTAGTTGCAAGCCCTAAATAGTTATTTGAAGATAAATTTATATATTCTTTACCATCTATTTTTATTATTGGATCATTTGCTCCTTCAAGAACATCTATTTCATTATATAGTCCTTTTTCTTTTAATTCTGCTATCTGTTTAGATAGAATATTTTTTAGATTGTTAGCCATAATAATTCTCCTTTTTCATTGTTCTTTTATAAAGGACAGTTGTTTTTGTTATACTTTTTTGATATTGTTAAATCAATGTTTAAACAAATAAAATGTTTACCTCATAAAAACATTCCTATTAATTACGCTTACAATTATATTGAACTATATTTTTATTTACATGTCAAGAATTTTTATAAAAATAAAGATAGATAGTAATATTTTTATAAAATCACTATCTATCTTTATTAATTTATTTTTAATAATTCCAATTAAAGTTTTTACTTTTAGAAAATATATATTTAAAAAGTAAAATTCCTGTACTAAGCCAAAATATACTAATAAATACTAAATATAAATAATTATTTATGCTTATATTATCAATATTTTTAATTATATATGTAGCATAAGATAAAGAATTGGTGTATCTTAAAAAATCTGGTATTTCTAAAAAAGCTCCAGATAAATAAAGTAAACCATAACTAATTATACTTTCAAAAGAAGCAACCTTTGTATATATTAAAGTTAGAACTGCTAATATTAAGGAAAAGCCGAATATCCCAAAAACAGTTATTATAAATATTAGTAATAATCTTAAATCAAATATTTCTTCAATATTATAAAAAAATGATAATATAAACACTATAAAAATAATTTTAATAAGATTTATTAATATCCATATTATAGTTTTATTAGTTATAGTTTCCAAAATAGAAACTGGTCTTATCATTAAATTTTGCAATGTACCTAGCTGTTTTTCTGTTGATATAGTTAATGAGGCTTCACTTAATACTCCACTAACCAATACCCATAGAGAAAAACTAATAATAACGGTTATATCATTATTATTAGTAAAAATAATAACAAATAAAATAATATTTATTACAATACTAACTAAAAAATCAGGATAATATGTTAAAGTTTCCTTAAAAATTTTATTAAATTCACTTCTAAAACTATTCATACAATTTCTCCATAATTAAATTTTCAATATCATATTCTTTTTTAGATACACTTAATATTTCGTAATTACTATATTTTTCATATATTTCTTTAAAAGTTAAACATATTTCCTCTTTGTTTAATACCGTATTATTAACAATATATTTAACTTCATAAATTAAACTATCTTCTAAAGCTAACTCATTAATATTATTATATTCTTTAATTTTGCCATCTATTAAAAAAAGTAATCTACTATCTAAAACTTTTAGAATCTCCACTTGATGAGTAGTTAATAATATACTTACATTTCTTTCTTTTACTATATTTGATAATATATCTAAAACTTGATATTTTGTTTTAATATCTAAACCTATTGTCGGCTCATCTAAAATTAATAATTTAGGCTTTGATAACAAAGCAATAACTATAGCTAATTTTTGCTTCATTCCCCTAGAATATAAACCTGCATTTTTATTAATATGATCTAGCAAACCAAATAATTTTAATAAATAATTCATATCTTCTTCATAATCTTTATACTTATAGTTAGATAATCCCAAAAAATATTTTATATTATCCAAGCCACTTATATAATCGTATATATTATCGCTTGATTCTAGAACAACAGAAATATTAGAATAATAATATTTATTTTTTAACTCGTATATGTTTTTATTATTAAACATTATATTCCCTTCATCAACCTTGTATAGTTTAAGAATACAGTTTATCAAAGTAGTTTTACCGGCACCATTAGCTCCCAATAAAGTAACTATTTGATTTTCTCTAATATTGAAATTTACATCATCTAAAATTAATTTATTTTTAAACTTTTTCTTTATTCCTCTTATTTCTAGCATTAAATATCTCCTTGACAAAATAATACACATATAATTATTATATAACAATACATTCGCTTATTCAATCACTCATATAATAGATTTTTATAGAATATAAAAATGAGAGAATCATTATTTAAATTTTATCTCATTTCTACTCTATCTATTTATCATGTTTAAGTTATTTACTAGATTTTTAACACCATACCAACCTAATAAGGTTATAGGAACATAAATCAGTAAATTTTTTATATCAAAATAGTTTTGTATTAAAAATAGTACACTTGCTAATATAAAACTTATTGATACCTTTATTAAATTATTTTTGTAAACTTTTAAATCTTCTTCGGATAATTTTTTCCTAGTTTCTTTTGGGATAAATTTGTTGTTAAGTAACATTATTAGAGAAATAACCCCTAATAATATCATACATAAATATATTATTGTCCAAGCCATTATAAATATTCTACCACCTTACTATCACCAAATGTTTTTTGCCAATCTTCTTCAAACTGTGCTATAGATTTATCTGTATAGGGATGCCATATGCTTTCTTCTATTAATTCTGGAGAAATAGTTAAAGCATATGCTCCCACTAATACAGCATCTTTTATTTGATTTTGATTTTTAAAACTTGCAGCTAATATTTTGGTGTCGTAATTAGAAACTATTTTTTGCATTTCTTCTAAAATTTTTGTAGAATCTCCACCTATGTTATCTATTCTGTTTACATAAGGTGCAACATAATCTACCCCTAGCTTACTAGCGGCTAAAACTTGTAAAGGAGTAAATATTGCTGTCATAGTTACTTTTATATTTTTACTTTTACATTCTTTCGCTGCTTTTAAACCCTCTTTGTTTATAGGTATTTTTATAAAAAAATTATCTCCAAAATATTTTTTTAACTTTTCTGCTTCTAAAACAATTTTTTCGCAACTTTTTTCGGTTGTTTGAATATGTATTTCTAAATCTTCTTTAAATACTTCTTTTATTTCTTTTAATTTTTCAGAAAGATTTTTTGCTCCTTTAGCCAAAATAGAGGGATTTGTAGTTATTCCTGATATATCATAATAAGACATCAACTCTTTTGCTTTTTCTATATTTGCACTATCTATTAGTATTTTGGTCATATTAATTATTCTCCTTTAAAAATGTTATTACATCTCCTAGATTTTTTAATACTGCTGTAGCTGTTTTTTTAGTTTTTTCATCTGGTTGTACTGAATCTGGTATCATAATAGACTTCATACCTGCTCTATGTGCCGCTTCCATACCAAAAATTGAATCTTCAAGAACTAAACATTCATCTGGAGTAACATCTAATCTACTTGCTGCAAGTAAAAATATGTCTGGGGCAGGTTTCCCATTAGATACTTCTTCCCCACTAGCAATAGTATCTATGTAATTTAATAAATTATTTTTTTCTAAATTATTTTTTATATGAAATATATCAGATGATGATGCTACTGCTATTTTATATTTATTATTTTTTAAATAGTCTAGAAGTTCTACTAAGTATGGCATTTTATCTGGACCAGTTGTTAATAATACATGCTCTAAATAATCATATTGATCAGCTACTAACTTTCTACCATCTACATTCAGTTTTTTATTTTTAAAATATTCTTCATAAAAATCAAATATATCTTCTCTTTTAAAACCCAAAACTAAATGTGTTTCTGCTACTGTCATATCATACCCTTGCTTTTTAGCAGATTCTATAAAGCCCTTTGTAGACAAACTTTCGGTATCAAACATTAAACCATCCATATCAAATAGTACAGCTTTTATCATAAATATTCTCCTTTTTTATTTAAAATTTATATTTATAAGTATATTATAACACTACTTAATATATAAAAAGAGAAGTAATAGAAAAAATATTTTTTACTATTACTCCATAATACTCTAACCTCTAGTTTTTCCACCAGCTATATTATATGTTACCCCATGAATATAACTAGCTCTATCACTTGCTATATAAGCCACTAAATCAGCAACCTCTGACAATTTACCATCACGTCCTAATGGAGTAGTTTTAGTGTTTGTATAACCTTCTCTTAATTTTTCTATAGTTATACCTCTAGTATAAGCTAGTGCTTCTTCGTAAGCTAAAGTTCTAAGCCCTGTTGCTTCTAGTATACCTGGTGCTATACCTACTACTCTAACATTATGTTTTCCTAATTCTTTTGCCCAAGATCTTGTAAGTGAATTAACTGCATTTTTACTAGCTGCATAAATACTTTGACCTTCAGAACCTTCTAGTCCTGACTCAGATGACATATTAATTATAACACCAGATTTTTTTTCTGTTAAAATTCTTCCTACTGCTTGAGCAGCTAAATATACTCCTTTAACATTTATATTCATTACTTTATCGTAAATTAAATCATTTAATTCATACTTACCTTTGGCATTTTCTGTATCAACAAGTAAAGCAGGAATATTTATACCTGCATTATTTACTAAAATATCTACAGTTCCAAATTTTTCTACAGTTTTATTTACCATATTTTCAACATCATCTCTGCTACTTATATCACATTTAACAAATAAAAATTTTGGACTATCAAAAGATACTTCTGAAATATCTGAAACTACAACATTGCAATTTTGTCTCAAAAATTCCTCTGCTACTGCTTTTCCTATTCCTGAAGAACCTCCAGTTACTATTACTGTTTTGTTATCTAGATTTAACCAATTACTCATAATAAATAAACACTCCTAACTTTCTATTCTTATAACTGTTCCTAATTCTATTTTAGGACACGGTTTGTTTTCTACAACTATTGCTCCAGGTAAAACCTCTGATTCTCCTGTGAAATTTATTGTAACATGACCTAAAGTCGTTAAATTTCTTTCTGCTATATTTCCTACTAATAAGATTTCAAATTTTTCATTATCTATATATAAAAATTGACCTGACTCTATACTATTATTGGTATTTTTTATATCTATAGAATAACAATAATCTTTTAAACTATCAGGAGCATCATCTCCAAATGTAATTAACATTGAATTTCCAAACTCCGAAACTAAACTTCCTTTATCTTTTACTACATTTTCATAAATAATAACCATAAAAACAACTCCTAAATATTGAAGGAACAATTTAAGAATAAGTAATTAAACAAACACATTCAATCCTTCAAAAACTTTTATAATTTTAAATTTTATAAGGAGGTAAGCAAAATAATTACTAAAATATAACTAAATGTTACCTCCTAATTTTAACAATTTTTTAATACAATCCAAAGCTTGCTAGCCAAGCTACTATTACTCTAGGTACCCCTATTATAAATCTTGAGTAGAGAACCGAAACAACTCCTACTTCTACTGTTTCAGGTTCAGCTTCTGCTAAACCAAGTCCTACAGGTATAAAGTCACATGCACATTGAGTATTAATTGCAAATAGTGCTGGTAATGCTAAGCTAGGTGGTATGTTTCCTTTTCCTATTTCTACCCCTATTAAAGTACCTATAATTTGAGCTATTACTGCTCCAGGTCCTAATAATGCTGAAAGAACTGGTATTGAACATACAAATCCTAAGGCTACTAATCCATAAATATTTCCTGCTAAAGGCGTAAGTAATTTAGCAAACCAATTACCAAATCCTGAACCTTGTATTATACCTATTAACATAGCAACAAAAGCCATAAATGGAAGTATAGTTGTAATCATAGATTGAACTGCATCTCTAGCAGCTTGATAAAGCGTATTTACTACTTTTCCTGCTCCCATACCTATTTTTTGTATTATAGAAGATTTTGCGTTTTCTGCTAATGTTTGAGAAACTTTTTTATCTGCACTATATTTGAACTTTCTTTCTTCTTCGACTACTTCAGTAGGAACAGTTTCTATTTCTCCTTCTGATGCTGCTGTTATTTCATCTAAACCTACTGCTGAAACATATATATCTTCTTTTATGTACTTAGCTAAAGGTCCACTAGGTCCTACTGGCATTATGTTAATAGTTGGTATTCTTTTTTGCGGATAGATTCCACATCTTAAAGTACCTCCACAATCAACTATAGCTAAAAACACTTCTTCATCAGGTACTGAAGTTTTAAAACCATTAACCGCTCTACAACCAGTTAATTTCTCTATTTTTTCTACTATTTCTGGTTCTGCTCCGCCACCAGTTATGTATAGCAATACATCTTTTCCTTCTTTTGGTGTAACTGTAAGAGGCCCACCGAAACCTCCGCTTCCTTTATTTATTTTTATACTTTTGTATCCCATAACTATTACCTCCTACTTTTCTGCATGTACTTCATTACTTAAAGTTATTCCCTGTTGCTTCATAACTATTTTTGTTGTGAAATCTGTAACCCAACCTGCAAAGAAATTCATTACTAATCCTACAAGTAAATATCTAAGACCAAGTGATGTAACATTTAAACCTAGTTGAGTTATACCATTAGCTATACCTAAATATATAAATATCTCTCCTACATTTATATGTGGAAATATACCACTATTTGTATGGCAATGATATGATGCTGAAGCATAATAACTAGGCTTCATTCTTTCAGGTAAAAATTTACCCATTGATAATGCCATAGGATTACCTAACATAAATGCAGATAAAAATGGTAAAACTCCATAAGCTAAAATTACATTTTTAGAGCATATTTTAGCAAAGTTATCTACTCTTTGAGGTCCTATAAAAGCTATAAGTGCGTTCATAAAAACTAATAGTAATAATACTTTAGGTATTATACCTGTTACCCAGCTTACAAAAACCTTACCTCCTTCATCAAATAATCCTGTAAAACCTGAAGCTAATTCAACAATATAATCCATTGATAGCTACCTCCTTTTATTTATTTTTATTTTTATTTTTATATTAATTTTAATTTTTTTGACAATCTTACTAACGGACTAGGTTTTATCTCAATCTCTTCTCCTCTAGATACTGTTTTGTAATTTAATACGCCATCTAAAGTTGCCATAGTTAATGATTTAGATAATGATATTGCTTTACAATCTCTTTCTGTTATAGTTCCTACATCTAATCCATTAAAGCTATCAAAGTTTTTAAACCTAGCTAAAACAGTTACTCCTTGCATAGTAGAACCAGATATAACTTTATTTTTATTATCTATCGCTAACATTATTATAGCTCCGGCTCTAAAAAGACCTTTTTTTCTTCCTATAACTACTCTTCCCATATTTCGTAGTTTTCTATAATGTTTATTAAAACTCTGCATTTGAATATATGTAAATAAATACTGTAAAATAAATGCGAACAATAATAATATTCCTAAAGCAAGTATGTTCATAATATCCTCCTATCTATATAAGTTTGTATTTTTTATAAAATATGCTATTAGTTCACTGTAATTTTTTATTTTAACCAATTCTTCTATTAATTCTTCTTTTATTATAGAAATGAGTTCATCATATATTCTAACTAATAAAAGTGAGTTAGAATTATTTTCAGGAATAGCTGCCAAAATAATCAATTTTAAATTCGGATTATCTTTAAATCCATCTTCACTTATTCCAACAGATATTATAAATTTATCTACGTAATTTTTATTTATAGTATGTGGAAAAGCTAAACTTTCAGAAAAAATCATAGAAGAAACTTTTTCTCTTTCTTTTATTCTTAATATAAATTCTTCATCAACTAAATTTTTTCTAGATAATTCTGATATAATAAAATGTAAATTCTCACTATATGTTTTATTAGAATCTAGTAAAAAGAAAGCCTGATCTGAAATAGAACTTATTAATATAGATTCCATACCTCTAATTTTAGGTGTATTAACCTTACCCATATATTTTAAATAACCTAACTCTTTTTTTATATACTCTAAGTCTAATAGTTCATCTTGATAAATAACTATTTTATTGTGAGGAAATTCTTTTTTTACTGTCGATATTACAACATCAAAATCTCCTAAATTTGTATTTTCAATATCTGTATGCAACTTTATTTCTATATTATTTTTTAATATACTTTTTAATTGACTTAACATTAATTCTTTATATGCGGGACCTACTTGAGTTACCAAAACTATCTTTATATTTTCTATTTTTAAATTAAGTTTACTTATAAACGTCTCAAAATATATAGCTAAGTAACAAACTTCATCTTCGGAGATATTATAACCATATTCATCATATATTACTTTAGCAGCAATAGTTGCTATTTTATATGACATAGTATATTTTTCTTTTATAATATCTTTCATGTTATTTTTATATCTTATCCCGTATCTTTGCCTTTGCATTAAGAAATATATATGATAAGTAAACTCTTGCATGATTTCTGATATATCTATCTCTAAGCCATATTCTTCATATATTTTAAGTAAAATTTTTGATACTAATTCTCTATTGCGACTATGATAAGTTATATTGTTACTAACCTTATCTATTCTCGTAGGTACTCTCATTGTTGCAAAACAAATCATTAAAAACTTCTTATCGTTAGCAGATATTTTTATCCTATATCTTTCTTCTATATAATTTGAAATTTCGTTAATAAAATCTATTGCATAAAAATCTAAAAGTTCATTATATTCATCATCTTCAAAGTCTAGTAGAAAATCATTCCCTACTCTATCTACTACAGTGGTCAAATACTTTTGAAATTCTAACTTTATGTTTAAATCTATGTCATATTTTAAAAATAATTCATCAAAATATTTTAAATCTGATAGTTCAAATATTTCTTCTTTATAAATATAGTTGTAAATATTATATATAATAAATAACCTTATATCTTTTTCTTTTCCTACTAATCTTATACCTGAATTAGATTTTCCTATTATAGACATATCATATTCATAAATTATTTCTTTTAATTTTTTTATATCTGAATTTAATGTTCCTCTACTTACTACCATCTCAAAAGCTAAATCATCTATTAAATACATATTTTTAGTTTCTATAAGTTTTTTAAAAATATATATCATTCTAACTTTATTAGAGTCAAAATTTTTATACATATCATACAATTTGCTTTTTATTTTTAGATATTCTTCAAAATTTACAATATATAAACTATACTCATTATTTTGATATTTTATGTATGCTGATTCTTTAAACATGGAATTTAGAGATTTTACTTCATTTTGTATAGTTTTATAACTAACTTTTAATTTATCAATAATATACTTGTCTTTAACAAGTATACTTCCTTCTAATATGTTTAATAATCTTAAACTTCTGTTATCGTAGTTAAAAATTTCCACTAACTTCACCACCTAAATTTATTATAATGTATATCTTTAATATATTTAATACAGTCATTTTCCTAATTTAAGAATTTATATATACTAATAAAAAAAGAATATAAAAGAAATTTTATAGTTTCTCTTATATTCCCTTATTTATTAATTTTATTCTTTATAATTTCTCTTAACAAAAATCATAGCTATTAATAGTATGTTAGATAATAACAACCATAATAAATTACTATTGTTTTCGATTCCTGTTGCAGGTAATTTTTTTACCGTATTTTTTTCTTTTGTATCATTTTTATTTTCAATAACTACTTTATCACTAGGCTCTATAATTATATTATTATTTTTCTCTTTGTTATTATCTTCAATATTTAAACCACTTATAAATTTACCTTCTGGTTTTTCTATTGATACACCTTCTCCATTACTAAAATATACCTCTGATTTTTCTATTACTAATCCTTTTCCGTTACCAAAATGTACTTCTGGTTTTTCTGTTGTTAAAACTGTACCTTTCTTAGTTATAATTTTAGTTATAGCTTTATTCATCTTAAACATGCTATGTTCTTCAAAAAATTTAGCAAATTTTAATAAAACTTTATCATGATATAAAGGAGCATTTAACATTACACCTATAGGTAAGTTATTTTCACCTATATAAGTTGGAAGTGTTATAGTAGGCTCTTTAGTTAAGTTAGAAATTAATGTGAACGGTGTGCTATTGAACATAGGTTCCCATTGTTTTACTAAAATATTGTATCTTTCTTCTTTTGCAACTTTATCAAAATTATATAAAATATCTTTCATTTCATCAGTAACATAATAGTCTGTATTTAAAGGTGCTTTTGTAGCAGTTGTTGGCGTTAATATTATAGGATATTTTTTATGAAATTCTGATATTATCTCAGTCTGTTTTTCTAAAAATTTAGTCGCATCTGTTTTTAACTTTTTAGAATCTTTACTGTTTAAATCTTTTGAATATATGTGTAGTGCCCATGTAAGTGGATCTACATCATATTTTGTTAAACCTTTTTTAACTAAAGTTTTATCCAAATTTTTAGAACCTGCTGTTGCAACATGTGTATATTTAGCTAACATTTCATTTCCATCTAATGGATAATCAATTTCTTCTACAGTAAATCCTTGATTTCTTAAAAACTCTACAGATTCCAAAGTAGCTTTAATTACTTCATCACTTATAATTACTCCTTTAGGAGCTTTTAAACTATATCCTATTTTTAATGATTTTATATCTTCTACATTAGCTAATTCTTTTTTTAATTTAACAGTATTATCAAAAAATATTTCTGCATCATTAACTGATTTAACTATTGGAAAATGTACTGCGTATCCACTTTCAGATGTAGGTTTTAAGCCAATTAAACCTGTCCAAGCAGAAGGTATTCTTATAGAACCTCCTATATCACTACCACTAGCTATAGGTACCATACCACTAGCAACAGCACTAGCTGATCCTCCAGACGATCCCCCTGTGTTATAATCTGGATTTAAAGGATTTTTAGCAGGACCGTACAAAATAGAATCTGTAATATTTCTCATTGCTCCTTCTGGATAATTAGTAGTTCCTAATATTATGAATCCTAAACTCTTAAAATCTCTTGTTATTTTACTATCATTTTTTGCCACTGCATCTTTATTATAAGTATAACCTAAAGTTGCAGGTTGTCCCTTTACATTATGTCCAAAACCTTTCATTAATGTAGGAACACCAAAAAAAGGTTTATTTCTATCTTCCCCAGTTAACAAGTCTAACTTTCTAGCTTCTTCTAATGCTTCTTCTTCTCTAGTAGATATAACTGAATTAAGCTCTGGATTTTCTTTTTTTATTATATTATAAGAAATTTTTACCAGATCTTCACTCTTTATTTTATTTGTTCTTACTAATTCTGCTAATTCAGAAGCATCTTTAGTCTTATACTCTTCTTCTGTTAATACAATACTATCTTTATCAATATTTTCAGTAATATTATTAGAAGACTCTTGAGCATAAATATAGTTAGTAGTTGGTAATATTATAGAACCGCAAATTATTGCAGATAAAAGTTTAGCGTATAATTTTTTATTCATAATTAACTCCTTAAATTATTAATATACATAATTATAACAAAAATAAAAGTATACTTTCTATAAATTTATGTTATAATATTAAAATTGGAGGAAAAAAATAAATGGATAACAAATTTGACTTAAAAAATTATAAAAGAAGAACTATTTTCGATAAAATAATAGAAAAAGCACACTCTTCTTTTGATGATACAAATACATACATTCCTGCGTGGCAAAATTTACTAAATATTATAGCAATATTGTCTATACCTTTTGCTTTAATAACTTTTATATTAGATTTACTAATACCAATGACTGTAGGTATGATATTAATATCAATTTTCATATTAGCAATAATATACTTCTCTTTTTATGCGGACAGAATAAATAACAAATATTATATGAAATCAAATAAATATTTTATAACATTTATTCCTTATTTCTTTACATTTTATTATCTAACATTTCTTAATATTTTTAGACTAAAAAATTTTATTAATGGTGGAAAATTTGATGCTGAAAAAACATTTGGATACGAAAATATGGAGATAATATTTGAAAAATTAATCAATCACACATTTACTGCATCTTTAATATTTATAATACTAGTTTATATAATTTCAGTTATAAAATACATATTTTTTAGAAGAAATAAGATGGTAAAACAAAAGAAAAATATATCAAACTATAAATTATTAAAATCTTTATTTTACTTATTGTCTGTTTTAGTATTAATAACATTTATAATAGAATTGTCTCCCATTATAAAGATTATACTAAACTATTTTTGGGAAAGTTTACAAGATATTTTTAATTATGTATAATTATAAGTGGGCTATAAGCGTTACAAAATACGCTTATTGCTCACTTATATTTTTATAAATGTTTTTGCTTTAAAATTACTACTAAATAGTGGTATAATTTCATTATAAAATTTTAGGAGGTCATTATGGCACAAAATAATATAGCAGTAATAGGTCTTTCTGTTATGGGAAGTAACCTTGCATTAAACATAGCTGATAATGGTTATAAAGTATCAGTATATAACCGTACTACATCTGTAATGGAAGAAATGGTTAAAAAATTTCCTCATGAAAATATAGAAGGAAAAGCTACTTTAAAAGAGTTAGTAGAAAGTTTAGCTAAACCAAGAAAATTCATAATTATGGTTAAAGCTGGTGCTGCTGTGGATGCAGTTATTGAGCAGTTATTAGAATACGTTGAAGAAGGAGATATCATTATAGACGGTGGTAACTCGTTCTTTAAAGATACACAAAGAAGATACGACTACTTATTAGAAAAAAATATTCACTTCTTTGGTGTAGGTATTTCTGGTGGAGAAGAAGGTGCTCGCCGTGGACCTGCACTTATGCCAGGTGGTAATGAAGAAACATACAAAGAAATTCAACCTATACTAGAAGATATAGCAGCAAAAGTAAACGATATACCTTGCTGTAGCTACACTTCTACAGGTGGAGCTGGACACTACGTTAAAATGGTACACAATGGTATAGAATACGGAGATATGCAATTAATATCAGAAGCTTATACTATACTTAAACATTTAGGTGGATTTACTAACGATGAATTAGTAGAAATATTTGATAAATGGAATAAAGAAGATTTAGAGTCTTATTTAATAGAAATAACTTCAAATATCTTCAAAGTTAAAGATGATCAAGGTGAAGGATACCTAGTAGATAAAATATTAGACAAATCAGGACAAAAAGGTACTGGTAAATGGACTACTGAACAAGCTGTAGATTTAGGAATAGATATTTCTATTATATCTAACTCACTTAATGCTAGATATATGTCTGCACTAAAAGATGAAAGAGTTAAAGCTGAAAAAGAATTTGGTGGAAAATCTTACAAACTTGTTGAAGATAGAAATCACTTAGTAAAAATAGTTAGAGATAGTTTATTCACTGCAAAATTAGTTTCTTATGCTCAAGGATTCAAATTATTACAAGCAGCTGAAAAAGAATACAACTGGTCATTTGATTATGCTCAAATAGCTAAAATATTCCGTGGAGGATGTATAATCCAAGCTAAATTATTACAAAACATAATTGAAGCATATACAAACAATCCTCAACTTGACAACTTAATATTTGATCCATTCTTCAAAGAAACAATCAAAGAAAATCAATCAAGTTTACGTGAAACAATAATATTAGCTATAAACAACGCTCTTCCAGTACCATCACTTAGTGGAGCATTAAACTACCTAGATGTTTACACTACTGCAAACAGTGGAGCAAACTTAATACAAGCGCAACGTGACTACTTCGGAGCACATACTTTTGAAAGAACTGATAAAGATGGTTCATTCCATTATGATTGGGTGGGTAACAATGACAAATAAAGCTATTACTATCTTTGGAGGTAGTGGAGACCTTACATATAGAAAACTTTTACCTGCAATGTATAATCTTTTTGTCTTAAACAAACTAGATGATAACTTCAAAATAGTCGGTATAGGACGCCGTGATTACACTACAAAAGATTATGTAGAAATTGCAAGAGGATGGATGAAAGAACATTCTCGTAAAAAATATACAGATGAAACATTTGATAAATTCGCAGAAAGAATCATTTACTTTAAAATGGATATTTCTGATGAAGAAGAATATTCTAGACTACAAAAATTTTATGGCGAAGAAAATATTACAGAACATGTTTATTATTACGCTGTTGCTCCATCTATGTTTATACCTGTAACTAATGGACTAAAAAAATATTGTAGTGAAAATCATGCAAAAGTAATAATTGAAAAACCGTTCGGTGAAAATTTAGAAAATGCTTCAGAACTAAATGATAAATTAGCTGAATTTTTTGGACAAGATGAAATCTTCCATATAGATCACTATCTTGGAAAAGAAATGATTCAAAACATTATGTCAGTACGTTTTAACAATGCAATATTTAAAGGAATATGGAATAAAGATTTTATTGACAGTGTACAAATAACTGCAGCAGAAAGTGTTGGAGTTGAAACTAGAGCAGGTTACTATGACAAGAGTGGGGCTACGAAAGATATGGTTCAAAACCACCTACTTCAAGTTTTATCAATAGTAGCTATGGAAGAACCTACAGGAAACACTATGCATAAAGAACAATTTGAATTATTAAGTGCATTAAAACCAGTAGAAAATGTAGAAGGAAATCTAGTTATGGGACAATATGAAGGTTATTTAGATGAAAATAATATTGCCCCTAACTCAAAAACTGAAACTTTTGTTGCAATGAAAGTAGAAATAGACAACGATAGATGGCGTGGCGTACCATTCTTTATAAGAACTGGTAAAAAAATGAAAACTAGAGAAAGTCAAGTTATCGTAAAATTCAAATCAAACAACGATGCTCCATCTAACCTACTAATAATAAAAGTACAACCTACTGAAGGAATATACCTAAAATTCAACGCTAAAAAACCAGGTACAGACAATGACTTACAAGAAGTTTCAATGGACTTCTGCCAAAGCTGTATTTTAGAGAACAGAATGAACACTCCAGAAGCATACGAAAGATTACTTGATGCATGTTTCAACAACGATAGAATGTTGTTCTCTAAATGGGATCAAATAGTAGTTTCATGGAACTATGTTAATAAACTATTAGAAAAACATAAAGAAGCTAATTCACCATTATACACTTATCCACAAGAAAGTATGGGACCTGAAGAAGCTAACAAACTTACTGATTGGATTTTAGATTTAGAATATTAAAAAACAAAGATCCCCCAAAATTTAGAATAGACTAGATTTTGGGGTATTTTGTTTGGAATAAAAAATGTTTAATTTGGAATATTTTAAATTGAAATTTAAGAGTTATAATAGTTGGTAATATTTAAAAATAATTAATTTGTTATTATATGCTAGATTGTAAACTAATAAAATATTATAGATAATTTTTTATTTCAATTAATCATATTAAAAAACAACTATACTCTACAAAATACGCTAAAAAATTGTATAATATAACTAGAAATAAATTTTTTTGGAGGTACTTTTATGAAAATAGCATGGATTGGTGTCGGAGTTATGGGAGAAAGTCTAGTAAACCACTTAATTAATAATGATCATGAACTTTTTGTTTACAATAGAACTAAAAGCAAATGTGATAACGTTGTGAAAAATGGTGCTAAACTTTTAGAAAAAATAGAAGATGCACCATTAATGGCAGATATGATATTTACTATGGTAGGATATCCTAAAGATGTTAAAGAAGTTTATCTTGGTGAAAATGGTCTAATAAAAAATGCTAAAGACAGTCAAATATTTGTTGATATGACTACATCATCTCCTGAACTAGCCAAAGAAATACAATTAGAATTTAATAAAAAAGGTGCCCACACATTTGATATACCTGTTACTGGTGGGGATATAGGTGCTAAAAATGGAACTCTTACTATTTTTGTAGGAGGTAATAAAGAAACATTTGAAAATAAAGTTAGAAATATAGTAGCAACATTCTCTAAAACTATTGAGTATTTTGGAGAAAACGGAAAAGGACAATATGCAAAATTAGGTAATCAAATTGCCATAGCTACAACTATGATATCTTTAGCCGAAAGTTACAAGTTCGCTAAAGAAACTGGTCTTGACGTAGAAACATTTTTAAATACAATATCAACTGGTTCAGCAGGAAGTTTCTCTATGACATCTTACGGTCCTAGAATTTTAAAAGAAGATTTTAAACCTGGATTTTTTGTTCATCACTTTATAAAAGACATGAAACTAGCTCTTGACGAATGTGAAAAAGTAAATATTAAACTTCCAGGATTAGAACTTGCTTATAAAATGTATAACGAACTAACAGATGAAATAAAATATAATTACGGTACTCAAGCAATAGTTAAATGCTATGATAAGTAAAGTGTAATCTTTTGCAAAATATTTTTTAATATGATAAAATTTATTTTGTACTAATTAGTAATATTTATTAGGAGGAATATTTAATGGGATTATTAGTAGAAGGTAAATGGGTTGACCAATGGTATGATACTAAATCTACTGGAGGAAAATTCGTTAGAACCGTTACACAATTTAGAAATACAATAACACCAGAAGGTGAAACTGGTTATAAAGCAGAAAAAGGAAGATATCACCTATATGTATCACTAGCTTGTCCTTGGGCATCTAGAACTTTAATGGTTAGAAAATTAAAAGGATTAGAAGATTACATAACTGTATCAGTTGTTCATCCACACATGTTAGAACATGGTTGGACTTTTGAAGAAGGTGAAGGAGTTATCGGGGATCCAATATTTGGTGCAAAATACTTACACGAAATATACACTCACGCAAAATCAGATTATACCGGTAGAGTTACTGTTCCTGTGCTTTGGGACAAAAAAACTAATACAATGGTAAACAATGAATCTGCTGAAATCATTAGAATGTTTAATACAGCATTTAATCACCTAACTGGTAATACAGAAGACTTCTATCCAGAAAATTTACAAAAAGAAATAGATGAAATAAACGATTTTATTTATGATAATGTAAATAATGGAGTTTATAAATCTGGTTTCTCTACAGCTCAAGACGTTTATGAAGAAGAAGTAACTAAACTTTTTGCAGCTTTAGACAAATTAGAAGATCACTTAGCTGATAAAAAATATTTATTTGGAGATAAATTAACAGAATCTGATATTAGATTATTTACTACTCTAGTTAGATTTGATCCTGTTTATTTTGGACACTTCAAATGTAATTTAAAACAATTAGTAGATTATCCTAACCTATGGAGATACACTAAAGAAATATACAACTTAGATGGTGTTAAAGAAACTGTAAACTTTGCTCATATTAAAGAACACTACTATGTTAGCCACAGAACTATTAACCCTACAGGAGTTGTACCTAAAGGGCCTGAAATAGACTGGTCTATATAATATAAAAACTAAAAATCCAAGATAATGATTAATTTGGCTGTATAATAAATACGGGGCATGGAGAAAAAATAAAAAATAGTTCTCCATGCTCCGTATTAATTTTTTATATACAAAAAGACAAATATCCGATACAATATAAAGTGCAAAAAATAATATAA
>JACBYF010000080.1 GCA_013415235.1 Gemelliphila palaticanis
GGCCAGTGCGTGGCCGCTCATCAGCAGTTTCAGCATCTCGTCGAACACGCGCGGCGCGGGCACATTGTTGATCAGCGGCGCCATGATGGCAATCGGCGCGGCCGTATGCGGCTCGATGGTGAATTTCAGCTTGGCGGCAAAGCGCACCACGCGCAGCATGCGCACGGGATCTTCGCGGTAGCGCTCTTCGGGCTTGCCGATCATGCGCAAGGTCTTGGCGCGGATATCTTCCACGCCGCCGTGGTAATCGAGTACTTCCTGCGTGGCCGGGTTGTAGTACATGGCGTTGATGGTGAAGTCGCGGCGCAGCGCGTCTTCGTGCTGCAAGCCGAAGGTATTGTCGCGCAGGACGCGGCCATGTTCATCCTTGGGCGCGGAGTCGGCGCCGGCGCCGCGGAAGGTCGTCACTTCCAGCAAATCCTGGCCGAACATCACGTGCACGATCTGGAAG
>JACBYF010000081.1 GCA_013415235.1 Gemelliphila palaticanis
GATAAGGCAAAACTCCGGTACTTCCCAAAGGTGCAATTCCGTGTGAACCAGAAATAACCAATCGCTCCACCAGCTTTTTAAATAAAGAAATATCTACTTTTTCTTCCTGATCAAAAGGAGTTATCGGATAAGCAATTACGCCTTTAAATGGTACTTTATTCATAATTTCTTCTGTTTAAATAATTAATTAAAATCTCTTCCCTCTTCTTCTCTCAAAGCAACTCCCAAATTCTGAAGTTGTGGTGCATTTTCACAGGCAATATATCTTGCAGGTTCAGTTTCGCTTAAATTTTGATGTTGATGCCACGCCCAAGATGGAATGTAAACTGCATCTCCTGCTTCCCACTCTACTTTTTCATCTTCAACCAGAGTCCAGCCTTTTCCTTCCAAAACATATAAAATTGTTTCATAAGTGTGGCGGTGACGGTTTGTTTTTTGTGCTGGTAAAAGT
>JACBYF010000082.1 GCA_013415235.1 Gemelliphila palaticanis
GTTCAGTCCTATTTATGGAAAACGACTTTCCCGCCAGCCACCACTTCATCGACAATACCAATCACGCACAGATCGACAGGTGAGGATTCGCTCCGATGCGCCTGGCGGGCAGAACTGCCGCTAACCAGCAGCACCCACTCCCCGGTTCCCGCCCCAATGCTGTCGATTGCAACGGCGCACTGCCCGTCGGGATTCCCTTCGGCATCAATCATTTTCACCATCAGCAATTTGTCATGCGCGAGTCCTTCATGGCGCACCGTACAAACAATTTGTCCTGTGACGACTGCCAGCTTCATACCCGCCTCCATGTGTTGTGTGTTGCGTGCCGAAACTGTAGGCCGGATAAGCGAGGCGCCATCCGGCATCGATGCCATCTCATTGCCGGATGGCGACGCGTTTGCGTCTTCTCCGGCCTACACGATCAGACGTAGCCATCCAGCTTAGAT
>JACBYF010000083.1 GCA_013415235.1 Gemelliphila palaticanis
TTGCAGGATAACGCCGCTGATATGGATAAAATGGCTATACAGAGGAAAATGTGAGGCAGGTTGCAACCCTCACTCTTGCAAGTGAGGGCTGTGGGGATTAATGCGCTTTAACGGTTTTTGCGGTTTTCTGTTTACACAGATAGCCTACGCCCAGAATGACAATCCACACCGGAATCAGGTAGACCGAGATGGCCATGCCTGGCGTCATCAGCATAATGACCAGCACCGCCGCCATAAACAGCAGGCAGACCCAGTTACCCAGCGGGTAGAACAGCGCCGGGAAGCGAGTTTTCACTCCCTGCTGCTGTTTGGCGCGACGGAACTTTATGTGCGCGAGGCTGATCATTGCCCAGTTGATCACCAGAGCAGAGACCACCAGCGCCATCAGCAAGCCGAATGCCGAGTCCGGCGCCATATAGTTAATCAGCACGCAGAGCGCGGTAACC
>JACBYF010000084.1 GCA_013415235.1 Gemelliphila palaticanis
GTCTTACTTTGAGATTTTCTTTCCCACAGCTTGCATTCTAGGCATGGCCCAGCTTTGAAGCCCAGAGAAGAGGAGATTCACCTTAGATGATGCTATTGCATTTCATTTTATCTGTTTGTTTCTCCTTGGGAAATATAAATCAGTTCACATGGAAAATAGTCTATTTAATTCTCAACCTCTCTAACTTTAAGAGTGTAAGTGTTTCTATAAAAGCTACTCTGGAGTTATATTAAAATTGTTTGAAATTTTCTCTCACTTTTACACTTCATCAGTTATCATCATAGTAGTCTTGGAATTTCACAGTTATGTCAGAATGTTTATGGTAGAGAACCATAAAGGGCATAAAGCCAAACACTTTAACTCCAGCAGATTTATATATACATTTTACTGCAGTTCTATATTTATTGTTTTTATTTGATATGTCCTAACAGCACAAACTATATAG
>JACBYF010000085.1 GCA_013415235.1 Gemelliphila palaticanis
GGCTTTGACTTCCTTGGGTGGAATTTCCGGAAATACGAGGGAAAGCTGCTCATCAAACCGAGTCAGAAAAACGTGAAAGCGTTCTATGAAAAGTTGAGGAAGGTCATCGGCGAACAATTGACGGCAAAGCAGGAGGATTTGATCCGGCTGCTGAATCCGATGCTACGAGGCTGGGCGCAATATCATAGTCCCGTAGTGGCCAAGCAGGCGTTCTCGTATATGCAGTCGCTGCTATTCTGGCGACTGATGAGGTGGGCCAAGCGCAGACACCCGAACAAAGATGCTGACTGGATTCGCAAGAAATACTGGCGGACAATCGGTGACCGAAATTGGGTGTTTGCTGTGGACGTTGTCACTAAGGATGGCGGTAAAGGTGTGATGGAGCTGTATTCGCTTTCGGGTACGCTCATCGAGCGCCATAGGAAGATCAAAGGGGACTATCAT
>JACBYF010000086.1 GCA_013415235.1 Gemelliphila palaticanis
GTTAGTGATTGAAGCGGCGCTACGCTTTGATCTCGCGACAAACAATAAGGTTTTGATTGAAGCAACATCCAACCAGGTTAATCAGTTCGGCGGTTATACCGGCATGAAACCCGCCGACTTCCGCGATTTTGTTTATAACATTGCACAGGAAACAGGATTCCCGCGTGAAAGATTGATTCTGGGTGGCGATCACCTGGGGCCTAACTGCTGGCAGAATGAACCCGCAGCCGCCGCAATGGAGAAATCTGTTGAGTTAATTAAGGCTTATGTTGCCGCAGGTTTTAGCAAAATCCACCTGGATGCATCAATGCCATGTGCCGACGATCCAACCCCACTTGATCCTATGGTCGTGGCCCAACGCGCAGCTGTACTTTGCCAGGCCGCTGAAACAACGGCCACTGAAGAACAAAAGCGCCATTTAACCTATGTCATTGGCACTGAAG
>JACBYF010000087.1 GCA_013415235.1 Gemelliphila palaticanis
CGATGGCACGCCGCTGAACATGCCGGCACTGAATGCCGCGCAGCAGGAAGCGGCCGATGCCATCGGCGGCGCCCGGGGTTTCAAGCCGACCTTGCTGTACGGCGTGACGGGCAGCGGCAAGACGGAAGTGTATCTGCAAGCCTGTGCCCAGGTGCTGGCGCGCGACGAGGCGGCGCAAATCCTGATCCTGGTGCCGGAAATTAACCTCACGCCCCAGCTGGAAGGCAATATCCGCGCGCGCTTTCCCGGCGTCATGCTGGCCACCCTGCACAGCAGCCTGTCCGAAGGCGAACGCATGCTGCACTGGCTGGCCGCCCACCAGGGCCAGGCGCGCATCGTGCTCGGCACGCGGCTGGCCATCCTGGCATCCTTGCCGAAATTGAAACTGATCGTCATCGACGAGGAACACGATCCTTCCTACAAGCAGCAGGAAGGCTTGCGCT
>JACBYF010000088.1 GCA_013415235.1 Gemelliphila palaticanis
GCAGTAGATAACTGATATGCATCGTTAAGGCTAGAGTCAATGGGGCAGGAACGTGTGTTTTGATAATTCTACTGGAGACCCTGCAAACTCACACGGCCAAGGGTGCAAATGTGCCTCGTCCTGCTGGAGGGAGAGACTCAGATAACTGGGAATAGCAATTTACTCCTCTTCCCTTCCAGTTACAACCACTGTATTGTGTTTCTTGTGAGCCAGAGTTTACTTACAGACAAGCGTATTTTATGTCTGTGTGTGTGTATATATGTTTAAATTGAGCTTATTCTTCACTTTGCCTTGCTTTTTCTGTATGACATATCGTGTGTTTCTTTCTCCACGAGGACATCTTTCCAAGGTTCCATCTGCTGGATGACCTTAAACTTGGCACACGGATTTGTAACCCTCCTTCCTTGCTGACACAGATGCAGCGTGCCTCCTGTCTTGCCAAG
>JACBYF010000089.1 GCA_013415235.1 Gemelliphila palaticanis
GCCCAGATTTTCTGGCCTTTTTCGGCGCTGACCACGGCACGTTCAACGTCTTCTTTAGTCGCGCGTTGCACTTGGGCGAGAACTTCACCGTTAGCCGGGTTGATGGCTTCGAAGGTGGCATCGCTGCCAGCGTCGCTGTAGCCGCCGTCAATGTAGAGTTTTTGCAGGTCGAAACGGGCCATAAAGTCCTCGCAAGTGCATAAGTGGTTGGCGTTAACCGCCGAACAGTGAGCCATAAGGGTGTGGCAACACTGAGCGACAGCAGTTCAGGGGTTGAGCGGTTATGTGTGCTCTAACTCACCTGCTTGGCCAATTGGAAATCCATGTATTCGTAAGCGATCCGTTGCGCCTGCGCCGTGTCGAAAGCGTCTCCCGACAGGGCGCCGCGCAACCATAAACCGTCGATCAGGGCCGCCAGGCCTCGGGCTGCTTTGCGTGCGTG
>JACBYF010000008.1 GCA_013415235.1 Gemelliphila palaticanis
ATTTATTTAATAAAATTATAACAACTTGTATTTTTTATATGTAATTTTATAAAATAAAATTTTTATCAATATATAATAATAATCTAATAATTATATTTAGAATTTCAACTAATATTTTTACTATTTTTGTAATAGTTTACTTATTAATACACTATTTTACTATATATAGATAGGTAAATTAGTGAAATAATCTATAAGGTTTGATGTAATTAATTCATATTTATTGTAATCAAGTAATGCAAAAGGATAATTACGATTATACACTATACCTGTAAGTAATAATACAAAAAATACTATATAAATTACAATTCTATTATTATATTTATTAAAATTAGGTTCTTTAATAATTAATAACATAGATAATATTATACAAGGAATTAACAAAAATACATTTCTATCAATTAGATTTTGATATGGAATCATACTTATATTAAGTAAAGTAACATAAAGTGTAAAATCAATAAAAGATTTATTTTCACCAACATAAAATCTTCCAAAAGAATAATATATTTTTATATATAGTATAGATAATATTATACTTAAGTATATTCTAGCCTTTAGTGTAAATGTAAAAAACTCTGCATATGCATCATTTGATTCGTATACAGATATTTTATCAATTATTTTTTCTAAATATGCTATATTTACAAAATCATCTATAATATAAAGTCCATTTATAATAAGTGGATATGATAAAATAATTAATAAAAAAATCATAATATTATTTTTTTTTAAAATTGAATAAAATAATCTTAAAATAAAATATAATATGGCTGATTGATGTATCAAAACAGGTATAAAATACAACGGTATAAATTTTTTATTATTAAAATTATTTTTTGAATCTAAGTAAATTAATAAAAATATAATTGCTACAATAGCACAATACCTCATACCACTTGTAGTATATCTAAAATTATTAGAAAATATAATAGCTAAAAGACCTAATCCATAAACATACTTATTTAGATGTGACTTATTATATAAGTCTACAAGTGGATAAATGAAACAAAAATAAACCAATATCGAAAAAATAAAGCTTATAAGAGAATAATTATAAGAACCACTAAATAGATATAAAATAAAAGTATATATAGGATAATTATAATAATCGTAACTCAAGCCATTATTATTAGATTTTACAAAATCCCAAATGTCATAAAAATTATTATATAATGAAAATCTAAATGCTGCATAAAAGTGCCTAGAGGCATCATCAGTCAAATATAAATAAAATCTTAATATTGGTACTGATATAGATACAGATATTAACAATACAAATATTATATAATTTTTATTTTTGTATAATAATGCTAAAAAACCTGGAATAAAATATAATACTGGGAACAATAAAAAAAATAAAAAAAATAAAAAAAATAACATAACTATCTAATAATCTCCTATTATATATTTCTTTCCTAATCTATAAATGAATCTAATCATAAACACAGTAACTATAAATTTTAATATTAAAAATATATTATATTCATATAGTATATTAAACTAAAAACTTAAGTATATTATTAACAAATAATCTAGTGTTTTATTAAAATTTTCCAACGTTTTCATTTTTGTTCCTTTTTCTTACTATAAAATAATACATATCAGTATTAATCATAAATAATATTAATTTAAATTTTATTTTAAATGATAAATTAGAAAATAAAAAACTGTATTTTTTTATTTTATTTTTTATATATTTAAGTTCTTCTTTTTCATTACTTATTACAGCCATTTTTATAATACTTTGTACACCTTTAAATATTTTATATTCTAGCAATTTTATAATTTCAGAATTTTTATATTTTTTAATAACATTATAATTATGTTCGGCTGCTATAAAAAAATCTCTTTGTTTTTTACTGTATTTCGTATTAGAAATGCTATTAGCTCGTTTATAATAGTTATATGTGTATAAATCAGCAATTATAATTTTTTTTGCATTTTTCACTACTTCTGGTATTATATAAAAATCTTCATAAATTTTCCCTAAAGGATATTCCAAATTTTCAAATATATTTTTTTTATATAATTTAGCACATGCAGAAACAGTAGCAATTTCATCTAAATACATATACTTTAATCCTTCAATACTACTACAATAATAATATTTATATCTATATAATTTTCTTTCTGGATTTTTATGAATAGTAACTCTATTTATTTTTGTTGATACGATATCAGCATCATATTTATTTTGTAATTTTACCATCTCTTCTAAAGCATAATATTCTATATAATCATCTGGATCTAAAAAAACAATAAATTGACCTCTCGACTTTTCTATACCATAGTTTCTTGCATATGATAATCCATTATTCTTTAGTATATGAAACACTCTTATATTATTATATTTTTCAGCATAAAAATCACATATTTTACCTGACAAATCAATAGAACCGTCATTAATTAAAATTATTTCTAAATTTTTATATGATTGAGATAATACACTATCTACAGCATACCTTAAATATTTTTCAACATTATACACAGGTATTATAACACTAACATTCATAAAAATGCTCCTGTCTTATTTTTTTTATTTTAAAATCTATTATAGGATCCAAAATAATAGACAACAATCTATTGGTAAAAATATTAAAATATATCAGAGTAAATACATTGATATTTTTTTGGTATTTAAAGTTATGAGTATTTAATATTTTTATTAAATCCATTTTTTTGTTATAATAATCCATTAATAACTGAACCCTTATCATGTAATTTAAGGTATCATATAGAGTTTTTTTTATATTTAAATCTATAATTATATTATCATCTACAAAAGATAAAATTGATACTAATACTTTTTTATGATCTTCACTATTTTTAATCATCGTTTTAAAATTCATACTTTGATCAGGTCTACCTAAAAAATATTGATATATATTAAATTTTTTGTAAACACTATTTTCTATATACTTCAGTGGAAATATACTATATTGTATATCTACATAGAATATTCCCTCATCTAATTTTATATTATTTTCTTTAAGTACACAAGTTTTATAAGTTATTGCATGCATAGGTATTCTCTTACTAGATTTTTTAGTTATTAAATCTATATCTTCACTATCAAAAATATTAATTCTTTTTATTGTATTATTATATATATGATGTTCAGTATAATCAGTAATTATCATATCAAAATTACTAGTTTCTAAGTATTCCATTAAGTTATCTAATTCTGTTGGATCTATCCAGTCATCTCCATCCAAAACTTTAAAATACTTAGCTTTTGCATACTTTATCCCCATATTTATTGCGGATCCGTGTCCACCATTTTTTTTATTTATCAATTCAATATAACTTTTATCTTTAATATAATTTTCTACTACATTTTTAGAACTATCAGTGCTTCCATCATTTACAACCAAAATTTCAATATTTTTTTTATATTTATTGTTGACATCTGAAAAACTATCAAGACATCTAATAATATAATTTTCTATATTATACATAGGTACAACTATAGTCAATAACATAATTATCATTACTCCTTAAATTACTATAAATTATCTATTAAATCTATCCAATGCTCTAATATTATGTCTTTTTCAAATTTATTGGTATCTAGTAAACTTTTATTTGACATAGACATTCTTAAAAATTCATTATCAATTAACTCTAACAACTTATCACTGTAATTATCAATATTATATGAATTTATCAAAAAACCATTCTCATTATTTATTATTAACTCTCTAGGACCTGTAGGACAATCAAAACTAATTATGGGTATTTTAAATTTTTTAGCCTCCAATAAAACTAAAGGTAATCCTTCATATCTAGAAGTCATAGCATATATAGATTTATTATTATATATATCATAAATATTATTAGTAACTCCCTTAAATACTACTTGATTTGAAATTTGATAATCTTTAAACTTACTAATTAGATTATCTTTTATTTTTTCATCACCTAAACCATATATTTCCCACTGCCAATCTTTTTTTCGAGATAAAACATTTATAGCTATCTCAGACAAAAAATCATATCCTTTTTGTTTGGTAAAGCGACCAACCGTAACTATTTTTTTTGATTTTATATTGTATGTATGAAAATTTTCATCTGAATCAATCCAATTATAAATTCTAATTATTTTATCATTTATATTATATTTTTCTATATAATAATTTTTATCTTGATCCGTGAGAACTACTATTTTGTCAAAATATCTAGTAGCAACATAGCGTTGAAATCTAGTTATTTTTGAATCTAGTTCAAACTTTAAATTTGTATGTTCACAAAAAACTTTTTTAACATTAAAAAATAGTGTAGCTAAAGTTAATACAATATTAGGGGCCAATCCAATATTCATAATAATATCTATTTTATTAGTCTTTATAAACTTTCTCAAATTTAATGCTATAGAAATAATGTTTCTTTGATATACCTTTTTATCGAAAAGCTGACCAACCTCTACATTATCATCTATTCTAAATTTAATTTCACTAACAGGATTTATACTAACTAAGTAAACTTTATATTTTTTAGAAAGTTCATTTGACAAGTTTACTGCTACCTTAGCACCTCCATCATAATTTGCTATACTCCATTTTAATAAACAAATTTTTTTCATTTTCACCTCAATTTAAAATAATATATATTAAAAATTATTAAAATATTATTTTAATATATGTTTATTTTAAGTAATAAAATATTTTAATTTTTATTCTCCAAAAAATTCTACAAAATGACCTTTTCTTTTTTCTTTTTTAGGTAATATCATATAATTACCATATATATTTTTCAAATATATATGGTCTTCTGATGGAACATTTATATTTGTATTATTAAATTTTCTTAATTTACCTTCACCAATTACTTCTTTAGGCACTAGTTCCTTTTCCCTATAAGTCCCTAGTATATTCCCTACAATTTTAGAATTATCAAATTCGTATAATTTAATTATTTCATGTAACTTTAAATTTATTTTATTTGTATTTAATATTTTATTTAACTTTAAAATTTTGGATAATTTAAAAACACTGTTTTCTAAAAAACCTCTATCTCTATCTAATAATTTATCAACTACAGAGATTTTAGATAATGCCCTATAAAATAGTATTTTTTTAGAATGAATAATTTTTTCTATTTTATTATCTGGGTATCCATCTAAAGGAAAAATATCGATGAATGGATTACATATTTTCTGTCCAAAAATAACTTCTGTAGAAGTATCTACAATAGATGTATTATTCAAATCCTCTATTTTAAATTTTAATTTTAAATTATTAGAAAGATCTTTATAATAAACTTCTATAAATTTATTATAATCATTTCTAGGCATACCCAAATCCATATCATCATCCCATGGAATAAAACCATTATGGCGGACTGCCCCTAAAAGAGTTCCTCCTAAAGCATAATATTTCAAATTATTTTTTCTGCAAATCTCAGAAAATTCAATCAATATTTCTATCTCTTTTTCTTGTATTAATTTGACTTTATCATCTATAATTTTCATTATAATTTATCTCCACTATTATTTTTATACAAACTAACTTAGTAATAAATTTAAGAATTTTTTAAAAACTCCTTTTATATTTTTTTTTAAAAAATTTTGCCATTAAAAATGCACTTCCTTTTTTTATCCAATTAATTTTAAATGCATCTAGTAGTGGTAATTCTACTGTTTTTATTTTATTTTTATCCAACCAAACATTAAACAGTATTTCACTTACTCTTCCAAATAATCTTGCTTCAAAAGAAGTAAGTTTACTTATATCTAATCTATTTTGTAACTCAAATAAGATTGGAAATAGCCATTCACAATAACCATCTGATAATTCTTTTGAAGAAATAAACATATTAAACATGTGTCCTTTTGTTTGTTTCATAATAAAATCATAACTATTTATGTAATCAGGATACATTTCTAATAATATATTCCTAGTTATATCTAAATGACTCCCATCTAGTGTATTAGAATAATGACTATATAAAGTTTCTATATAATATTTTCTATATTTTGGAACTATAATAGTATCTCTACTAAGAAAGGGTTCTATATCACTTAGATCTATTATAAGTTTTTCTAAAGAAATATTTTCTTTATATTTAGCATCCTTTTTCCCAAAATATCTTCTATAATGTACTAATCCTAAATAATCACAGTTTAAATTTTTCCAAGCCCAGTATAAAGCTGTTAATTCTGAAAAATATGGATTTAAGTTAGAAATATTTTCCCCAACATTATCTTTTAAATAATCAGAATGTATATTATTTATATCTGCACCTACATTTATGGGGATATAAATACTATTTTTAGGTACATTAAAATTTTTATGAGTCGCTATTAATATTTTTAAATCATTCATATAATTGTACCTCTATATATTTTTATTACATAATACTGTTTTAAATCCTAAAACTAAAATTTTAAAATCAGTTATAAATGATATAGAATCAAAATAAAGAACATCTAGATTCATTCGATCTTTAAAAATCATAGTATCTTTCTGGGGATTTATTTGCCAGTAACACAATAATCCTGGCTTAACAGAATTCCTTTTTAAAATTATTTTTTTATTTTCTCTTGAATTTTCTAGAAAAGTTTCTATTTCAAATTTCTGTAATGGTCTAGGTCCTATTATTGCCATATCACCTCTAATAATATTTATGAGTTGAGGTAATTCATCTATAGAAGTTTTCCTTATATATTTTCCTATACTTGTATAACCTTCTTTAGATTCAATTTTAAAATTTAAGGGGTTAGTTTTTCCTTCTTGAATTTTAGTAAGCATTAGACTATCATAACCCACATACATGCTTCTAAATTTAATCATATAAAATTCTTCTCCATTTTTTCCAACCCTTAACTGCTTATAAAAAATAGGACCTCTAGAAGTTAATTTTATTATTAAAGCAGTTAAGGGGATAATAGGTATAATAATTAATGCTATTAAAAGTATTAATGCCAGAAATCTATCTATTATATTTTTCAAAAAAATATAATAAGTTTTTTTATTTTTTCCCATAATTACCGTAGTTTCCATAATCTCCGTAATCTCCATAATTTAAACTCTTAGTATCTACTTTATTTAGAATTACTCCTAAAAATTTACTTCCTGAGATTTCTAATTGTTCTTTAGCTTTTATTACCGATTTTCTTTTAGTTTTATTATATTCCACTACTAGTATTGTCCCATTACATTTTTTTGCTACTACTGCTGCATCTATAACTGCTCCTATAGGTGGGCTATCTACGATAATATAATCATAATATTGTTCTAAAGCTACAAGCATAATATCAAAATGTTTATTTTGTAGCAGAGCTGTAGGGTTAGGTGGTACTTGACCTGCTGGTATCATATTTAAATTTTGAACATCTGTTTCATAAATAACATTTTCTATATTTACTAAACCAGACAAGTAAGATGTTAATCCTTCAATCTTTCCTCTAAATTTAAATCTTGATGCTGTAGAAGATTTACGCGTATCTACATCAAGTAATAAAACTTTATTTCCTTGATCAGCTAGGGCTTTTGCTACATTTATTGCTACTGTACTCTTTCCTTCATTTTCTTGAAATGAAGAAAATAATATTTTTTTATTATCAGACCCTAAAAATTGAATATTGTTAGCTAAAGCTATGTAATATTCATACAGATCTTTATCCATTACTTTTGTATTATAAAGTATATCTATTCTTTGCATATATTATTTTAATCCTTTCTTAGAATCAGGAATAACTCCAAGTAATACTAATTCCATTACTTCTTCTATGTCTTCTGGTCTTTTCACTTTATCATCTAATAGTTCTTTAAGTAATACTAAACCAGCTGATAATATAAACCCTATAGCAAATGCTAACAAACCATTTTTCTTAATATTTGGTGAAGATGGAAATGCAGCGATAGAAGCGTCTTCTATTGTTGTTATTTCTTTTAATTTTGTTATTTCCTTAATTTTAGCAGAAGCTACTTCTTTTAGAGTATCTGTTACTTTTTTAGCAATTTCTGGATTATGATCTGATACAGTTATTTGAATTATACGTGTATCCTTTGGTGCTGAAACTTTTATTTTACTCGCTAAAGTTGCCGCAGAAGTATTTAATTTTTCTTTTTCTACAACTTCATTTAGTACATCTTTTGACAAAATAATTTCTTGGTAGTCTTTTACTAAATTACTACCTATTTGTAAATCTTGAACTGTTAATGATTTTTTATTATCATCATTATTTACTGTATATATTTTTGTTGTACTTTCATAAACTGGTTTTACTAAAAAAACACTATAAGATACTGCTAAAGCCGCAAAGAATATTGAAGTTGCTACTATTATAAATTTTTTAGACCATAATTTTTTTAGCAAAAATATAACGTCTATTTGAAGTTCTTTTTCGTTATTCATCATATCTCCTTATATTAAAATGTTATTTATTAATTTTTCTTGATTATTTATAATCACTTCTTGTGCCACTTTTTCACCATAATTTCTACTTATTATGTCATAGGCATCATTTAAATAATTTTTTCTAGTTGCTAAATTATGCATATCAGATGCTACAAAATGAACAAAATCATTTTTCAAAAGATTTTTAGCTCTTTTTTTATATATTTTTTCTTTATCACCAAAAAGTTTAGGTTTTAATATACTAGCTGCATTAACTTGTATATAAGCACCTTTGTTAATAATGCTCTCAACTAAATTATTATCTTCTGATATATTATATCTTTCTAAATGAGCTATTATAGGTTTTAATCCTAGAATTAATACACTATCTATAGCTTTTAAGATATCTCTTTTACTTACATTACTACTAAATTCTACTAAAACATAATCTGTGTTTGCTAAAGTTGGAATTTCTCTATTTTCTAATTTTCTAACAATATCTAGTGTGTAGTATATTTCTGCACCGTAATAAATGACTAGATCATCGTATTTATTTTTTACATTTTCAAGTATTGTATTAAAGTTTTTTTGAATAATTTGTTCAGGTGTTTCAAACATACCCTTTCTTCTATGAGAAGTTGCTATTATTTTCTTTATTCCTTTTTTATAAGCATCGTCTATTAGTTCTAAACTTTCTTCTAATGTTTTCGGACCGTCATCAACACCGAATATCATGTGCGAATGTATATCTATCATAATTACTTACCTTCTAATGTATTTTTTATATTAGTTGATGTTTCGATTAAAGAGTCTTCATTTATTTGTGTCATATAAAGATTATATCCAGGCATAGCATAAGATGGTAATCCCATAGCACCTGTTCCAGTTAGAGCTTGAGAAGAAACAACATATTCTGATTTACTATCAAGTTGATCATTAGCTAAATTCATTATTGTTTTTACAGGCATATCTGTCTGTATAGATGCAGACAGTTCTTCTACTATATTTTTATAATTGTTTATTGCTTCTGTAGTTGTTAGTTTTTTTATTATTGCTGTAATAACTTTTTGTTGATTTTTTCCTCTATCGTTATCTCCTGAGGCTAATGAGTATCGTTCTCTAACAAAACCTAGTGCTTTATCAGAATCTAATTTTACTACACCTACAGGGAAGTAATATTTTCCATATAAAGATGTAAATTCTTGTTCATTATATACTTCCACTCCTCCTAACAAGTCTATTAGTTTTAGGAAAGAAGTAAAGTTAATTCTCGTATAATAATCAATTTTTGTATTATATAAATTTTCTAATGTATGAATAGAAGCATCTACTCCGTATACTCCAGCATGGGTTAATTTATCGTACTGATTGTTTCCACCATCTGCTATTTTTACATAAGCATCTCTTGGAGTCGTTGTTAATAAAATTTTATTAGTATCTCTATTAACAGTCATAATAATATTAACATCTGACCTTGCTACTGTTGTAATAGGACCAAATGTATCGATACCACTAATATAAACATTGAATGCATTCATATTAGTTGCTGAATCTTTTTTATTGATAGTTTGTTCTATTTTTAATTCATAAATTTTTTTTATTTTGTCTTGATAATCCGGGTGGCTTAAAGCTATAAGATTTTCATAACCACTATTTAATATTATGATTTTACTTTCTTTAGAAAGTAATTTTTCATACTGTTTAGTATAAGATTCACCATCTAATAGATTTAGTTTTATATTTTCTTTTTCTTTAATATCATTTATTAAAGAATTAATATTTTCTTTATCTGTAGCTAATGGAGCTAAAACGCTATTGCTTTTTATATCATGAACACTATTTATCGTACTATCCTTTAATACTACAACACTCATAGTATAACTATTTATCTCTGCATTCTTGTTAAGTTTTTCTACAAGATTTAGACCTTTGTTCAATTCATGTAAACCTAGTGCATATAAAGTGACTAAAATTATACTCAAAATAAATCTTGTAATTTTCAATTTATTTTTTATCATCAAAATAAATAAAAATAAAAATAATAGTAATATAACTGCCGATATTATTATATTTATTTTACCAAATTGTAGTAAGTTATTACTATATATTTTATATATTATAATACTTCCTAGTATGAAAATAAAAAATAATAAAATTACATTCACAATTTTCAAAATACTATTCTTCAAACAATCACTCCCAAACTATAATAATTCATTGTATATTTTAACACTAAAAAATAATATTAGCAACATTTGCTGTCTATATTTATTATCATAAAGACACTATTTTTATATTTTTTAATGCTAATTAAATAGATTAAAAGTTCGTATTACTTGCTATTAATAGTGAATATATTAAAACAAAACTAAATACGAACTATTCTAAATTAAACTTCTAGTTTAATTTATAACTTTATTTATTTCTAACAATATTTTTTCAACATTTAATTTTTTTACAGAAGAAAACGGAACTATATCTATATTATTAGTTAGATCCATACTATTTTTTATCTGCTTTGTATTTTTCGCTAATTCATTTTTAGATATTTTATCTGTTTTTGTTAGAACTAGCACAAAAGGTATTTCATAATAGTTTAAAAATTCGTTCATCATAATGTCATCTTCTGATGGTTTATGTCTACTATCAACAAGATGCAATACAAAACTTAAATTTTTACTGTTAACAAAGTACTCAACTATCATGTCATATAGTTTTTCTTTTTCTTTTTTACCCATTTTGGCATAACCATAACCAGGAACATCAACCAATGCTAATTTGTTATCAACATTGAAAAAGTTTAATGTTCTTGTTTTTCCTGGTTTAGATGATACTCTTGCGAAATTTTTTCTATTTAATATAGTGTTAATAAAAGAAGATTTCCCAACATTAGATCTACCACACATAGCTACTTCTGGAAGATCATATTCAGGATATTGCTTTTTGGAAACTGCGCTTATTATTAATTCTAAATTGTTTACATTAAATTTTAACATATTATTTTTCTCCAAAAACTATTTCAAATACTTCTTTTATATTTGAAACAAAGTGTAAGTTTATTTTTTCTAACACTTCTTTTGGTATATCTACAATATCTCGCTTATTTTTTTCTGGTAAAATTATTGTATTAATTCCCATTTTTTCTGAACTTAATACTTTTTCTTTAACTCCTCCTATTGGAAGAACTTTTCCATGTAGAGTTATCTCACCAGTCATAGCTATATTGTTATCCACTGCTCTTTTAGTTAAACTTGAGTACAGTGATGTAGTTATAGTTATACCAGCAGAAGGACCATCTTTAGGTACTGCTCCTTCTGGAACATGCAGATGTATATCAATAGCTGAAAAATCTACATTATCTATTTTTAATTTTTCTGCGTTTGAACGTAAAAATGAAATTGCAGTTTTGGCCGATTCTTTCATTACATCTCCTAGTTTTCCAGTAAGTATTATTTTACCATTACCTTTAGATACACTTGTTTCTATTTCTAGTGTATCTCCACCAACAGATGTATAAGCTAAGCCATTAACTATTCCTATTTGTGGTTTTGTATTCTTATCTTTTTTACTATATTTTTCTGGACCTAAGAAATCTTCTAAATTTGCAGTTCCTACTTTTATTTTTTCTTCGCCATTTAGTATTTTTAGAGCAGCTTTTCTACAAACTTTTGCTATTACTCTATCTAAATTTCTTACTCCTGCTTCATAAGTATATCCTGTTATTATTTTATTAACAGCTTGTTTTGTGAATGATATTTCTTCTGTAGTAAGACCATTTTCTTCTATTTGATTTTTTATTAAATATTTTGTTGCTATGTTTTCTTTTTCTTTTATTGTGTATGATTCTAATTCTATTACTTCCATTCTATCTCTAAGGGGAGCTGGAATAGCTGCTAAATTATTCGCTGTAGCAACAAATAGAACTTTTGATAAATCGAATGGTATATCTAGATAATGATCAACAAATTCATGATTTTGTTCTGGGTCTATAACCTCAAGCATAGCTGCTGCAGGGTCTCCTTTTATATCAGAAGCCATTTTATCTATTTCATCTAGTAGTATTACAGGATTTTTTGTTTTAACTTTCTTTAATGATTGTATAAGTTTTCCTGGTAATGCTCCTACATATGTTCTTCTATGACCTCTTATTTCTGCTTCATCTCTTACTCCACCTAAGGAAACTCTTATAAATTTTCTATCCATAGCTTTTGCAATTGATTTTGCTAAAGAGCTTTTTCCTACTCCAGGAGGACCTGATAAGCATAATATAGGTGATTTCATGTCTTCTTTTAGTTTTTTTACAGCTAAAAACTCTAATATTCTTTCTTTTATTTTTTCTAATCCATAATGATCTTCATTTAATATTTTTTCTGATTTTTTTATATTTATAGCATCTTCTGATAATGTATTCCAAGGTAAGGCTACTACTGTTTCTAAATAACTTCTTATTATAGAATTTTCTGGAGCCATTGCAGGAGTTTTTTCTAATCTCGCTAATTCTCCTAAAACTACTTCTTCGTCTTGTTTATTTAGTTTTAATTCTAAAATTTGTTTGCGTAACTTTTCTATATCATTCTCATCAGGAGCAATTTCTTTTAGTTCATCTTGAACTACTTTCATTTGTTCCCTTAAAAAGTACTCTTTTTGTTGATTATCTATATTCAATCTAACTTTTTTATCTATTTCTTTTTTATACTCTGAAGCTGCTGATATTTTTGTAAATATACTTATAATCAAATCTGCTTTTGCTTCTAAGTCTAAAGTAAATAGTATTCTTTTCATCATTATAGAATCAAAAGGAAAATATTTTAAGTTTTTATTTATAAATTTATTCAAGTCTGTTATATTAAAAAATCCTAAGTCTAGTTTTTCTGATTTTAAAAATTCTTTGAAAACTTTTTTTAGTATATTTAATTTTCCTTCTTGATCAAATTCTGTATTAACTAAATCTTTAATAGCTATATCTAAATATTCTACTTTGTTATTGTTATAAACCCCACTTAATACCTCTGCTAGTCCTTCACAGTTGTAAGTATATGACTTTGTTTCTTTATCATATTTTAGGCTTCCATAAGTACCAAAAAATTTGTTAAAACCATTATCATCGTAAATATCTAAATTTTTATTATCTTCATTGAAGTTATCCATAGGCTTTCTATCAGAAGCCACAAAAATTCTAATTGATTTTGATTTTAAATTTTTAGTAACTTTTAAAAATTGTTTATCTTTTATTTCTATATTGTATATGTTATCAGGAATGAATGTATCCTTATGTTCTAATAAATAATATTTAGTCAAAATTATCCTCCTTAACTAAGTACAGGAGAAATTTTATTTACTACATTTTCTTCTGTAACTGTACATTTAGTTATTTTTGTTTTACTAGGTATTTCGAACATTACATCTATTAATAATTCTTCTATTATAGATCTAAGTCCTCTAGCACCTGTTTTTCTCTTAATAGATTCTTTAGCTATTGCTAAAAGAGCATCTTTTTCAAATTCTAATTCTACTCCGTCTAAATTGAATAGATACTGATATTGTTTTACAATAGAATTTTTTGGTTCTACTAATACTCTAACTAAATCTTCTTCTGTTAGCTCGTCTAAAGAACAAACCAAAGGAATTCTACCTATAAATTCTGGTATTATACCGAATTTTACTAGATCTTCTTGCCTTACTTTAGATATAATAGTTTCATTTTCTTCTATTTTATCACTTTCTTCTTTTGAGAAACCTATTATTTTATCACCTAGTCTACGTTTTATAATTTCTTCGATACCTGAAAATGCTCCACCGACAATAAACAATATATCTTTAGTATTTATTTTTATCATTTCTTCTCCAGGATGTTTTCTTCCTCCTTGAGGTGGAACACTTGCTATAGTACCTTCTAATATTTTAAGTAATGCTTGTTGCACACCTTCTCCAGATACATCTCGAGTTATTGAAACATTTTCACCTTTTTTGGCTATTTTATCAATCTCATCTATGTATATTATTCCTTTTTCTGCTTTTTCTATATTATAGTTAGCATTTTGAATTAAACGTAAAAGAATGTTTTCAACATCTTCTCCAACATAGCCTGCTTCTGTTAGAGTTGTAGCATCTGCTATTGCAAAAGGCACATCTAGCATCTTTGCTAATGTTTGTGCTATTAATGTCTTTCCTGAACCGGTACTTCCTATAAGTGCAATATTACTTTTTTGAAGTTCTAAATCAGTTTGTTCTTTATTTATAATTCTTTTATAATGATTATAAACAGCAACAGCTATTGATTTTTTAGCTTTATCTTGGCTTATTATATATTCGTTTAATTTATCTAATATTTCTTTAGGTTTTAGAAGATTAAAGTTATTAGTAGGGTTATTGTAATTATTTTCTATATATATTTCTTCATCAATCATATGTGAACATAAATCAACACATTCATCGCATATGAGTGCATCATTACCTGCTATTATTTTAAAAACTTCATCTGATGATTTGCCACAAAAAGAGCAATTCATTTTTTTCTTTCTAACCATATTTTCACCTCACAAAATATACACAATTATAGCACAAATATTGTTTTTTTACTAGTAATCCAATTATTATATGGTAAAAAATACATACTAAATATTGTATCAATAAAATAAAATTATTAGTAAGCGTAACTTTAATATATAGTTTACTTATGAAAAATAAAAATATTTGTTGTAAATAAAAAAGACACTATTAAAGTGCCTTTAAAATGCTTAAATTTAATAAGTTAAAATACCTTTAAACTGGTATATATAATAGTTTTTATATATTTATCAAAAATATAAATGTACTTAAAAAATAATTATTTGATTATTATTCGTTTTTTTGCTAAATTTATTTGGTACAAATAATAAATTATAACCATTTTATATCAAGGATTTTAGTCTTTCTATATTGCTTATATTTATTACTATAATCAGTATGTAAAGTTGTTGGGTAATATATATTTGTTTTACTATCAGATCTTAAGCCTAAAACAATACACTTTTCACTTTCTTCTTTAAAAAATACAATATCTAACATCATAGTATTTCTTTTTAAATCTTTTCTTACAATACATACATCCTGTTTCTTTTCATAAAATATATAACTTAAAAAGTTATAATTATTTATTCTTTCAATTACAATTTTATAATTTTTATTATTACTAAAAGTTTTCAATGTGAATTTAGAATTAAAAATTTCATCAATTAGCTTTGGCTTTACTTTAACTACATAGTGTACCCCTAGTAAATGCGGTAAATTAGATAAATCAAAATAAATAGTAATACAAGGAATCTTTAAATAATTCAAAATTACTAATGATTTTCTTTTATAAAACTTAATTTTATAATCATTAAATACGTCTAACAAATTCATTTTAACCTCTAAAAAATTAACCTTAACCATAATATGGTTAAGGTTAAAAATCTGAATACTGAACTAGAAAGCTCTCTAGTTAGGACTAACTATTATTTAAGTTTATTAAACTTAAATAACTCTCTTTTCGCTCACTACTAAGAGACCACTCACAAAGCCTATGGTAGGCAATATAACGTACTCACTGTTATACTTTCTTAACTAAACAAAGTTAAGTTTTTATTGAGAATATTAATAAGGCTTTTTAAGCTAGTTGTTTTCTCTAATATTATTATATAATATTATAATGTATAAAGTCAACTTTTTATAAGTTTTAAGTTTTGTATAATTAAAACTCTTAAATATTTTTAATATTAAATTATAAAAATATTTAGTTAAAATTATAATTCTTATATTATATACTAACTACCACTAGCTACATAACCTTCTATGTATTTTTTAGCTAATTCTTCATGTTCCTGATATGTTTTTGCAAAGTATGCTTTTCCATCTTTTGCATGTAAGAAATATTTATAATCATGTTTCTCTACATTGTTTAGTGCATTATATGATAATTCACTAGGTGAAGCTATCGGTCCAGGTGGTAATCCATAATGCACATAAGTATTATATAAATCTCTACCTTGTAACTCTTGTATAGTTATAGCTCCAGATGATTGTAATCTATTAGCACTATAGTAAACCGTAGGGTCTGTTTGAAGTGGCATAGATATAGCTAATCTATTCATGAACACTCCTGCAATAGAATTATTATCTGCATTAACAGTAGATTCTTTTTCTAGTATACTTGCCATAGTTATATAATCATGAATGGTAATATTTTTATTAATACCGCCTATATTCCAAACTTTATTATTTTTTTGATAAAGGGGTATAACCTTACTGTTAGTAGTTGCCACCATTTGTTTGATTAATAATTCTACATTGTTTATATTTGTTTGATCCAAATTATATTTTGCAGGATATAAATATCCTTCTAATTTATACTTCAAATTAGGGCTATCTAATTCATTAGTTATTAAATCTGGAAATTCTTTTTTTAGTTTATTAATAAATTCTTGATCATTAACTTTAGTAATAAATTGTTCTTCTGATATTTCAGTAAATTGAGATACTTTTTTAGCTATTTGCTTAATATTTTCTCCTTCAATTACAGAAATTGATTTTCCTGAACTTGCTTTTTCTTTTGTTGTAAGTACATCTATTATCTCAGACATTTTCATACTCTTACTAATTTCAAATTGACCTACATAAAACTCTTCTCCTCCTAATCTAGAGTAGATTTTAAATAATGTAGGACTTTTTATTAAATCTTTTTCATATAAAACATCTGATATTTTACTAGCACCATAGCTTTCTTTCACTTCTACTGCTATTTTTTGACTATTATCTTTATCGACAGGTGTAGTTAAATAATATGTATATGATAGTAAAGCTATAATAAATAACATTACTGATATAGTTATTAAAGATATTAATTCCTTACCTTTATTTTTTTTTATTCTATTTTTTTTTCGTAGTTCTTCTCTACGTCTGATTTTTTCTTCTTTCATACTACTTATTAATTCTCCTCAGAATCATAATAAAGAATATCTAAAACTTCTTCTATCATATTGTATTCTTCATCTGTTTCTACAGGTTCAAATCTGACATTATCTCCTTCTTCTATGCATACCATTGGGAATATTTGTAATTCTTCATCTTCAATTTTTTCTTCTTCTGCAAATATATAATACAAGTTATTATTTGTTGGATTTGTAAACTCCAATATTTTTCTATATTCTCTTTCTACTCCTTCTTCATCACTTAATGTATATACTTCTTCATCCATTCCTACGTTCATTAAATCTAAATCTTTTTCGTTCATTATTTTTTCTCCTATTTTATTTTTTTGTATCTAAATATGTTTGTAATATTAACACCGCAGCCATTTTATCTATGACTTGTTTTCTTTTTTTTCTAGAAATATCCGCTTCTAAAAGCACTCTTTCCGCTCCCATAGTAGTTAAACGTTCATCTTGTAGTGTTATTTCAACACTTTTGATTTTATTTTTTAAAATTTCTACAAAATTTAAAGTCGCTTCTCCTCTAAAACCTATGCTATTATCCATATTTTTAGGTAGGCCTACTATTATTTGTTCTACATCATATTCTTTAACCAATTCTTTTATTCTTTTTATTTTAAAATCTTTTATAGCTTCATTAGTTTGTAAGGTTTCTATTCCTTGAGCTGTTATCTGTAAAGCATCACTTATTGCCACTCCTATAGTTTTGCTCCCATAGTCTAAAGCCATTATTCTTTTTCCAAGCATTTGTTTTCCTCAATAAAATAATATAATAAATACTCTAATAACTCATCTTTATTAATATTCATAATTCTTTCTCTTGCTTTATTATCCCTAGGTATATATACCGGATTATTAGTTTTTATGTATCCTAGTATCTGACTTATAGGATCATAATTTTTATTGCTTATTGCAGCAACTACTATTTTTAATGTCTCTTTTATATATTCTCTATTTAATTCCTTTGTATCAAATATATCTGTTGTGTTAAAGTTACTCATAAAATTCCCTCCTTTTTAAAAAGTTACCTAACTCTTAAATAACGTTTAAATGTATAATCAAATTCATTATTGCTGTCTTCTTTATATTTATTTTCGCTTACCAAAAACCATTTATCTAAATCTATATTAGGAAAATAGCTATCTCCTTTTATGGTAGTACCTACTTCCGTTATATACATTTCTTCACATAAATCAATAAATTCTTTATATACCTGAGTACCACCAAAAATAAATAACTTTTCTGTTTTTATGTTATCTATTGAAGACTCCTTATTAGTATAAACTTCAATTCCATTAGCTGTAAAATTAGTATCTCTAGTTAACACCCTATTGATCCTATTAGGAAGAGCCCTTCCTATACTATCATAAGTTTTTCTTCCCATAAGAATTGTTTGGTTGGTAGTTAGATCCCTAACTCTTTTCATATCGTTTTTTATTTTCCAAGGTATTTTATTATCATTACCTATACATTTATTTTTATCAAATGCTACTATTAAAGAAATCATAATTATCTCCTTAAACAGCTATTGGTGCTTTTATAAACGGATGAGATTCATAATTCTCAAGAATAACATCTGATATTTCTAAATCAAATATATTATCAAATTCATTTATGTTAATATTTGGTGAATTATATGGCTCTCTTTCCATTTGAAGTTTTACTTGATCAAAGTGATTACTATATATATGAGCATCTCCTAATGTATGAACAAATTCTCCTAATTCTAAATTACATTCTTTGGCTATTAGCATAGTAAGTAATGAGTATGAAGCTATATTAAATGGAATACCTAAAAATACATCTCCACTTCTTTGGTATAACTGACAACTTAATTTATTATCTTGAACATAAAATTGAAACATTGTATGACATGGTGGAAGTGCCATAGTATCTATTTCGCTAGGATTCCAAGCTGATAATATTAATCTTCTTGATGATGGATTATTTTTAATTTGTTCTATTAAAGTTTTTAATTGATCTATTTCATTAAAATTTCTCCATTGTTTTCCATAAACATTCCCCAAATCACCATATTTTTTTGCAAAAGAATCGTCTGAAAGAATTTTATCTTTAAATATTTTCATCTGCTCTTTATATTGTTTAGCAAATTCTTCATCATTAAGAACTCTATGCCCAAAGTTTGTCATATCTGGACCTGTGTAATCTTCGCTTTCTATCCAGTTTTTAAATGCCCACTCATTCCATATATTATTATTATTTTCTAATAAAAATTTTATATTTGTATCACCTTTTATAAACCAAAGTAACTCAGACCAAACTAGGTTGAAATTTATTTTTTTTGTTGTTAACAAAGGGAACCCTTTAGATAGGTCAAATCTCATTTGATAACCAAAAATACTTTTAGTTCCAACACCTGTCCTATCTTCTTTTAACTCTCCGTCTTCTAATATTTTTAAACATAGTTTTTTATATTCTAAATCAGCAAGCATTTTATTTTTCCACCTTATATTCTCTTTCTCTTAAATAATCTATTAAAAGCTGTATTTTATTAATAGAATCACGACTTAAATGATGTTCTATGCCTTCAACTTCTTCATAAATTTTATGCTCTTTGACTCCTATTATTTCTAAAAAATCTTCTAAAATTTTATGTCTTCTAAGGGCATAATCTCCCATATTTTTCCCTTTTTTAGTTAGGGCAATTCCCCTATATTTTTCATATACTATATAGCCTTCTATATCAAGTTTTTTTAACATTTTTGTTACTGCAGAAGGATATATGTTTAATTTTTCTGCTATATCTGCTGATCTAGCATATCCTTTAGTATCAATCAAAGAATATATTACCTCTATATAGTCTTCCATAGTGGCCGTTGCTTTGCCCATAATTCCTCCTATCCTAATTCAAATGGTTCTTTTTCTACTTTTGAAATTATTATTTCTAAATTAGTATATTCTAATGTTGTTAAATATTCTCTTAACAATTCTTTGCTTGCTTTTTCTGCAAAATGGCCTATATCTATTAATGAAATACCCATTTCTAGCGCGTCGACTGCTTCATGATATCCTATATCTCCTGTTAGATATACATCTACTTCTGGTAAGTCATATATAAAACTACCTCCACTGCCTCCTAAAATAGCTACTCTTTTTATAGATTGAGTTTTATTTTTTGCAACTATTCTAGTAAAATCTAAATTTAACTGTTTTTTTACATAATTATTAAATTCATTTAAAGGTAGTTCATTTTTTAAATATCCTATTCTTCCTAAACCTTCTTCATGGTTTAAACTATTAGGTATTAAAACCTCTGTATTTTCTAGTTTTAAAAGTTTTGCTAAATAATCATTTAATCCTAATTTTGCTGAATCTAGATTTGTATGTGCTGCTATAACAGAAATATCATTTTTTATAATACTTCTTATTATTTTATTTTTAAAATTATTAAAATTCAATTTTTTGATAGGTTTAAATATTAGCGGATGATGAGCTATTATTAAGTCTACTCCTTTAGATACTGCTTCATCAACAACATCATTCGTTACATCTAAACATATAAGTATTTTTTTTATAGTTTGATTTTCATCGCCTATTAATATACCTACATTATCCCATTTTTCTGCTAATTGTTCATTAGCCAAATTGTTTATTGATGAGTATATATCTTTTAATATAACCATAAATAGTACCTCCTTATCTAAACAATTATAACATATATGTAATCAACTTGCACTCTTAGTTGCACATTGTAACAAAAATATAATATTATACAATATGGTCAATTTTATCTTTAATGACAAACTATACTTTTTATTATATAATTTAATTTATAAACTTTTGTGTGAGGAATTTATGATTAGTGTAGAAGGATATTTAAATAAAATTATTTTTCATAATAAAGATAACAATTACTATATTTTATCTATTTTTTTAAATAATGAATATGACTTTGTTGAAAGTGATTATCTATCTGTAGTAGGTACTTTTGATAATATCGAATTTATTGAAGATGAATTGTATAATTTCAAAGGTAATATAGTTACTCATAAAAAATATGGAATCCAGCTTTCTGCTATTACTGCTGAAATTGTTATAAAAAAAGATAAATCTACTATAGTTTCATACTTGTCTGGAAGTACTTTCCAAGGAATAGGAAAAAAAACTGCCGAATTAATTGTAGATACTTTAGGGATAGATTGTTTAGACAAAATTTATGAAGATAAAAATGCTTTATTTAATATTAAAGGTATAACAAATAGTAGAAAAGAAATAATTTATAATAATATAATTGCAAATAAGCACACTCAAGATATTATTTTAAAATTAAGCGAATATAATCTTAGTAATAACACTATTATGAAAATATATTCTAAGTATAAATCCCAAACTCTAGAAATAATAAATAATAATCCATACTATATAATAAATGATATTAAAGGAATAAATTTTAAAACTGTAGACATTATAGCAGAAAAAATAGGTATTGATGCTAACAATTTAGAAAGGATATCAGCAGCAATATGTTATACACTAAGTGTTTATTGTTATAGTAATGGTCATACTTTTATGAAAAAGAATTCTCTATTATATAATGCTTTTAATGTATTGTATGATTCTAGAAAAATAGAAATATCAAAAGAAAACATATTAGATGCACTTAGCTACTGTATAGAAGAAAATAAACTTTCTGCTATTGAAAATGATATATTTTTACCTGAAATACACTACACTGAATTTAATATTTACGATAATATAAAAAATAGATTAGAAAATTCTAGTATAAAAAAAGAAAGTGATAGTATATTAGATAAATATATAAAAGAAGTAGAAGAAGAATTGAATATTCAATATGATATTACACAAATAGCCGCTATAAAAAATTCTATAAATAGCAATTTTTCTATAATAACAGGTGGCCCTGGAACTGGAAAAACTACAATTATTTTAGGTATAATTAGAATTTTTCAAAAAATTAACAATTTATCATATAATGATCTACTTAGTGAAGACAATAAATATCTTACTCTTTGTGCTCCTACAGGTAAAGCTGCAAAAAGAATGTCTGAGAGTACTGGCTTTTCTGCATCTACTATACATAAAGCTATAGGCTGGACATCAGAAGATGAAAATATAAAAGATTTTAGTAGTGATAAATCAATAAAATCAAATTTAGTTATTATAGATGAAGCTAGTATGATAGATGTATTTTTAATAAGTAATTTGCTTAAAGTAATAAGTAATAAGTCTAAAATTATATTGGTAGGAGATGATGATCAACTTCCATCTATTTCTCCTGGTAATGTATTAAATGACCTAATAAAAAGTAATAAAATACCGACAGTAAAATTAAATAAAATTTTTAGACAAAGTTTTGATTCTAATATTATAAACTTATCTCATGCAATAAAAAACGATATAAATATTGACATATTAGAAAATTTTGAAGATAGAGAATTTGTTATTACAGATAAAGGTGATATATTAAATATAATTAATCATATATATGAGAAATTAATTCTAAATATACCAAAGGATAAAATTCAAATATTAGCTCCTATATATAAAACAAACTATGGAATTAATGAAATAAATAAAATGATTCAAAAAAATTTCAACAACAATGAAGTTTTAATAGAATACGGTGAACTAACTTATAAAGTTGAAGATCGAGTTATGCAGTTAGTAAATCGACCGGAGGATAATATATTTAATGGAGATATTGGGGTTATAAGTGATATATACAAGGAAGACGGAAAATATAAAATAGTAATAGATTATGATAACAATTTTGTTACTTACGAAAAACAAGAGTTAAATCAAATAATACTAGCTTATGCTTGTTCTATACATAAGTCTCAAGGATCTGAGTTCGACTATGTTATTATACCTCTTGTTGATGCTTACAATTTTATGCTAAATAAAAATTTGATTTATACTGCTATTACAAGGACTAAAAAGAAATTGATAATTTGCGGTAATCCAAATATTTTTTATAAAGCAATTGATCCTAATAATTTGATTGTAAGAAATTCTTATTTAAAAAATTTCTTCGATATTGAAAATACTGAAGATGTTTTAAAAGAAGAAGTTTATATTTTAACACCTAAAAATATAAACTTTATTGATCCTATGATTGGAATGGAAGATATTACACCTTTTGATAATTATAATATAGGGAATGAGTAAAAACTCATCCCCTATATTTATATATTATATGTTGTTTTCTAGTTGTTCAAATGCTTCATTTATTTTAGATACATCAGATGCTCCTGCTTGAGCCATATCTGGACGACCTCCACCTTTTCCATTACATACACTAGCTAATACATTAACTAATTTCCCTGCATTATATTTATCAGTTAAAACTTTATCTACAGCAACAACAAAGTTAACTTTATCGTTGTTTATCGATGCGAATGCTACTATGTAATTAGTTAATTTATTTTTCGCATTATCTACTATTTGTTTTAAGTGATTCATATTTTCTGAATCTACTACACTAGTTAATAGTTTTACTCCATTTATTTCTTTAGCCGATGATAATAGACTTTCTATTTCTACGTTAGCTAATTTTTGTTGTAGTGATTCTTTTTCTTTATTTAATTTTTTAATATCGTTTTGTAAAGCTTCTACTTTTTCTACAACATTATTATCATTAGCTTTTATTAGTTTGTAAACATCTGATAATAAGTTTTCTTTTTCTTTTTGGTATTCATAAACAGCTTTTCCTGTTATAGCTTCTATTCTTCTTACACCTGCTGCCACACCTGATTCAGAAACAATTTTAAATATACCTATTTCAGAAGTATTGTTAGTGTGTGTTCCTCCACACAATTCTATAGAGTAATCTCCTATGTTTACAACCCTTACTACATCTCCATATTTTTCTCCAAACAGTGCTTGAGCCCCTAATTTTCTAGCTTCATCTATTGGCATCTCTGATATTTCAATTCCTAGATTAGCCCAAATTTTCTCATTAACTTCTCTTTCAACTGCTTGTAATTCTTCTTGTGTAAGTTGAGTAAAGTGTGTAATGTCAAATCTTAATTTTTCATCTGTAACTAAAGATCCTGCCTGTTTTATATGATCTCCAATAACTTTTCTTAAAACTTCATTTAATAAGTGTGTTGCTGTATGATTTTTCTCGATATTTAGTCTATAATTTCTGTCTATTTCTAGCGTGTATTCTGAAGTTAAGTTTAATTCTCCTTCTTCTATTTTTACAAAGTGGATATGTCTTTTATCTGGTAATTTCTTAACATCTATCACAGAGGCTTTAAAATTATCGTTGTAAATAAATCCTTTATCTGCTACTTGCCCCCCACTTTCTGCATAGAATGGAGTTTCTTCGAATATTACTTTAACTATTTCTTTATCTGAATACGAATTTAATACATTATCATCTTTATCTATTATAGCTATCACTTTAGATTTAGTTTCAAATTCACTATAACCAACAAATTTACTATCTCCTATTATTGATGAATATAGATCAGATTGAACTTGCATAGAACTATCATCTTGTCTAGATGAACGTGCTCTTTCTTTTTGTTTTTCCATTTCTTTATTAAATCCATCAATATCTACAGATAATCCATTTTCTAATGCATATTCTTCTGTTAATTCAATAGGGAATCCAAATGTATCATAAAGTTTAAATGCACTTTCTCCTGGTATTACTTTCGTAGTATTTTTAACTTCATTTATTATATTAGATAATATTGATTCTCCCTCGTTTAGAGTTTCATGGAATCTTTCTTCTTCTTTTAATATTACATCTTGAACAAATGAAACTGATTTAGTTACCTCTGGATAATAATCAACCATTATTTCTGCTACAGTAGGAGTTAATTTATACATAAAAGATTTGTTTAAGTTTAAATATTTTGCATATCTAACTGCTCTTCTTATTAATCTTCTTAGTATGTATCCTCTTCCTTCATTCGAAGGTAATGCTCCATCTGAAATAGCAAATACTACTGTTCTTATATGGTCTGCGATTACTTTAAAAGCAACATCTTTTTCTTTGTCTACTCCATATTTTTCTCCAGATATTTCTTCTATATTTCTAATTATAGGTAAAAATAGATCTGTATCAAAGTTTGTAGGAACATCTTGTAATACTGAAACTATTCTTTCTAGTCCCATACCCGTATCTATATTTTTTGCAGGTAACTCAGTATATGTTCCGTCTGGATTGTGATTGTATTGACTGAATACTACATTCCATACTTCTAAATATCTTTCATTTTCTCCACCAGGATACATCTCGCATTCTGGAGCAGTTAAATCTGTATCTTCTCCTCTATCATAGAAAATTTCTGTATTAGGACCTGAAGGACCTTCTCCTATATCCCAAAAGTTTCCTTCAATTCTTATGATTCTACTAGAATCTAATCCTATTTTATTTTTCCAAATATTGTATGCATCCGCATCTTCTGGATGTATTGTAACATACATTTTTTCTTTATCTAATCCTAACCATTTTTCAGATGTTAAGAATTCCCATGCCCATTCTACAGCTTCTTCTTTGAAATAATCTCCTATTGAAAAGTTACCTAACATTTCAAAAAATGTATGGTGGCGAGCTGTTTTTCCTACATTTTCTATATCATTTGTTCTTATTGATTTTTGAGAGTTTGTTATTCTTGGATTCTCAGGTATTTCTCTCCCATCAAAGAATCTTTTTAAAGCTGCAACTCCTGAATTTATCCATAATAATGATGGATCGTTAACAGGAACTAATGAAGCTCCCGGTTCTACTCTATGTCCTTTTTCAACAAAAAAGTCTAAAAACATTTTTCTTATTTGTGCTGATGTTAGTTTTTTCATTAATATTCTCCTATTATTTTTTTATACAAATAAAAAATCCCTTATACTAGATATCTAGTATAAGGGACGACATTATTTATCGTGGTACCACCCTAATTTTAGAATAAAACATTCTACTTATTAGTAAGATTAAAGGTCTTTGCCTAAGAAGATTTTATGTAGCTAGCATTTTATAATAATAACAAGCTATTCACACCCAACAAGCTCTCTCTGAAAATTATTAGTTTATAAAAATTTCTACTCTTCTTTAATTTATTTATTTGTAATATGTATAAATGATTATAATATATTTTCATAAAATGTCAACTATTTAGAATTATGTTTAATTTCTAATAATGCATTTTTTTTCCATTTCTGTAATTCTTTTTCTATAGTTTTAAACCCATACTTAAAATTACAGTTTTTTATTTGATTAATATTTTTTATATTTTGTTTTCTTCTTACTATACTATTATCAAAGTTTAAACTGGCATTAATTTTGGAATTTTTTATAGATAATATTTTTACATCTATTATATCTCCAACTTTTAAATAATAGTTAATATCTACTATGAAAGTATTTGCTATTTCTGATATGTGGATTAGACCCTGTACTCCATCTCTAGTTTCAATAAAAGCTCCAAAATGCTTTATTGAAGTTACTTTGGCTTTTATTATACTGCCTTCTCTATAGTTAACCATTATTTAATTAGTTTAATCCTTTTATTTGATTTACAACATTTTCTACTGTAAATCCATACTCTTCTATAACTTTAGCTGCTGGGGCAGAAGCTCCAAATTTATCTATACCAATAACTAATCCGTCTAATCCTACGTATTTATACCATAATCCTGTATTACCCATTTCTATTGCAACTCTTCTTCTTATTGAGTTAGGTAATAGTGATTCTTTGTATTCTTTATCTTGTTCTTCAAATAGTTCCATACTAGGCATACTTATTACTCTTACACTGTATCCATCTTTTTCTAATTCTTTTGCTGAATTTACTGCTAATGAAACTTCTGATCCTGTTGCTATTATTATTGTATCAAATTCTTTTGATGTTTCGTAAACAACATATGCTCCTTTAGCAACATTCTCAAATGAAGAATTTTCTAAAATTGGTAAGTTTTGTCTAGTTAATATTATTGATGATGGTTTTGTATTGAATTTTTGAGATAAGTACCATGCTGCTTGTGTTTCTGTTGCATCTGCTGGTCTAAATACATAAGAATTAGGTACTGTTCTTAATGCTGCTAGTTGTTCTATTGGCTCATGTGTTGGTCCATCTTCTCCTACTGCGATACTATCGTGTGTAAATACATATGTTACTGGTAGGTTTTGTAAAGCTGATAATCTTAATGCTGCTTTTAGGTAGTCTGAGAATACGAAGAACGTTCCTCCAAATACTCTTACTCCTCCATGAAGCATTAGACCATTTAATATAGTTGCCATCCCAAATTCTCTAACCCCAAATTGAACATTTCTTTCTGTTCTGTTATTTGTATCTTGCAGTCCATCTCCTTTTATAAATGTCATATTAGAATGTGATAAGTCTGCTGATCCTCCAAAGAATGTTGGTAATACTTTTGCTATAGAGTTTATTGCATCTTGTGATGAATTTCTAGTTGCTTGTTCTTCTCCTACTGCTTTAAAGTCGAAGTCTTCTTTTGATAGTTTTTCTATGTCTTTTCTTGATAATACTTCTTCTAATTCTTTTGCTAATTCTGGATAATCATTTTTATATGAACTAAATAATTCATTCCATTTTTTGTATTCTGCTTCTCCTCTAGCTACTAAATTAGTTTTGAAGTCTTCGTACACTTCTTCAGGCACTTCAAATGGAGCGCAATCCCATTTTATTGCTTCTTTAAATAATTTTGTTTCTTCTTCTCCAAGTGGAGCTCCGTGTACACTATTTGTTCCTTGTTTATTAGGTGATCCTGCTCCTATTACAGTTTTAACTTCTATTAATGTAGGTTTATCTGATTTTTTAGCTTCTTCTATTGCTTTAGATATTTCTTCTACATTATCTCCTTTTTCTACTAGCATTGTATTCCATCCGTAAGATTCATATCTTGCTCTTACGTTTTCTATAAATGCATCTTTTGTTTCTCCATCTAGAATTATATCATTTGAATCATATAATACGATAAGTTTTTCTAGTTTTTGTAGACCTGCAAAACTTGCTGTTTCTGAGGCTACACCCTCCATTATATCTCCGTCTCCACAAATAACATATGTATAGTGATCAAATAAGTTATAGTTTTCTTTATTGTATTTTGATGATAGATATATTTCTGCTAGTGCCATACCTACTGCTGTAGATATACCTTGTCCTAGTGGTCCCGTTGTAGCATCGATACCTTTAGTATGTCCATATTCTGGATGCCCTGGAGTTTTAGAACCCCATTGACGGAAGTTTTTAATTTCTTCAATAGTTACATCTTCATATCCTGCTAAGTGTAATATAGCATATTGTAACATTGAACCATGACCTGCTGAAAGTACAAATCTGTCTCTATCTATCCAAGTTGTATCTTTTGGATTTACTTTCATGTGTTTGTTAAACAGTGTGTATGCCATAGGTGCTGCTCCCATAACAACTCCTGGATGCCCTGATTTTGATTTATTTATTGCATCTACTCCAAGTACCTTTATTGTATTTATTGATTTTTGAGACATGTTACGTCCTCCTTAAATTTTGTTTATATTTCTATTCTTCCATTAAGCGCTCTAGATAATGTAACTTCATCAACATATTCTATATCACTTCCAAAAGAAATTCCTTGAGCTATTCTTGTAACTTTTATATCTGTATTTTTCAGTATCTTAGAAATAAAACTTGCTGTTCCTTCTCCTTCAGGGGTTGGATTAGTTGCTAATATTATTTCTTTAACATTTTCATCTTGTGCTCTGTAAAGTAAAGATTTTAAATTGATATCTCCTGGCCCTATTCCACTCATTGGAGATATAACTCCATGTAATACGTGATATAATCCGCTGTAAGATTCCATATTTTCCATTGCTATAAGATCTTGATCATTTTCTACAACACAAATCATGCTATTATCTCTATCTTTACTAGAACAAATGCTACAAACTGTATTTTCATTTAATCTTCCACAAACACTACAATTTGAAAGGTTCTTCTTTAAATTATCTAGAGCATTAGAAAATTCTTCTATATCTTTATCTTTCATCTTTATAGTGTGAAATGCTAATCTTATAGCTGTTTTTTTACCTATTCCTGGCAATTTCATATAGCTATTTATTAATTCTAGTATTGGTTTTGGATATTGCATACTATAGTCCTGGTATATTTATTCCGTTAGTAAATTTCCCTAAAGTTTCTTCTTTTAATTTTGTTGATTTTTCTAAAGCATCATTAACTGCTGTAAGAACCATGTCTTGTAGCATATCAATATCTTCCGGATCAACTATTTCTTCTTTTATTTGTATATCTAATATTTTTCCATCACCATTAGCAATTACTTTTACCATATCACCAGAAACAACACCTTCTACAGTTTGGTCTTTTAACCCTTCTTGTGCCTCTAGCATATCTTTTTGCATTTTTTGCATTTTTCTCATCATTTGTTGCATATTTCCCATACCACGCATAATATAATTCTCCTTTATATTTAATGTATATATTTATTCTATTGTTTGTTTTTAACAATACCTATATATTTTAACTCATTTTTTAAAAAAATAAAACTGTTATGTGATTATTCTATAATTATATCTGAAAAAATTTCTTCTATTTTAGATATACTTTTAACAAGTTCTTTTTCTTCTAATTTATCTTTTTGTTCTTCTTGTAATTTGTCGTGTTTTTTTAAATATTTATATTGATTTAATTGTAATAAGTTTACTGAATAGTCTACTCCTATTATATTTTTAAATCTTTCTTCCAATATTTTTTTATAATTTCTACTTATAAATAGTTTTCCTAATTCAATATCATTTTCAAAAATTAATATACAACCTTCTTTAGAGGATAATTCTAAATTGCAATTTTTTAGAAGGTTAAAGGATTCTTTATCCGTTGATAAATAACTATTTACTATCTTTTCATAAACCTTTTTAGCATAATTAGTAAATTTCTCATTAGAATTTTCCATTATTGACAATAATAAATTTTTATTAGGTATAATATATTCTTCAATATTTTCTTCTTTTACTTTTTGAATAAAAACACTGTCTTTTTTTAATAGCGTTTTTTCTTCTGAAACATTATTACTAATACTATTTTTGTTATCTAATAAGTTTTTCAATTTAATTTCCAACTGTAGTAGTCTATCTTGCAAGTTAGTTAAAGATGAATCTTCAATATTAATAGAACAAATTTTTATTATAGCTACATGCAAATAACTTACATATTCAGTTGAAAATCTTATTTTATTTTCTGCTTCAGATAATATTTCTATTACTTTATATATTTTGTCATAACTTGTATTTTCTATAAGTTCTGAAAGTTCACTTATATTATACTCACAATACGTATCTTTTTTTAGATTTTTATAAATCAACACATCTTTTGATATATTAATCAAATCAGCTATTAATAGTTTTGTATCTTTACCGTCTGCATAAAAATTATTGTATTTCAATATAGCTGACGAGGTGTCTTCATTTACTAAATCTTTATAAAAATCTAATAATTCTTTTTCTCCAATTGATGAAGTAATGTCTAGTATATCTTGAATTTTTATATTAGTATTATAATTTGATACCTGATCTAATATACCTATAGCGTCTCTAAGCCCTCCCTTAGCTATATTTGCTATTTTTTCTAGAGACTCATAATCTATTTTAATATTTTCATTTGAAGCTATATAATCTAATCTTTCTATTAATTGATTTTTATTTAGATTTTTAAATTCAAATTTCTGACACCTTGATAATATAGTAGCAGGTATCTTATGAATTTCAGTAGTAGCTAATATAAAAATTATGTGCGAAGGTGGTTCTTCTAATGTTTTTAGTAACGCGTTAAATGCCGAAGTAGTTAACATGTGAACTTCATCAATTATATATACTTTATAACTTCCTTCTGTTGGTAAAAATTTTATAGCCTCTTTTATTTCTCTTATTTCATCTACACCATTGTTACTAGCTGCATCAATTTCGATTATATCTACGCTATCACTTAGATAATTTGCATTTTTGTTTACTTCATTTGCAAATATTTTTGCTATAGATGTTTTTCCCGTTCCTCTTGGACCATAAAATAAATAAGCATGTGCTATTTTATTACTATCAATTGCATTTTTTAATATTGATACTGTATTACTTTGTCCTACAACATCATCGAATGTCTTAGGCCTATATTTTCTATAAAGAGCTTTAAACATAAATACCTCCAATCCTTAAATATTATAACATAAATACAAATTTCTAACCATATTTTATAGTGAAATTATATTGACTAGTAGGTTTTTAAAGTTTATAATTAGTTTAAATTTTAATTATAGTTTATAAAGGAGTTATTTTAATGAAAGCTGTAATAGTTGGTGGTGGAAAAGTAGGTAATTTATTATGTGAAGAATTATCTGCAAGCTATGATGAAGTTACAATAATAGAAACTAATGAAAAGTTAGTTAATAAAATTATAGAGCTATATGATATTCAAGGTATTACAGGAAATGGAGCAAACTATAATGTTTTAGAAGAAGCAGATGCAGGCTTATCAGATATGTTTATTGCTGTTACAACAAGTGATGAAATAAATATAATATCATGTATAACAGCAAAACAAATGGGCGCTAAGTATACTATCGCAAGAATTAGGAATCCAGAATACACTAAAACTAAAGAGTTTTTAAAGAAAAGCCTTGGAATTGACTTAATGTTAAATCCAGAGTATGAAGCAGCAAAATTAATTAATTCTATGTTAAAATATCCATCAGCTAATAAAATTGAGACTTTTGGTGAAAATAAAGTTAAAATGATAGAAGCAATTATAAAAGAAGGTAGCCTATTAAAAGATGTTCCTTTAATTGATAGTAAAGAAATAATAGATTTTCCTGCTGTCGTTTGTTTAGTTGAACGTAAGGGAGAAGTAATAGTACCTAGAGGAGACTATATATTTAGAGTTGGAGATAAAGTTCATATTACTGCTTCAGAAGAACATTTGAAGAAATTTTATAAGTTACTAGGAGATAAAGAAAATATAAATAAAAAAATAAGTTCAACACTAATTATAGGTGCTGGTAAATTATCTCATTATCTAATTGGTCTTCTGCAAGAAAGTAATATGTATATAAAAAATATTGAAATTGATGAAAATAAGGCTAGATTTATTAGTCAAGAATATCCTGATATAGATGTTATTTTAGCTGACGGTAGTGATAGAGAAGTACTTATAGAAGAAGGTATTGAAACTTTTGATAGTTGCATTGCCCTAACAGGTTTTGATGAGGAGAATATAATTATAAGTTTATATGCTAATAAATTAGGTATTAAAAAGTCTATTGCTAAAATAAATAGAAATTCGTTAACTCAAATTGCTGAAGATATTGGTCTTTATTCTTTTATAACCCCTAAGAGAATAGTTGGTGATATAATAGCTAAACATAGTAAGTCTCAACAATGTAGTAAAGTTCCTGCAATAGAGAACATATACAGAATAGCTAATAATCAAGTTGAACTTATAGAATTTAAAATAAATAGTACTAGCAAGATAATAAATACCCCTTTAAAAAATTTAAAAATAAACAGTAATTCACTAATTGCTTTTATTATAAGAGGAGATAATTTAATATTTCCAAATGGAGATGATTGTATTATGGATAAGGATAATGTCGTTATAGTTAGTTATGATCAAAATATAAAAGATATTGATGATATATTGGATAAAGGAGTATTTTAATGAATATTAAAATAATATTTTATGTTTTAGGTAAAGTATTAACTTTACTAGCTTGCTTTTTAGCATTTCCTCTGATATGTGGATTAATATATAAAGAAAGTATGAATACTTTAATAAGTTTTACAATAACTATAATTATATCTTTAGTTTTATCATTTGTACTAATAAGAATGTCCGATAAAAAAAATATGAAAAGAAATTTTTATGCTAAAGAGGGTTTTGTAATTGTTGCTATAACTTGGATAATATTTTCAGTTATTGGTGCTCTGCCTTTTTATATTTCAAGTAGCATACCTAGTTTTATAGACGCACTATTTGAAACAGTTAGTGGGTTTACTACTACAGGTTCTTCTATACTTAAAGATATAGAAGCTATGCCTAAAAGTATGTTGTTTTGGAGAAGTATGACTCACTTCATAGGAGGTATGGGGGTTATTGTATTCGCTCTAGCAGTACTTCCTAGGTCGCCTCATAATATTCATATTATGAAAGCTGAGGTTCCAGGTCCTATTTTTGGTAAAGTAGTTTCATCTATGAAAAAAACTGCTATTTATATGTATGGACTATACATATCTTTAGCTGCAATTATGTTTATTTTGCTACTTCCTTCAGGAATAGGAGTGTTTGAAAGCCTTAATCTAACATTTTCTACAGCAGGTACTGGGGGATTTGCAACAAAAAACTCTGGAATTTCTTATTACAATAGTACCTATGTAACATTAATTTTAACTATATTTATGATTGTATTTTCTCTAAATCTTAATTTAGTTTATGTAATATTAGTAAAAAAATATTTAAAAGCAATAAATAGTGAAGAGTTAAAATGGTTCTTATCTTTAATATTAGTAGCTTCTATAGCCATATTTGTAAATATATACTATAGCGTTCACTTACCTAATGAAAACTTTCTAGATATATTATTTACAGTTAGTTCTATAATATCCACAACTGGATTTACATATTTGAACTTTAGTAATTGGACTATGTTTTCTCAAATAGTTATTTTATTCCTAATGATTTGTGGTGGCTGTGTTGGTGGAACAGCTGGTGGTTTAAAAATGCCAAGAATTATATTTATAATGAAGAATACTAGAAATTACATAAAAAAAAGTATAAATCCCAATAAAATAAACACCTTGAAAATAGAAAATAAAAATATTGATGACCCTAGTAAAATATCTAATTATATTCTGCTATACCTAATAATGTTTGCTATTTTTAGTATAATACTATCAATTCAATTAAATGATTTTGAGGAAATTTTTACTGCTGTTTTAAGTACACTAAATAATGTTGGACCAGGATTTAATAAATTTGGACCATTAGAAAATTATGCTGATGTTCCATACTTTTCTAAATTTGTTCTATCTATATCTATGCTATTAGGACGTTTAGAAATAATACCTTTTATTGTTTTACTTTCAAAAAATACTTGGAGAAGAAAAAAAGTTATTTAAAAAAGAGCTTATAAGCTCTTTTTTAAATACTATCTGCTAATTCAGATAAATATTCCCATCTTTCTAATTTTAAATCTAGTTTTTCTTTTATACTTTTTCTTTCTAACTCTAATTCATTTAACTTTACAAAATCTGTAGCTTCCTCCACCATTTTGGCCTCTATACTGGATAAGTTATCTTCTAATATTTCAATTTCTTTTTCAATATTTTCCCATTCTCTTTTTTCGTTATAAGTCATCTTAACTTTTTTATTATTTCTAGCGTAATTTGATTCTTTTTTATTATTAAACGATTCTTCTTTTTCGTCAGATAATGTACCACCTGACGATATGTATTCACTATAGTTACCTGTGAACTTTATAATATTGGCATCTCCTTTAAAAACCAATAATTCACTTACTGCTTTGTCCAAAAAATACCTATCATGAGATACGGTAATAACCGCACCAGAAAAGTTTTCTAAATATTCTTCTAATATAGTAAGGGTTTGAGTATCTAAATCATTAGTAGGCTCATCTAATAATAAAACATTTGGTTGCTCCATTAACAATTTTAATAAATAAAGTCTTCTTTTTTCTCCACCAGATAATTTTTTTATTAAAGTTCCATGGGTATGCATAGGAAATAAAAATTGCTCTAAAAGCTGAGCCGCACTAGTAACACTACCATCAGAATTATGTATTATTTCAGCTGATTCTCGTATATAATTTATTATTCTTTTATTTTCATCCATATCGTATGAAAATTGATTATAGTAAGCTATCTTTACTGTTTCACCTTTTTTAATATTACCTGAATCAACTTTTGTGTCATCAGAAAGTATATTTAAAAATGTTGATTTTCCTACTCCATTTTTCCCTATAATACCTATTCTAGCTTTATTAGTTATTATTAAATCAAGTTTATTAATTATTTGTTTATCATTATATTTTTTTGATATATTTTCAATTTCAAAAACTTGTTTTCCTAGCCTTTTATTATTTAAATTTATAGACATATCATTATTAGATATCTGTGTATTATCAAGTTTATCTTCTAATTGTTCAAATCTATTTATTCGAGCCTGTTGTTTAGTAGTCCTTGCTTTTACGCCACTTCTTATCCACTCTAATTCTTTTTTATATAATTTTTTTTCTTTTAAATATCTTGCCGCTTCATTTGCTTCTCGCTCTATTTTCTTTTCTAAAAAATAGCTATAATTACCTTGATATTCATAAATATTACCTTTATCTAATTCAAAAGTTTTAGTAGAAATATTATCTAAAAAATATCTGTCATGAGTTATAACTAATATAGCATTAGGATAACTTTTCAAATATTTTTCTAACCATTCTATAGTATCAAAATCTAAGTGGTTAGTAGGTTCGTCTAATAAAAGTAAATCTGGACTTTCTATTAAAACTTGTGCTAAAGCAACCCTTTTCTTTTGACCTCCAGATAAATTTGATATTTTTTCTTCATAATAATTTATACCTAATTTACTTAGTATTGTCTTGGCATTACTACTAGCATCCCAGGCTCCTTCTTTATCCATTGTTTCTTGAATTTTTAACAATCTATCTTGCTTCTCTTTATTATCAGAATCCTTTTCTAATTCTATAATAGCTTTTTCGTACTCTTTTATTAATTTCATAATTTTAGCATCGCTATCAAATATACAATCAAGAACCGTTTTATTTTCATCTAAATTAGTATCTTGAGATAAGTATCCAATAGTATAGTCGTTAGGGTGTATAATTTCTCCACTGTCATAATTATCTACCCCTGCTATACATTTAATAAGAGAAGATTTCCCTGTACCATTAATTCCTATTAGACCAACTATTTCTTTAGTATTTATCGAAAAACTTATATTACTAAATAAAGTTTTTTCTCCATAAGTTTTAGTAATATTTTCAACTCTATATGTTTTCATAATTCACCTATAATTCTTTTAAAAATTATTTATATTATATAATAATTTTTAAAAAAGTAAAAGCTAGAAGGAACACCTTCTAGCTAAACGTATTTTTGTATTTTCTTGTCTAAAATATCACAAAAAGCTAATGACTTTTTATGTAATTTATTTAAAAGTAATTTACTTGATATATAATCAATTATTAAAGATACAATAATAATTATTATTATTGAAAATAAAAAATGTAAGTACATAATATTACTGTTTTGAAAGTTAGGGGTTTTTAGTATATGTCTCCATAAATAATTTCTAACTAAGTCATTATCGTGTATTAAATATATAGAAAAAACTCTACAAGAAAATTTATTTATTATTTTACTATATATATTTTTATACTTTGTTGCTGATAAAAACAAATAAACACTGCTTAAAAATAAAGGAAATGAAGTTATCTTAACTAAAAATGAATTATAATCCGTTACTATATTGTATAACTCCTTTATTAAATCTAATAAATATATCAGTAAAAATATAATAAAATAATATATAATAGAAAGAATAAAATAGTGTTTATAACTTTTTTTAAAATCTTCTTGATATATTCTTATATACGCTCCTACTAAATATAATAAGCAAAACCATATAATATTAGAATAATTGATTTCAGCTATAAATAAAGTTCTTAATACTCCCCAAATTAGTATTATTAAAAAAATAATACCTTGTAACTGACCTTTGGTTGATTTTTTTATAAATATATTTAAGTATGGACTTAGTAAAATAATAAGAATATAACTTGTTACAAACCAATATCTTTCATATATCATTGGGAAAATAGATTTTATTAGTTCATATTTGGTTATACTAGAATATAATAATATAGTTGCTATAACTCCAAGTATAGAATAATAGTAACAATCAATCCATATTTTAAATAATCTTTTAAAAGTAAATTCTTTTTTTACTAAAAAGTATCCCGTAATTATTATAAATATACTTACACCAAACTGACCACCTATAGATAAAAAATTTATAAATTCTTTTTTAAAACTAATATGTTCACTAGATAAATCATAAACTCCGTGTCGTCCATAATGATAAGCTATTATAAAAATAATACTAATTATTCTTAGTAATTCATAATTACTATTCCTTTCTTTATTCATATAAACACCCCGAAAAGTACTAATTCTTATAATATTTTATACTTTTTAACTATAAATTACAATAAAAATTAATACTAAAACAAAAAATAATTTCCTATAAAATTTATTTATAGAAAATTATTTTCAATTAGTTATGTAATAATAACTATTAAATATTCATTTTATTTATTGTCTTGAGATAAATCTACTTCCTCTAAAGGAATAACTTTTGTTCTATATTTTATTTTGTGATATAAATAAAACACTAAGAATATTGGTATACCTATATAAGTTATCACTAATCTATGTAAATCAAAATCACCCTCTATTAATAATTGTGTATCTTGACCTATTATTACTAATATACATAGTATTACTGCTAAAATAGGACCTAATGGGAACCATTTTGCTTTATATACTAAATTATTTAAGTCTTTACCTTGAGCTATGTATGATTTTCTAAATCTATAATGACTAGCTGCTATACCTAACCAAGCTATAAATCCTGTAAGCCCAGAAGCTGCAAATAAATATGTTTCTGTTTGATCGTGTGTTACATTTGCAACATATAAAACTACCACTACTACTGCCGTAGCTATTAGTGAAGCAACAGGAACCCCATTTTTATTAACTTTAGAAAATGTTTTATGTGCTAAACCATCTTTACTCATAGCATATAGCATACGAGTTGAAGCATACATTCCTGAATTTCCTGCTGATAAAACTGATGTAAGTATAACTGCATTCATAAATGAAGCTGCAAATGCTAATCCTGCTTTTTCAAAAACTAGTGTAAATGGTGAAGTAGCAATATCATCTCCTCCTAATAATTGTTCACTATCATAAGGAATCAATAAACCTATTACAAATATGGCTAGTATATAAAATATTAATATACGCCAAAATACTGTTTTTACGGCTTTAGGGATATTTTCTTCAGGATTTTCAGACTCTCCAGCAGTTACTCCTATAAGTTCTGTTCCTTGGAAAGAAAATCCTGCTACTAGAAATACTCCTAATACAGTTAAGAAACTTCCTGTAAGTCCATCTCCTAAAAATGGAGCATCCCCTCTAGTAAAATTACTAAATCCTATATAATCTCCACCTAAAATTCCTACTATAGTTAAAACACCTACTACTAGAAATGCTACTACTGTTGCTACTTTTAGCATTGCAAACCAATACTCTGATTCTCCGTATACTCTTACTGATAAAGCATTAAGACCAAATATTATAATAAAGAATATAATACTCCATCCGTATTCTGGCAATATATGAGTAGGTTCAAAGTAATAAATAACTTTAGCTGCAAATACAACGTCTACCGCTACTGTAATAACCCAGTTAAACCAATAATTCCAACCCAATGCAAATCCTACTGAAGGATCGATATATCTAGAAGCATAAGTACTAAATGCTCCAGATGTTGGTAAATAAGTTGCCATTTCTCCAAGTGAGGTCATTAAAAAATAAACCATCATTCCAATTACTGCGTATGCTAACAATGCTCCACCTGGACCAGCTTCTCTTATACCACTACCACTAGTCATAAATAATCCTGTTCCTATACACCCTGCAATAGCTATCATAGAAATATGTCTAGCTTTTAAATTCCTTTTTATATTTCTTTCTTCTTGTTCCATAAAAATCTCCTATACCTATAATATATTAAGTCAAAAATAAATTGCACAGTTCTTTATAGAGCTGTGCAATAAAAAACACCTCTCCAAAAATAAAGTAGCTCAACATAGCAATCACTCACTATGACAGTTTTATGTCTATTAAACATAACCCCAACAATATGCTTATAGATATCACATATCATTTCGGCGATAGATCCTTTCATTATAACTCATCGACTTCTAAGTCTAATTATAACTACTAATAAATACCGCGACCTCCACCTCACTTTTGTGAGGCAATTATTTAATTTTAACTTGTTTTATATTATAATTATTTGAAATAAATTTGTCAATAGTTTTTTTGAAATTTTCTGAATTTTATTTATTTTTCTTCCAATAACTATATATTCCACTTATTGATATTAATGTTATTATAAACATAAATATGTAATTTTTCAAAGAAAAATATTTACTTGAATTAAGTTCTACTATTTCTAATTTTTTATCAATATTACTACTATTTTTATAAGATTCGTTATTAGATTTTAACTTATTTACATCTTCGGCATTTATTTTTGTACCGACAATAGATACATAAAATAAGTATTTTAAATTGTATAAAGGTTCTAAACTTGTAACTTTGGTATTATCCAAAGAAATACTAGCTAAGTTAACTATACTTCTAATTGTATCTATATTATTTAACTCTAAATTATCATCTAACATTAATCTATGTAACTTGGTTTTATCTTTTAAGGATTCTATATTAATAATATTATTTTTCGAAGCTACTACTTCTGTTAAATTATTTAATTTTTCTAGTGAAGATATATCATCTATAGAATTTTTATCTATATGTAAAATACTCAAGTAACTTAAGTTTTCTAATCCATTAAGATTTTTTAAGTTGTTTTCTGAAGCATAAAGCACCTCTAGATTTTTAAAATTACTTATAAAATCTATATTTTCTAAACCAATTCCTTTAATATTTAAAACTCTTAACGTATTTACACTAGTTATACCTTTTATTTTATTTTTTAAAATTCCATTTTTAGACAAATCTAATTCTTCTAAATTTAATTTATTTATAAATGATATGTCCTCTATAAGATTTTTTTTAATAGCTAATTTTTTTAATGATGAAATATTCTTTAATGAATCTGCTTCCTTAATTTTATTATTATTTAAATTCAAGTCTTTTAAATTTTCTAAATAAGAAAGTGATGAGATATCCTCTATAAAATTATTAGATAAATCTAATGACTTTAAATTTTTTGCATATTTTAATTCTTCTATCGAAAAAATATTTGCCCATGGTAGGCTTAAAGATGTAAATTCTTCCATCATTTTTTTTGTTATTTCTGATCCACTATAATTTTTATCAATATGAAATTTATAATAACTAAGTAATGATTGCTTTAAATTTAAATCAACAAAATTTATTTTGTCTGTATTATCTTCTACATCTTTTTTAAAAGGTATGTAAATGTCACCAGCATAAGATTTATTACTTTCTATATTTAATGCAAAAAATAAAATTGCAGTAAAAGAAATTTTAAATAATTTATTTATCATTACTTTTCACCTCTTTGTTAATATATTTTCTAAAAATTATATTTTTTATGTATATTAAAGAATACGCTGATATAGGTATCAAAAATATAAAATAAGGGAATATATACCTACTTTTTGCTTCCCAAATCATATGAAATAATGTTCCACCTATAAACGATATAGGTATTAATAAATAAAATATTTTTTTCTCTTTTATTATTATGATACTGAATAATAGAGAAAAAATATAAACATATATTTGAAATGCCTTCATTATGTTAAATAAAAGTGAATTAACATTTCCAAAATAAAGTTCTTTTAAAATTGAATTTTTAACTGCTATTAAGGTTGTTTCATTATCCATATCTTTTTGCGGAGCTGTTATTAATAAACTCTGGAATGTCGGTTCTATAAATTGATTTTCATATTTTCTTTTATAAAAATCGTAGGCATAAGATTTATTATTCTTAAAAACATTTAATCTTTGCTCAATAGATTTTTTAGATATATCTTTAACAACTTCATTATTATAATCTGATTCTATTAGTATGTCGTAGTTAAAAGAGTTCCACCAGCCTGCTTCTCTATCTCCTTCTTGCATTCCCATTGCAACCCATGTAATCTTATCTACACCGTCAGGAATAGTTCTTTGAGATTTATATTCATAGTAATTGAATATTAAGGATTTAAAAAGTATCATTACAGAAAAAGTTGTTAGCATAAATAACAATATTTTTTTATCAAACTTTATTATTAATAGTAAAATAGATACTGATATAATCGCTAATAAATGGATTAAGTTATTTCCTATAAACAAAATAGCTATATTCATTGAAAAAGTTACAATTACTAAATGATACCATTTTTTAGTCTTACTATATTTTATAAAATGATAAAAAGAAAGAAGTACTAAAAACATACCTGGTAAAAGCCCATATACAAAAGCTACGTAAAATATAAGTGGAAAACAAAGTAATGATATTACAACAACCAAATAATTTACTTCTTCATCTTCAAAAATAATATCAGATATTTTATAAAGCATAAATAAAATATAACTTATAGAAAAACACTGCATTAAGTATAGTATAAATGTTGCTCTTCCAAAAAGCGATAATATAATTTGAAACATAAAAACAGTAGTTATTTGATGGGAGTATATATATAAATAATTTTCTCCCTTATCTAATCCTGTATAATTATTTCTAATAAAATTACTTGCTTGATCTATTACATTAAATGGATCAAATTGAACATAGTCTCTTCTTAATATTGCAAATATTAAACTCAAAATAAATACATAAATCATCGATATTAAAACCAATCTTTTAATATTTATTTTTTGCATTAAATACTTGGATATAAATAATATAAATATACTAAATGCTATTAAATAAATAGCATTTAGTATAATATTGTCATTTTTATAATATAAAGTTTCTTGATAGTTACTAGGAAAAATTGCTGTTTTTGTCATTACTAAAGTAGAATTTATTGACATTAAAGCAAAAAATATAAGTCCTACAATAACAGTTAGTATTTTAGATACTATATTTCTATTCATAATAACCTCTTATTTATTTAAAAATTCATCTACTATAAATCTTGGTCTACCTTTTGTTTCTAAATATATTTTTCCGATGTATTCACCAACTATACCTAAAGACATCATTATCATTCCACCTATGAACCACATTGATATCATTAAACTAGCCCAACCTTTACTTACATCTCCGAAGAAGTAACTTATTATACTGTAAAAGAAGAATATTATAGATATAAATATCATTAAAAATCCTGAAACTGTTATTAATCTTATAAGTTTTACTGATAGTGATGTTATTCCTTCAAACGCAAATGCTAACATCTTAGAAAGTGGATATTTACTCTCTCCAGCAAAACGCTCAGATCTTTCATAAGTTACTATATCTGTCTTATATCCTATCATGGGTACTAATCCACGTAAAAATAAATTTACTTCCTTAAATTCTGCTAATCCTTCTAGAGCTTTTTTACTCATAAGTCTATAGTCCGCATGATTAAATACTGTATTAGCTCCTAATTTTTCCATTACTTTATAAAATGATTCTGCTGTAAATCTTTTGAAAAATGTATCAGTTGTTCTAGCAGATCTTACACCATAAACTATATCTTTTCCTTGAGAATATTTCTCCATCATTTTATCCATAGCATCTATATCATCTTGTAAATCTGCATCCATAGATATACAAACATCACAATGATCTTTTACTGTCATTAGTCCTGCTAATAAAGCATTTTGATGCCCTCTATTCCTACTAAGATTTATTCCGCTAAATAAAATATCTTCTTCATGTAATTGTTCTATCATTTGCCATGTTCTATCTTTAGAACCATCATTTACAAAAACAACTCTACTATCACTAGATACTATATTTTTTTCTATCATATCTTTCATTTTTATTTTAATTCTTTTTGCCGTTTCAAATAATACCTCTTCTTCATTATAACAAGGTATAACAACATATAATTTATTTTTCATTTCTACATTCCTCTATTATTTTTTGCTGCTAGCTTTGTTTATTCTATTTAATAAAGCTTTATTTTCTTCTGTTTCTGTCATTTTTAACATATATATTTTTTTTACTTTTTCTTTATCGTATTGCCTTAATATATTATATAAATTTTTATTAGCATCGTCTACAGAATACTCTGAATGAGCAATATATTTTATATTTATATTTAAATTTTCTAAATAATCTTTATACTTAGAATATGTTATAAATCCATATTCATCATTTTTATCTTTTAAAAAGTGAATTGCTTCTTCTAGTGAATTATCCAAAATTATAAAGTCTGCATCAGGAGAATAGTGTCTATATTTCATTCCTGGAGAAATTGCTAATTCTACTGTATCGGTATTGTGTACTATAGAATTTTTACCAAGAACTGCTTCTATATGCTCTTTATTTATTGTTCCTGGTCTTAATATGACAAATGGAAATTTTGTACAATCTATAACGGTGCTTTCTAATCCCAATTCAGACTCTTCACCGACCACTATTGCATCTATTTTTCCGTTTAAATCATTATATACATGTTCATATTTTGTCGGAGATGGTTTCCCACTTATGTTGGCACTAGGAGCTGCCAATAGACATCTAGTTTCTTTTAGTATATTTCGTGCATATTTATTTATTGGCATTCTAACAGCCAGTGTTTCTAAATTAGCCGTAACTATTTTTGATATGTTATTATTTTTCTTTAATGGTAAAACTAATGTCATCGGTCCAGGCCAAAAAGTATCCATTAATTTTTTTATATTTTCATCATTAAATTCTACTATATTGTCTAACTGACTGACTTCATAAAAATGTACTATTAAAGGATTGTCACTAGGTCTTCCTTTAGCTTCATATATTTTTTTTACTGCAGAATCATTAGTAGCATCTGCACTAAGACCATACACAGTTTCTGTAGGTATAGCTATTAATTTGCCTTCTAAATAATATTTTTTAATTTTGTTATAATCATTATTTAAGTTGTTATTATGACTTAAATCTATTATTTCTGTATCCATTTTGTTCTCCATCATTAATATATAATTATAAATATAATTAGTAGTAATGTAATAATATACAATAAATAATCTTTATTACTATATTTTAATGTTTTATATCTAGTTCTTTTAGAATTAGGGTTGTATCCTCTAACTTCCATAGCAGTAGCTAGTTCATCAGCTCTTTTCAAAGTGGAGATAAATATAGGTATTAATATTGAATTAAAACCTTTAATTCTACTTATTATACCTCCTGATTTTAAATTTGCCCCTCGTGAAATTTGAGCATTAATTATTCTAGAAGTTTCTTCTCCTATCGTAGGTATAAACCTTAAAGAAATTGATATAAGTAATGCAAATGTATTAACATTTATACCTAGTCTGTTTAGAAAGTTAAAGCTAGTGTTTATTGCATTTGTTATTTCAGATGGCGAAGTAGTTATAGTGAATATTATCATTATAGAAACTACTAGAAAAAATCTTATAATTATCAAAAGTATACTATTGAATGCTCCACTATATATAGAATAACCAAAAATAGTTAATACTATTTCTCCTGTTTTATTAAATATAAGATGAACTATTGATGTAAACATTATAATAAAAAATACTAATTTAAATCCTGAAATAAGATATTTAAAACTTATCTTTGATAAAAATTCAACTAATAATAATATAGCTATTAATATCAAAAATTCTAATTTAGTTTTTGCTAGAAAAACTAAAATTAAATAGCTTGTAACAAATAATAGCTTTGATCTAGGATCCAAATTATGAATTAAAGTTTCTTTGGCTATATATTTACTAAATAGTGAATTATTCATCTAATTTCCCAACCTTACTTATTAATTCTTCAAAAAGACTTTTATATTCATAATGAAATTTTGATAACAATACACCATTATCTTTAAGTTTTTTTTGAATTTTAATTATATCTGGAGAACTTAAATTATAATTATTATTATCTAATAATTCTATAAAATCAATTTTATCATTTGTTATATACTTAACTTGACCTTCTTGCATAATTATAATATCTGTAGCATAATTTAAAACATATTCCATATTATGTGTTACTAATACTATTGTTATATTTTCTTCTTTATAAATCCTATTTATTAATTCAAAAAAATCTTTCTTACTTTTAAAATCTAAACCTATAGTTGGCTCATCTAAAATTAGGACTTTGGGCTTTACTGCTAAAACACCACATAAAGCTACTTTTCTCATTTCTCCTCCAGAAAGTTCAAAAGGAGAACGATTTAAATAATCTTCACTAAGGCCTACTAGTTTTATCATATCTTTCGCTATTTTTATAGCTTCTTCTTCTGTTTTACCGTAATTCATAGGTGCAAATATTATATCTTTAAGTACTGTAGTTTCAAACAATTGTTGTTCAGAGAACTGGAATAATACTGCTATATCTTCTCTTATTTTTATTAAATTATCTTCTAACAAATTAGTTTCTTTCTTTGATTTTTTTTTCTCTATTTTAAAATCATCTAAAGAAACATATCCTGAATCAGCAATTAATAAGCCATTTATATGCTCTATAAATGTAGATTTCCCACTACCAGTTTTTCCTATTATAGCTGTAAAACTTTTATCATTAATTTTCAAAGTTATATCTTTGAGAACTTTTTTCTCATAAGGAGTTTTAGGATTATATGTATAATTTACTTTTTCAAAATTAATTTGCATACTTTTTCTACTACTCCTTCCATATCTTCATTATAATTAAATAATTCTTTTCCTAGCGATTTATTAAAATCATATTTTAATTTATCTATAAAAGGTATTTCCAAATCAAATTCTTCTAGAATGTTGTTATTTTCATATAATTCTCTTGAGGTAGATTTTTTTACTATTTTCCCTGAATCAATAAGTAATATGTTATCACTATATTTTAACTCTTCTACATCATGTGTTATAGATATAACCGTTATATTATGTTCTTTATTTATATATTTTATATAATTTAATATTTGCTCTCTTGCTAATGGATCTAGCATACTAGTAGCTTCATCTAATATTAACAATTTAGGTGATACAGCTAAGGCTGAAGCTATAGCAACTCTTTGTTTTTGACCTCCAGAAAGTTCCTTAGGTTCTGATTTTCTATATTTTTTCATATCTACTATATCTAGCATTTCTTCTATTATAGTATCCATATCTTCAGCAGGTATATTCCTATTTTCTAAACCAAAAGCAATATCTTCTTCAACTGTAACTCCTACAAATTGATTATCAGGGTTTTGGAATACTATAGATACATTTTCTAATATTTTTTCATAATTATCTCTATTACAATGTAAATCTTTAAATATTATTTCCCCTTCAAATTCATTATATTGCCCACAAATTAGTTTAGTTATAGTTGACTTCCCACTACCATTATTTCCTAATATAGTAAGCCATTCTGATTTTTCTACTTCAAAACTTATATTATCTAAAACTACATCCTTACTATTAGGATATTTGAATGTGACGTTATTAAATTTTAACATAATAATACCTCTTTAAACTATCATTTTATTATAACATATATTTACAAAAAAAATAAAATAATTCTGTTAACATATATTAACAGAATTATTTTTGTAATTATCCTGAATTTCTAAGTCCAGTAGCAATACCATTTATTGTAGTATGTATTAGTTTTTGTGAACTTTTAAAACTATTATTAGTTCTATCTCTTTTTATTAGTTCAATTTGAATATAGTTTAATACATTAAAATATGGCATTCGATTTTTTAAACTATATTGTAAATAGTTATTATCTTCAATTAGCGTTTTGTGATTCTGAATTTTTAATATTATTTCTTTAGTTATTTTCCATTCATTGTATATTTCGTCAAATATAGCACAATTTTCTTTTGAATCAGATATGTTAGTATATTCTTTTGCTATATCCATATTTGTTTTTGATAGCACCATATCGACATTAGAAAGTAAAGCTTTAAAGAAAGGCCAATTATTATACATATTTTGAAGTATTTCTAAATTACCTTCTGATTTTTCTATAAAGTTTTTAAACGCAGTACCTACTCCATACCAACCAGGAAGCATTATTCTATTTTGAGACCAAGAAAATACCCAAGGTATTGCCCTTAATCCGTTTATATCTGTTATTGTTTTTCTTGCTGCTGGTCTAGATCCTATATTTAAACTTGAAATTTCTTTAATAGGTGTTGCTTCAAAAAAGAAATTATAAAAATCTTTGTTACCAAAAACTAAATTTCTATAAATATTATAGCTATCTTCAACTATTGTATCCAATATCTTAAACATTTCATCTTTTTTATAGCTATCTTCTGACACTCCAGACATTCTATCTATAGTAGCTGATATTAATGTTTCAAAATTGTAGTAAGCCGAATCTTTATTTCCATATTTTGTTCCTATTACTTCACCTTGTTCTGTTATTCTTATATGGTCATTTATACTACCGAGTGGTTGTGATATTATAGCCTCATAGCTAGGTCCTCCACCTCTACCTACTGTTCCACCTCTACCATGGAAAAATGTTATGTTTATGTTATACTTTTTACCTATATCTGATAATGTATTTTGGGCCTTATATAGAGTCCATCCTGATGATAAATATCCACCATCTTTATTACTGTCCGAGTATCCTAACATTATTTCTTGATAATTTTTATTACCAATTATCCACTCCCTAACTATATCTAATTCTAGATAATTTTGCATTATTGATATAGAATTTTCCAAGTCTTCAATAGTCTCAAATAAAGGTATTATTTGTATTCTAGATTTTTCTTTGTTAAGTAATCCTACTTCTTTAAGTAAAACAGCTAATTCTAATAAATCAGATACGCTAGTAGTGTGAGAAATTATATTTTGTTTTATTATATTCTCACCAAATTTATCTTTTAGTTCTCTTGCCTTATTAAGTATACCTAATTCCTTTTCTAATATTTCTGATTTGGATATACTAGCTGATGAAAGTAGCCTTGGTTCTTCTTTTAACTGGTACATTAATATATTACATTTTTCTTTTTCTGAAAGATTACTGTAATCATCAACTATGTTAGCAGATTTTAATAATTCATTTATACAAATTTCATGGATACTTGAATCTTGTCTCATATCAATAGTAGCCAAATGGAATCCAAATATATCAGCCGCAGTTATTAATTCTTCTAAATCTCCTTCTAAAAGATTTTCACCATCATTAAGAAGTAGAGAATTTTTTATAATCAATAAGTCTTTTTTGAATTCATTAAAAGTTTTATAATAGTTTCTATCTATACTATAGTTGTCTATATACTTTTGCTTAGTGTTATTTAGTCTTACTTTTATTTCATGTAAAGCTCTTCTATAATATTCTTTTTCTCTAAACTCTGAGTTATCAGAAGAAAGTTCTGCTAAATCTCGTAAATCCTGAGTTGTTTTTAATAAAGATGTAGATATAGAGTAATTTCTATATAAAACGTTTAATTTTTCTTCATAGTAATTCATTATAACATTAAATTGTAGCTCTGCAGCTATTTGTAAAGTTTCTTCTTTAACATAGGGATTTCCATCTCTATCTCCACCAATCCACATCCCCATAGTTATAGGTTTTACATCTTCTAATTTTATATTATTTATCTTAGAAAGACTTTTAAATTTTATAGTTAAATTTACTATAGCCTGTATTATAGAAGTATTGTAATACTCCATTACGTTACTTATCTCGTTAGTTACTTTTAATTTTTTTTCTCTTATTATATCTGTGTTAAATATAATATCTATATATTTTTGTAATTCATTTTTCCATTTTACCTCATTCAATAAACCAGGTTTAACATCCCTGTGTTTTCTTAAAAGATTATGAATTTTATTGTTCAAATCAAGCATACTCTTTCTTTGAACCTGTGTTGGATGAGCAGTTAATACAGGTACTACATTGATACTTTCTAAAATATTTTTGGCATTATTTTTTTTAGAAACATCTAGTATAGTTTTTTCTAATTTTCCTAGATAATCTATACCAACGTTGTTTTTGTAGTTTACTTCATAAGCTAAATCTACATCTTCAGATATATTTATTAACATAGGTAAAATAGAAAAGTATCTAGATACTATATCTATTTCTTCTTCTGATAATTTTTTGATTTTCTCATGTAAATTAATATAATCATTTTTATCTGCTAATAATTTCAGTTCTTTAATTTTATTAAATATCTCTTCTGTAGTAAACTTTTTTATAGAATTATCTAATATCTCGGTTAACATTAAAATTTCATTATCTATTACTTCTTTATTTGGATTATTTTCAAGCTTATTGACAATCATTTCATACCTCAATTTTATAGTTGATATTAATTAATTTAGCTGTGTAAAATTAAATTTTATTTTACACAGCCACTTTAATTTTAATTATCTTCTTCTAATATTTCTTCTTTTTCTGCTAATGTAACTGTAGCAACTTTTTGATTATCTACAAGATTTATCAGTTTTACTCCTGTAGCCGTTCTTCCTAGAGTATTTATAATAGAAATATCTATTCTTATTATTATACCTTGATCTGTCATTATCATTAAATCTTCAGAACCTGAAATTGATTTAACAGCCACAATTCTTCCGGTCTTATTAGAGATTTTAGCAACTCTAATTCCTTTTCCACCTCTATTAGTTACTCTAAACTCTTCTTCTTTAGAAATTTTACCTATTCCGTTTTCTGTAACAGTAAGAATTTTCTTATCTTTATTAATTACCTGCATTCCTACTACATAATCATCAAGAGCTAGTGTAATTCCTTTAACTCCTCGACTTACTCTTCCCATTTGACGAACTTTATCTTCATTTATTCTTATAGCTTGTCCACCTGAGGTAACAATCATTATATCACTGTTTTTAGTTATTTTTTGAACCTCTATAAGTTGATCGTCATCATCTAATTTCAGAGCAATCTTTCCTTTTTTCATTATACTTGCGTAATCTGTAAGTTTAGATTTTTTAACTATTCCATATTTTGTTGCAAATACTAAACTTGTATCTTCTTCATTTAAATCAGAAATTGCTATTATTGAATTAACTTTTTCTTCTTTTTCAATTTCTAAAAGATTTATTATAGGAATACCTTTAGATTGTCTACTCATTTGGTTTATTTCATACCCTTTAAGAGTATAAACCTTACCTTTATCTGTAAAGAATAGTATGTGATCATGTGTAGAACAACTTAATATAAACTCAATATTGTCTTCTTCATTTGTCGTCATACCGTTTACTCCACGACCTCCACGACCTTGAGCTTTATAAGTGCTTGCTGCTAATCTCTTAATATACTGATTGTAAGATAATGTTATAACAATTTGTTCTTTTTCAATTAAATCTTCGTTTTCAATTTCGTCTATTTGACCATCAATGATAACACTTCTACGTTTATCTTTATATTTTTCTTTAATTTCTAATAATTCATCTTTTATTATTTGAACTACTCTATAATCTTTCGATAAGATATCCTCTAAATCTTTTATCAGATCTATTAATTTACTATATTCTTCTTCTATCTTATCTCTTTCTAAACCTGTTAATCTTTGTAATCTCATATCTAATATTGCTTGAGATTGTATTTCTGTAAGATTGAAGTTAGACATTAAAGAATTTCTTGCTTCTTCTGTAGTTTGAGAAGAACGAATAAGATCTATTATTCTATCTATATTATCTAGAGCTATTCTTAATCCTTCTAAGATGTGAGCTCTATCCTTAGCTTTTTTAAGATCATATTTAGTTCTTCTTACAATTACTTCTTTTTGGTGTTCTAAATAGTAATAAAGAATTTCTTTTAAATTTAAAGTTTTTGGTTTACCATTTACTAGAGCTACCATATTAACACCAAATGAACTTTGTAATGGTGTAAGTTTGTATAAATTATTTAGTATAACATTACTATTGGCATCTCTTCTTAATTCTATAACAATTCTTATACCTTCTTTAAGATTACTTTCATCTCTTAAGTCTGTTATACCTTCTATTTTTTTCTCTCTTGCTAAATCTGCTATTTTTTCTACTAATTTAGCTTTATTAACTTGATAAGGAATTTCAGAAATTATTATTCTTTCTTTTCCATTTTTCATTTGTTCAATAGTAGTTTTACCACGCATAACTATAGATCCTCTACCTGTGTTATACGCTTTAACTATTCCACTTCTACCAAGTATAAGTGCTCCTGTTGGAAAATCTGGTCCTGATATTTTAGTAATTAATTCAGCTATAGATATATCTGGATTATCAGCTAAAGCTACTACACCATCTATTACTTCTCCTAAGTGATGAGGAGGTATGTTAGTAGCCATACCTACAGCTATACCACTACCACCATTTACTAATAAATTAGGTATTCTTGCTGGTAATACTTTAGGCTCTTTTGTACTACCATCATAGTTTTCTTGATAATCAACAGTATCTTTATTTATATCTCTTATCATTTCAGAAGCAATTTTGCTTAATTTTGCTTCTGTATATCGCATTGCGGCTGCGCTATCTCCATCAATAGAACCAAAGTTTCCTTGCCCTGCAACCATAGGATATCTACTATTGAAATCTTGAGCTAGTCTTACTATAGTCCCATAAGTTGCTGCATCCCCGTGAGGATGATATTTTGCCATAACTTCCCCTACGACTGCTGCACTTTTTCTATAAGGTTTATCATAAGTTAAGCCTAATTCATTGAAAGCATATAATACACGTCTATGAACTGGTTTTAACCCATCTCTTACATCTGGCAATGCTCTGGAAACTATAACACTCATAGAATAATCTAAAAATGAATTTTCTATTTCTGTAGTTATACTTCGTAAAGTAATATTTTTATCTTCCATTTGTTATCCTTTCTAACAATCTTATATATCTAAGTTAACAACGTTAAGTGCGTTATCTTCAATAAATTTACGTCTAGGTTCTACTCTTTCTCCCATTAAAGTATCAAAGGCTGCATCTGCAACTATTGCATCTTCTATATTTACTTTATACATTCTTCTTCTTTCTGGATCCATAGTAGTTTCCCACAATTCTTCGGCATTCATCTCTCCAAGACCTTTATATCTTTGAACATTATATTTTTTATCTGCTGCGTAAGTTTCTATATCTCGTTTTAATTCATCTTCTGTAAATGAATAATAAACTTTTTTACCTACTTTTAATCCATATAATGGTGGTCTAGCAATATAAACATATCCTGCTTCTATTAATTCTTTCATATATCTAAAGAAGAATGTAAGTAATAGTGTTCTTATGTGACTTCCATCTACATCGGCATCTGTCATTATAACTATCTTGTGATAACGTAGTTTTTCTATATTTAAACTTTCTCCAATACCTACTCCAGCTGCAGTTATTAAAGAACGAATTTCATCACTAGATAAAACTTTATCTATTCTTACTTTCTCCACGTTAAGTATTTTCCCTCTAAGAGGTAATATAGCTTGAAACTTACTATCACGTCCTAATTTTGCACTACCACCGGCAGAATCCCCTTCGACTAAGAATAATTCACATTTGCTTGCATCTTTACTTGAACAATCGGCTAATTTACCTGGTAAATTTGTAAATTCTAGAGCGTTTTTTCTTCTAGTTGACTCTCTAGCTTTTTTGGCTGCTATTCTAGCTCTAGAAGCCTGTAATCCTTTTTCTACAATTATTTTAGCTGTTTTAGGGTTTTCTAATAAAAATCTTTCAAATTCTTCTGAGAATAATTTATTAGTTATAGTACTCATTTCTGAGTTCCCTAATTTAGTCTTTGTTTGACCTTCAAACTGAGGATTAGGGTGTTTTATTGATATTATAGCAATCAAACCTTCTCTAACATCATCCCCAGTAAATGATTCTTTTTCTTTTATAAGATTATTTTTTTTACCATAATTATTTATTATTCTCGTTAAAGCAGTTTTAAATCCTGACTCGTGAGTTCCTCCCTCATGAGTATTAATGTTATTTGCATAGCTCAGTATATTACTTGAATAACCAGAATTATACTGCATAGATATCTCTACTTCTTTTCCTTCCATCTCTGCATGAACGTATATCGGTTCGTGTAAAGATTCTTTATTTTCATTTAGCATTACAACATATTCAAGGATACCTCCTTCATAACAGAAAGTTTCTTCTTTTATTTCTTCTAATCTTTCATCTGCTAAGGAAATAGTTATACCTTTATTTAAAAATGCCAATTCTCTTATACGAGTTCTAAGTATATCGTACTCATATACAGTTGTTTCTTTAAAAATTTCTGGATCTGCTTTGAATCTTATAGTAGTTCCCGTTTTATCAGTAGTACCAATAACTGTTATATTTTGAGTAACTTCTCCTTTTTCAAATTTCATGCTATATATTTTGCCGTCTCTATGTACATATGCTTCTAAATTTGTAGAAAGAGCGTTTACTACACTGGCCCCAACACCATGTAATCCTCCGGATACTTTGTATCCTCCTCCTCCAAACTTACCACCTGCATGTAATACAGTAAGTATTACTTCTAAAGCTGGTTTTCCGGTTTGTTCTTGAATATCTACAGGTATACCCCTACCATCATCTTCAACTTTAATCCAGTTATCTTTTTCTATAGTTACTTTAATGTTATTACAATAACCTGCTAACGCTTCGTCAATAGAGTTATCTACTATTTCCCAAACTAAATGGTGTAATCCTTTTTGAGAAGTAGAACCTATGTACATACCTGGTCTTACTCTTACAGCTTCTAGTCCTTCTAAAACCTGTATCTGATCAGCATTATATTCTTGATTTTTTATATTTTTTATTTCTGACATCTTTATTCCTTTCTATACTTTCATAGGTATTATATTACCATCTGATATTTCAAAAACACTAGCATCTTTTACTAATTCTTCTCTAATATCCGAAATTGTAGGAGTGGTAATGAATGTTTGAATATTCCTATCAATTGCATCTAAAAGCTTACTTTGCCTTTTTTTATCTAATTCACTCAGAACATCATCTAGTAATAATACTGGATAACTACCTGTTTTTTCTTTTAAAAAACTTATTTCTGACAATCTAAGAGATAAAACTATGCTTCTTTGTTGACCTTGTGATGCATAATTTTTAGCATCTAAACCGTTTATTAAAAAAGTCAAATCATCATGATGTACTCCTATTTTAGTGTTACCATTTGTTATGTCATCATTCATCTTTTTCATTATAATATGTGTTAATTTATTTTCATTAAAATTTTCATCGTTAACACTATCAATATTTAAGCTATCTAGAACTGAAGATTTATAAATTACTTCTAATTCTTCTTTATTATTTGATATATTATACATATTTGTTTTGGATAACTTAGATATTTTAGAAATAAACTTATATCTTTCATTAGTTAGATAAATAGCCAATTTTGACAATTGTAAAGTTAATGTTTCTAGATATGCTACTGATAACTCGTTACTTCTATCTTTTCTCATTTCTTTTAAAAAAGTATTTCTCTGTTTTAATATGTGTTTATACATTAAAGAAGATTTATGATAAAGTCTTGAAAACTGATAAAATTCTCTATCTATAAAATCCCTTCTAATAGATGGTGAACCTTTAACCAATTGAAGATCATCAGGAGAAAATAACACAACATTAAGTTCTCCAACAAAATCTACTAGCTTATTAACCTTTACTCCTGAAATTTTAGCACTTTTTCCTTTGTTGTTAACAGCTATCATAATATCTTTTTCTATATTTTCTTTTGATAATGTACAACTCATACAAGTAGCTTCTTCATTAATTTTTACACACTCAAAATCTCTTTTCGTTCTAAAACTTTTACCTAGTGCCATAAAAAAAATTGATTCTATTATGTTAGTCTTACCATTTGCATTGTTTCCTACAAATATATTTAATGATGGATTTAACTCTATATTTAAACAATTGTAATTTCTAAAATAAAGTAGATTTATATTTTTAATCTTCATTAACTATTATATAAGTATCTCCATCTATTTTAATCACATCATCTAAATATAATTTTTTCCCTCTTCTATTTTCTAATTCACTATTTAAAAAAACTTCATTTTCCTGTAGGAAGTATTTTGCTTCTCCTCCACTACCTATATATCCTTCAATTTTTAAAAATTGTGTCATTGTTATGAACTCACTATTTATTAATACTTTTTTCAAAATATCCTCCTAATTAATAGTTACCTATAATATATATGAATATAAATTAACAACAAATTAATTTTGTCATTTAATTATCTTGTTATTATAGCATATTTTAGCATTTTTTTCAATTTTACTAGAGCTAACAATTGCAAAAAGATAAAAATGAAAACCTTTTAATTATTATACTTTACTTTATTTAATATAATATATTATAATTAGTATAGGATGGTGAAAAAATATGAAACTTGTTGAAAGAATAGAAAACATTATTAACGAAAAAATAATAGAATTAAAAGAAACTAGCTATGGTATTACTAATAAAAACTACATAGTAAAAACTCAAAACAAAACATACTTTTGCAGAGTTCCTAAAGATATGACGACTATAAACAACAAAAAAAATGAGTTAGAAGCTATAAACTTACTGAAAAACGAGGATTATTTTTTAGAAATAGTATATTACGATAAAAATTTGTTAATTACAGAATTCAAACCAAATTCTAAAACATTTATTTCTAATAAAAATTTATCAAGTATATTAGAAATAGCAAAAATTTTAAAAAAACTTCATAATAAAAATATAAAAACAGAAAGCATTTTTAATCCTATTGAAACTTTAGAACAATATAGATATAAAATATATCAGTATCCTAAAGATAAAAATTTAACACAATTTGATTTTCTTATAAAAAAATTTGAAAAACACTACAAACCTGATAGATTATGTCATAATGATTTAGTAGAAGGTAATTTTTTATTTGCTGATAATAAGATATATTTAATTGATTTTGAATATTCAGGATTAAATGATTACTACTTTGATATAGCTAGTTTTATTTCTGAAAATGATTTAAACTATCAAGAAATAGTTACATTTTTAAAAGCATATTTTGACAAAGAAAACTGTGACTTTGAAAAACTAGATGTATTCTTAAAATTCTCTGATTTACTTTGGTTTAATTGGGCATGGATGCTTTACGAAATTAGGCAAGAAGAAATATACAAATTTATTGCAGAAGAAAAATATAATAAGCTAGTTAAACCTAGGAAAATTGTTTATTAAAAAGGAGTTGATTTTTAATCAACTCCTTTTATAATAATTTTTATTCTGGTATTTTTATATTTTGACCTACTTCTAACCTATCGCTAGTCATATTGTTTTCTTTTTTTATTTTGTCTACACCATCTTTAGCTTTATTAGGTCCATATGCTTTAGAAGCCAAGACAAAAAGAGTATCTCCTGCTTTTATTGTATACTCAGTTCCTGCTACTACTTCTCCTTCAGTTTTATTATCTTTCTTCACTTCAGAATTAGAAGATTGATTATTTTTACTTTCTTCACTATTATTATACTTATCATTTTCTGCAGCCGGTGGTGCAACTTGTTCTTTCTTTTCTTCTTGTGGAACTTGTGCTACATTTTCTACTTTAGTAGATTCTACAGGTTTATCTTTATTTCCTATTTTATTAGCTAGATAAGTATTAAAATAAAACAAAGCAGGTAATAATACAGTACTTATTAATAATAAAGTTATAGTTTTAATATTTTTATTCATTAATTACTCCTATTTAACTTCTTCAAAATAATCTTTATAGAATCCTGCAACTTCTCCTGTATTATCTTTTATAAAAATATACTCTTCTGTTTCATTTACAACTTCATATTCTTTTCCAATAGTAAGAACATTTTTCACTGTGAATTTTTTTGCATCTACATTAGTTACTTTTACTTTTTTCATTTTTTATCCTCCTTATATAAATTATTATAATACTTATTTATTTTTTATAAAGTATTTAGAACTCATAATATTAGATATTATAACAAATGCTATTAATGATAATATTAAAGATAATACTACAGGTTCTACCAATGTAACTTTATAAATTTTCTTAAAAATAATATAGCTCGTAATACCTATTATTATAGATGAATAAGCTCCATATTTTTCTGCTTTTTTCCAATATAAACCTAGTAATATTGGCCATAAAAATGTAGCTTCTAATCCTCCAAATGCAAATAGATTTATTTCTACTATTAATCCTGGAGGATTTAAACTTATTAATACTACAAACAATATTATTAACACATTAACAATGTATACAAACATCGGTATTTTATTAGTTTTAATTTTATTTTTAACAACTGATAAATTAAATAATGTATCTTTAACCAAGGCTGAAGATATAATTAAAAATTGTGTGTTTACTGTCGTTATAATTGCTGCCATAGGTGCTGCTAAAACTATTGATATTAAATACCATGGGAGTATTCTCATAGAAACTATAGGTACTACCGAATCATAATCTGTAATATCTGAAAATATTCCTCTAGACATTACACCTATAAAATGAACACCAAACATAACTATAAATATCACGATACTACCTACAATAATAGACTGTTTTAAACTTCTATTGTTTTTGTATATCATTGAATTAATTGCTATTTGTGGTAGCCCTACTAATCCAACACCTACTAAAACCCAAAAAGAGCTAACATATAAACTAGTTAGTGTCCCCGTAGAGCCATAAGGGCTTAAGAAGTTTGGATTTTGATTGTACAAACTATTAACTATGTTATCTAATCCACCTGCATATTTTAAAATAGATACAAATAAAACTAGAGTTGCAAATATCATTATAATACCTTGAATCATGTCGGTTATAAGAACACTCTTCATCCCACCCAAAACTACACAAAATAGAATTAATATAGATATAATAACTATTCCATAGTGATAACTTATACCAGTCAAAGCAGATAACAGCTTAGCTCCTCCTATCCATTGTCCTGACATAGCAGCAAGTAAAAATAAAATCATTGCTATAGTAGATATATATGACAAATATTTAGAATTATATCTATGCTTTAGATAATCAGTAATTGTTATAGACTTTATTTTACTAGTTACAGACTTAAACTTTCTTGCAAGTACCAAAAGAACAAAATATCCTGCTGTTACTTGTATGACTGCTAAAAGGACCCAGCCAAATCCTAACTTGTAAGCTATACCCGGACCAGATAAAAAAGTAGAAGCTGATCCATATGTTGACATAAGTGTTATAGCTAGTACAATACCACTGACATTTCTATCAGCTAAATAATACTTTTCAAAAAAATTACCATTAGCTTTTCTCTTACTCATTAAATTTGCAATTATAGGTATAAATATAATTGTTGAGAATATTAAAGAAAAAAGCAATATTACTTTTATGTTATCTATACTTGTCATTTTCTTCCTCTTTTATATCTTTATTAAATAAATAATTGCAAACAAATATTATTGCTATTATTATAAAAATACTAGTAACTATAGTGCTGTAAAAAAACCACTCTGGTAAACCTAGTATATATTTGTAGTCTTTTACTTCTATACCATCATATTTAATATAAGCAAAATAATACCATAAAAAGAAATGTGTTAAAACTAATATTAAAGCATATATATAATCTTTATTTTTCTTCATCTGTTATCCCCGTTACATTAGAAATAAATTCATAAATTTTCAAATGATATATTTTTAAAACATCTACAACTATACTTCCTAATAATAATCCCGCTATTACATCAGTAACGTAATGCGCTCCTATTATAACCCTAGATAAAGGGACTAAAACTAAAGCAAATTTTGTTACTATAAGAACTTTGTCTTTACTATTATTTATAACTAATAGTAAAGATAAGAAAAATAATGCAACAACCGTAGAATGCCCACTAGGAAAACTGTAACCATCAAATAAATCTGGAAATGGTCTAGTTCTTTGCAAACTATATTTAAAAATAAGCGCAACTATTGAGCCAAAAAAAGCTGTAGATAATATGAAAATAGATTTTTTATATTCTTTTATATAGAATAAAAATACTCCCAAAACTCCCATAATTAATAATAATATTTTGTCATGAAAAATGTAAGAAATCATTTTTCCTAAAAATCCAAAAACATTTGTTCTAAATAATGATGTCAACATATCTGACAGTATAACATCGAACAAATTTTTAGGGTTAAAAGCTACAAATATAAATATCACAGTAAATAATATAGCTTTTAAATATGTTGTCCACTTTATTTTTGCCAACTATTTTTCCTCCAATACTGATATTATCTTGTTATAAAATTCTTCTACATTGTTTATTATCGCTTTATTATTCTTATAATTTATCATATTTTCTTTATAAATGTTAATGTTACTAAACATATCATTAATATCTAGTATTGAATTATTAGAAAGATTTTCTTCTAAAATTACTTTTGAAAAACCATTTTTTTCAAAAAATCTAGCGTTCTCTATTTGATCTCCTCTGCTCTGGTTAGTTCCCAAAGGTATTAAAATAGATGGTATATTTAGTGCTAGAAATTCATATATAGAATTAGCGCCTGCTCTAGATATAGTAAAATCTACTATTTTAAATATATCAAATAAATCTTCTTTTAAAAATTCTACTTGCTTATATCCCTGTATTGAGATACTATCATTTACAAAACCTTTACCTACTAAATGTATAATCTGATAATTTTTTGTTAACTGCTCTATATTATTCCAAATAAATTCATTTATAATTTTTGAACCTAAAGATCCACCCATAACTAAAATAACAGGCTTATCTTTAGTGAAATTACAATAATTATAAGCTTTAGATGCATCACCATTATAAATATCATCTCTAACTATAGCTCCTATTAAGCTAGACTTATTATTAGGAAGAAACTTCAAAGTCTCTTCAAAAGTTGTAAATATATGATTAGCAAATTTTATATTTATTTTATTTGCAAGTCCAGGTGTTAAGTCTGATTCATGTAGTACAGTAGGTATTTTCAATATTTTAGCTGCCATACAGACAGGCACACTAACAAAACCACCTTTTGAAAATACAAAATCTGGTTTTTTCTTTCGTAAAATTAAAATAGAATCATATATTCCTTTTAGAACTCTAAAAGGGTCTGTAAAATTTTTCCAATCAAAGTATCTTCTAAGTTTTCCAGAGCTAATACTATAATATTTCACATCAGATATATCTTTTATCATATCTTTTTCTATACCGTCTTTACTTCCTATATACGATATATCATCGTAACCCTCTTTTTTAAATTGTGGTATTAAGGCTACATTTACAGCTACATGACCTACAGTCCCACCACCTGTAAATACTATTTTATTCATTTTGTTCCTCTTTTAATTTTTCTTCTAATTTTTCTGAAACTATTTTAGGGACAAACTTAGTTAAATCTGCCCCAAAGCCAGAAACACCTTTAACAACACTAGAACTTATAAATGAGTATTTTGTATTAGTCATCATATAAAATGTTTCAATATTACTATCTAGTGATTTATTCATTGATGTTAACTGCATCTCATACTCAAAGTCAGATACTGCTCTCAGGCCTCTTACTATTATGTTAGAATTTACTTTTTTCGCATAATTTACTAAAAGCCCACAAAAACTATCTACTTTCACATTAGATAGAGTAGAAATAGACTTTTCTATCATTTCTACTCTTTCTTCTAATGTAAATAAATATTTCTTGTCAGGATTTACTAAAATAGCTACTATAATTTCATCAAAAATTTTGCTACTTCTTTCAATAATATCCAAGTGCCCATTTGTTATTGGATCAAAACTCCCTGGAATTATCGCTACTTTTTTACTCATTAGCATTCTCCACATATTCAAGTATATTTATTACTATACTTCCATATTTTTTCTCTTTGTAAATGTTAAAAATATTTTCATCATAATTTATTGTATCATCAACCGGATATTCACAAATAATAATACTATTATCATTTAATAAATTTAAACTTACTAAATTATTTAAAGCTATATCTATCAAACCTTTTTTATAAGGTGGATCTAAAAATACAACATCAAATTTTGTTTCTTTTTTAGAAAATATTTTCAAAGCTCTTAAAAAATCATTCCTATAAATATCAAATTTTGAAGAAGGAATATCGCATTTTTTTACGTTTTCGTGAATTATTTTAATAGCTTTTGCACTTCCGTCAATAAAAGTTGCATGTAATGCCCCCCTACTAAGCGCCTCTATTCCTAATCCTCCACTACCGCCAAATAAATCCAATACAATTTTATCTTCACATGATATCATATTAAATAAATTTTCTTTTACTTTATCTGTTGTTGGTCTAGTGGTCATTCCCTCTAACGTAGATAACTTTATAGATTTATACAATCCTGATATTACTCTCATTTTTAAACTTCATACCTCTCATGTCTAATATCATTATCATAATTTTTTACAAAGTCCAGAGTTAAATCTATTAATTCAGATTTAACTACTTTTTTTACAAATTTCTTCTCACTAAGATCATTTATAATTTTATCTATTTTTTCATCATCATTATAAAGGTATATATATCTATGTTTTTTAGAGACTGATATAACATTTCCATATTTTTCTAATTTTGAAATATCTCTAACATGTTTAAAATAAACATATATGCCTCTACGTTTTTTCGAAAATAATTCCATAAATTACCCTCTAAATATTGGCAGTAGCATCTACTCTACCTTTATCATCTATATTAATTACTTTTACTTTTATAGTGTCACCTAACTTAACTACATCTTCTACTTTTTCAACTCGTTTATCTGCTAATTTAGATATGTGTACTAGTGCATCTGTTCCTGGGAATAATTCAACAAACGCTCCAAATTTTTCAATTCTTCTTACTGTTGCTAAATATATTTCTCCTACTTCTGCTTCACGAGTTATTGCTTCAATAATTTCTATTGCTTTGTTTATAGAATTTGTATCTGGAGAAGATATAAAGACATCTCCATTTTGTTCAATGTCAATCTTAACTCCTGTTTTTTCTATAATTTCATTAATAACTTTTCCACCAGAACCAATAACATCTTTGATTTTCTCTGGCTTAATTTTAATTATTTTTATTTTTGGAGCATGTTCTGAAACTTCTTCTCTAGGCTCTGAGATGATACTGTTCATATGTTCTAATATTTCTAATCTACCTACTCTTGCTTGTTCTAGAGATTCTTTTAAGATTTGCTCACTTAATCCGTCTATTTTAATATCCATTTGTAGGGCAGTTATACCTTTGCTTGTACCCGCTACTTTAAAGTCCATATCTCCTAAATGGTCTTCCATACCTTGAATATCTGTAAGTATTGTGTAATGCTCATCTTTTTTTACAAGTCCCATAGCGATACCTGCTACTTGAGCCTTTATCGGAACACCTGCCGCCATAAGTGCCATTGATCCCGAACAAATTGTTGCTTGTGAACTAGAACCATTTGATTCTAAAATCTCTGAAACCACCCTAATAGTATACGGAAATTCTTCTTTAGATGGTATTACTTGTTCTAAAGCACGTTCTCCTAGGGCACCATGTCCTATTTCACGTCTACCAGGTGCTCTACTAAATCCTACCTCTCCTACAGAAAATGCAGGGAAATTGTAGTGAAGCATAAATCTTTTGTTTTCTTCTTGAGTTAAATCATCAATTATTTGCTCATCTGATATATTACCTAAAGTTACAACTCCTAGTGATTGAGTCTGTCCTCTAGTGAATAATGCAGAACCATGAGTTCTTGGTAAAATATCTATTCTTGAAGCTAGTGGTCTGATTTCTGTAAGTTGTCTTCCGTCAGGTCTTACTTTATCTTCAGTAATTTCACGACGTACTTCATCTTTTATAATTTTATCTAATGCAGATTTTACTTCTTTAATAGTTTTTTCTAAATCTTCTAATTCTAAAGTTTCATAGTATGATAATATTTCTTCTTTTACATTAGAAATAGCTAAATCTCTTTCTTGTTTATCTTTTATAGAAATAGCTTTTTTCATATTATCTATAGATTTGTTGTAAACTTCGTTGTATATATCTTCATCAAGAACTTTTAGTGTAACTTCCATTTTTTCTTGACCAATTTCATCTACAATACTTTGTTGGAATTCTATTAACCTTTGAATTTCTTTGTGTCCAAACATTATTGCTTCAAGCATAACTTCTTCTGATACTTCTTTAGAACCTGCTTCAACCATATTTATAGCATCTTTTGTTCCTGCTACTTTTAAATCTATAAGTGATTTTTCTAAAGTTTCTACATCTGGATTTATAATATACTCTCCATCTACATATCCTACAGTAACTCCTGCTATAGGTCCTTTGAAAGGAATGTTAGATATAGATAGTGAAAGTGAGCTTCCTATCATAGCAGCCATAACAGGATCACAATCGTATTCAACTGAAAGGACAGTAGAAATTACTTGTACTTCATTTCTAAAACCATCTTCAAAAAGTGGTCTTATAGGTCTGTCTATTAATCTAGCTGCTAATGTAGCTTCTGTTCCTGCTCTACCTTCTCTTCTTAAAAATCCACCCGGAATTTTTCCTACTGCATACATTTTTTCTTCATAATTTACTGTTAAAGGGAAAAAGTCTACATCTTTTGCTTCTTTTGAAGCAACCGCTGTTGTAAGAACTACTGTATCTCCATATTTTATTACTACAGCAGCATTGGCTTGCCTAGCCATTTCTCCAACTTCTACTACTAAACTTTTTCCACCTAAAGTTGTACTATATATTTTTTTATCTTCAAACATTTTTATTACCTTTCAACTTTTATTTTTATTAGCATAAAATAACTACTTTATTATAGCATTTATAGAAAATTCTAGCAATAAAAAATAATGTAAATTGTTATTAAATTAGCTTTCTCTTAATTATTCATAAAAAAATAAGCAGCATTTAGCTGCTTATTACTCAATATTATTGGTTGTATAATAAATACGGGGCATGGAGAGAAAATAAAAAATATTTCTCCATACTCCGTATTAATTTTTTATATAAAAAAAGACAAATATCCGATACAATATAAAGTGCAAAAAATAATATAACGAAAGGATATTTGCCATGAATAATTATAACACAGAAATAGAAATAATAAAAGGAGAAGACATAACAAAAAGCTTACTCC
>JACBYF010000090.1 GCA_013415235.1 Gemelliphila palaticanis
GCCCGCGTCCGGCTCCGCGTGCAGGCGGAAGGCCTGGTCGCCCACGGCTTCCAGTGCGGCAAACTCGGCTTTTCCCGCCCGGTGGAACAGCCGGTGGTCGAGGAAGGCCTGCGCCGCGCCCAGGACGATATTGCCGTAGACGTCGTGCTGGAAGTGTTCCTGCGCCTGGTTGCCCACGCGCACGGGGCCGTTGCCCCGGTAGCCGGGCAGATGGTCCAGCGTCGATTCCGGCAACTGCTCTTCCAGGCCGATGCCGTACAGGGGCTGGATGTGGCCGCCTTTCGAGCGGGCGACGATATTCGTCAGCCAGCGCAGGTATTCTTCCATCGTGCCCACTTCCGACAAGCTGTTCAGGGCGCGCACGACGAAGAAGGCGTCGCGCAGCCAGCAGTAGCGGTAATCCCAGTTGCGGCTGCTGCCCGGCGCTTCCGGGATACTGG
>JACBYF010000091.1 GCA_013415235.1 Gemelliphila palaticanis
GCTTGAGACTGTCGGACATGGTATTTCTCCTGATTAATTGGCCAATCCCCATGCGGGGACTGGCCTTCCTGCATTAGCGCGGCACGATGAATACCGCGCTTTCACGCACATGCAGCGATGGGTCGTCCAGCGAGTGCAATTCGATCGCAATCTTGTTCGACCCCTTCTCTCCCACGCCGTGCGGCACGCGCAGGCGGATCGGCCAGCCCAGCGTTTCCGTCGGCTGCAACGTCACCTCTTCGCGCGTCAGCAAGGTCAGGCCCGGCAAGCCGGAAGCGCTGATTTTGAAATGCTGGGTTTGCTCCGAAGTGTTCATGATCTGCAAGCGGTAAACGTTTTCGATCATGCCGTCTTCCACTTCGCGTCCCATCGAACCGCGGTCGCGGATCACGTCCATTTTCAGGGGCGTGCGCAGGGCCAGCGAGGTACACACGGCGATG
>JACBYF010000092.1 GCA_013415235.1 Gemelliphila palaticanis
CGTTTTCAGTAACAGACCCGATTGCCCAGTTGTAAATAGCAAATGTGTGGCAGATTTTTAAGCCTTAATTTATCAAATGCAAGCCTTAACAATTACTCAAAATCTTCCATTTCCATTTGTTTTTATAATGTCACTGATAAGAATCATTTTATGAACCACAAATGTCGACCCTTAATTATTCTGTTTTGAATATGCAAATTCAGCTGATGAAACTGTAGGTGTGCAAAAAGAGATGTCTAACCATCTCATGCACCTGAACTTCAAGGTTCTTTGAAACATTAAGAGCAACAATAACCCAAACACAAATTCTTCTTGGAGCTACTTGAAGAAACAGAAGTGGGCTGACCCCATGGTGAGTGGGTAATTGTTCTCTGGAAATACTAACATTTTGGGAGGCAATGAATCTACTCAAAATATCTCAGTTCTGTACTGAGCTGAAT
>JACBYF010000093.1 GCA_013415235.1 Gemelliphila palaticanis
ATGGCGTGCGCCACGCGCACCGACAGCGCCTTGCCGTCGCGGATATGCGCGATGGCGTAGGACAGGCGCGCCAGCGGCCTGGCGATGGACGCGCTGATCAGGCCTGTGATGGCCACGCAGGCCAGCAGCAGCACCAGCGCGATGCCGAGGATCAGCACGAAGGCGTGGCGCACGCCATCGCGCACCTTGGCCATCGCATCCTGCTGCTGGCCCGGGATGCGCGCTACCTGCTGCGCGGAATAGGCGGCCTGTTCGCGCTCGAAGGCGCGCACATGGTCGATCACCTCGCCCAGTGCCGTCTGGCTGTCGAGCACGCTGGCCTTGGCTTGCACCAGCCGCTGTCCCGAACGCTCCACCGCGTCCAGATGGGTGTTGACGGCCCTGGTTTCGGCCAGCAAGCCCAGCTGGCCTATGCTTTGCAGCAGGGTCTGCATGGTGGC
>JACBYF010000094.1 GCA_013415235.1 Gemelliphila palaticanis
CGTCATGCCACCGTGGAAAACTGGGAACTGGTGGAAAAGGCCTTGCAACACGGCCGCGGCATCGTCTTCCTGACGCCGCACCTGGGCTGCTTTGAAATCGTCGCCCAGCAAATCGCCCTGCGCACGCCGCTCACCGTGATGTACCGCCCGCCCAAGCGCGCCGCCCTGAAACCGCTGATCGAAGGGGCGCGCGCGCGCGAAAACCTGATGCTGGCGCCGGCCAACATGTCGGGCGTGCGCATCTTTGCCAAATGCCTGAAAAAGGGACAACCCATCGGCTTGCTGCCGGACCAAGTGCCGCAAGAGGGTGAAGGCGTATGGGCCGATTTCTTCGGCCGTCCCGCCTACACCATGACCCTGCCGGCCAAGCTGGCGCAGATGGGCGGCGCCGAAGTCATCATCACCTATGCCGAACGCCTGCCGGGCGGGCGCGGCTATAT
>JACBYF010000095.1 GCA_013415235.1 Gemelliphila palaticanis
GGGTTTCACCCCCAATGAGGTCAAGTCCCAGCTCAATGCCTTGCTCAGCGGCAACCCGATCACCGAAGTGCGTGAAGGCAACCGCACCGTCTCCGTCGTCGCCCGTGCCCAGGGCAGCCAACGTGAAGACCTCGGCAACCTCAACAACATGACCCTGACCAACAGCGCCGGCACCTCTGTGCCATTGGCCCAGGTCGGGCATTTCCAGGCGGTGATGGAAGAACCGATCCTCAAGCGCCGCAACCGCGCGACCACCGTGGAAGTGCGCGCCGACATCATCGACGGCGTGCAACCCCCCGACGTGGAAATGGCCGTGTACAAAGACCTGCAACCGCTGATCGCCAAGCTGCCCGCCGGTTACCAGATCGACATCGGCGGCCCGGTGGAAGAAAGCGCCAAGGCCAACGTCGCCCTGGCCGCGCTGTTCCCGATCATGATC
>JACBYF010000096.1 GCA_013415235.1 Gemelliphila palaticanis
GCTTCACCCTGTGGGCCATCGGTTTGTTCACGGTGTTGGGGATCCTGTGTCCGTTTGCCCCGAACTACGAAAGCCTGTTGGTGCTGCGTACTGTGCAAGGCCTGGCTGGCGGCGCGTTGCCGCCGATGCTGATGACCGTGGCGCTGCGTTTCCTGCCGGCCAACGTCAAGTTATATGGCCTGGCTGGCTATGCGCTCACGGCCACTTTCGGGCCCAGCCTGGGCACGCCGTTGGCGGCGTTGTGGACCGAATACGTCGGCTGGCAATGGGCGTTCTGGCAGATCGTCGGGCCATGCCTGCTGGCGATGGTCGCCGTGGCCTACGGTTTGCCGCAAGACCCGTTGCGCCTGGAGCGATTAAAGCAGTTCAACTGGCGCGGCCTGCTCTTGGGGTTTCCGGCGATCTGCATGTTGGTGATTGGTCTGTTGCAGGGCAATCG
>JACBYF010000097.1 GCA_013415235.1 Gemelliphila palaticanis
TGATTACACAGCTCAGCGGCTTTCTGGAGTCTCGGCGTCAGCCAACGTTGTTCATCGTGCGCCATCTCTTTTCTCCTTATAGACAGTCTGCGGGGCCGGTATCAGACGATGCGAAACGCATCCACCAACACGCAGCGACGCAGACGCACGAAGGTGCGCGCGCTGGTCACTCCTTCCCCGGTTGGCGTAGTAATGGTCATGGTGGTCCAGCCTTCGCCGCCCAGACCAAGCCCGGCGATACACGGCCCATTCTTGACGAAGATGCTGGTATCAATGGCGTTTGCCATCCGGTTCATGTTGTCGATGTTGCGCGAGTGCATCGCCGCCGTATGGTGGCAACCGCCTTCCAGCGTGACCGCCAGTTCAATGGCCTCTTCTACGTTGGCGACCCGCACCACCGGCAGTACCGGCATCATCAGTTCCGTGACCGCGAACGGA
>JACBYF010000098.1 GCA_013415235.1 Gemelliphila palaticanis
GATGGCGAATCGGCAGAAGGCGCTACCGCCGACAAAACATCATCGAGTCTGGTCATTGCGATGGGGATCGACATCGCGCTCGATGGCCTCCTTATTGGCCTCGGCTTCGCCGCCGGCCAGAAGCAAGGTTTGCTGTTGACGATTGCGATGGTCATGGAGGTTTTCTTCCTGGGTTTAGCGTGCGCTACCTCGCTTACCGCAAATGCAGCCTCGCGCGGGAGGATTGTGTGGACAGTTTTGATACTTGGCGGCTTGCTGCTGGTTGGCGCAAGCGCGGGCGCGATTGCGCTCACGCAGCTCGCGCCGGCGGCGCTTGATGCATTGCTCGCTTTCGGCGTGGCCGCCTTGCTGTATTTAGTAACGGAGGAATTGTTGGTTGAGGCTCATGAAGTGCCAGAGACCCCTTTTCAGACGGCGATGTTTTTCGTCGGATTTATC
>JACBYF010000099.1 GCA_013415235.1 Gemelliphila palaticanis
GTTGGCCCGGCGCTGGGCGAAGCGTTAACCGGCATGGGCTTGCCGATTGCTATCACCTGCTTCGTGCTGGCGGCAGCGGTGCGTATCATTCAGGGTTCCGCGACCGTCGCGTGCTTAACGGCGGTGGGGCTGGTGATGCCGGTGGTGGAACAACTGAACTTCTCCGGCGCGCAGATGGCGGCATTGTCTATCTGTATCGCGGGCGGTTCTATCGTGGTCAGCCACGTAAACGACGCCGGTTTCTGGCTGTTCGGTAAATTCACTGGCGCGACCGAAGCGCAAACGCTGAAGACCTGGACGATGATGGAAACTATTCTCGGCACCGTCGGCGCGATTGTTGGTATGATTGCGTTCCAGCTTCTGAGCTGAGTCTTGTTGCCCGGTGGCGCGCCGCTTACCGAGCCTGCAAGTGAGCACATATCCACACCGTAGGCCGGG
>JACBYF010000009.1 GCA_013415235.1 Gemelliphila palaticanis
ATCATGCATTTCAAAATTGTTATTCGATTGATTTGCAGAAAAATTAGAAAAATTATTTTGTTTTGGTTGGTTGAAGTCCATAGCTCCAAATCCATTATCTTGATATCTATTATTTGTAGTAGATCTAGACTCTAAATACTGTATATTATCTGCTACTACATCCGTAGCATATACCATATTTCCATCTTTTCCTTGATAGCTTCTAGTTTGTATTCTTCCTTGAACCCCTATTAAGCTACCTTTAGATAGGAAACGAGCCATATTTTCTGCTTGTTTTCTAAAAACTGTACAGCTTATAAAATCAGCCTGTCTATTTCCACTTTGATCTGCAAATGTTCTATTTACTGCTATAGTGAAATAAACCATTGGGATATTTGAACTAGAATGTCTAAGTTCTGGATCTTTTGTTAAACGACCTACTAATACTACATTATTAATCAAGGTAACTCCCCCTTATTATTTTTCTAATCTTACAACTATGTGACGAATGATATCTGAGTTGATTTTTGCTAAACGATCGAATTCTTTAGTAGACGCATCTGTTTCTGAAGTTAATTCTACTACATAGTAGTAAGCGTCTGAGAAATCTTCTATTTCATAAGCTAGTTGTTTTTTTCCTAACTCTTTTACTTCACCGATTTCTGAACCTTCTGAAAGAATACCTACAAATCTCTCAACTAGAGCTTTTTTTGCTTCTTCCTCTATACGTGGTTGAACAGCAAACATTACTTCGTATTTTCTCATGTGTTTTATACCTCCTTATGGTCTTTGCGACTCCCTTTTATTTTAAGAGAGTAAGGAGTAATTAAAATTACTCGTTTGTTATTATATCAATTATTTTTACTAATTGCAATAAATTTATTTAATTTTTTACTATTTTTCTTAAATAATTTATTGTATATACTTACTTGCCTCTCTTATACTTAAATTACTCATATTAGATTTATATTTTTCTATAAAATCTCTTACCCATTCTGGATTTGTTTTTGAGTAATCTCTAAGAGCCCAGCCTACTGCTTTATTTATAAAAAATTCTTTAGAATTAAGGTTATTAACTATTATTTGTTCTAACAAATCTTTATTAGTTTTTTCTTTTCTTAATAATTGGTGATCTATAGATACTCTACGTAACCAAATATTGTTAGATAAACTCCAGTCAAGCATAATATTATTAGAATTTGGATTTTTATAAATTATTTCTCCGACAACTCTATCTAATATATCTGATGTGTCCCACCAACTATTTGTAATAATTAATTTCTCTATTTTTTCTATATCTTCAACATTTAAAAAGTTTTTCATATTTTTTAAATAATAAGCTGCTATATAATGAATTTCTCTATAATCGCTTTGCCAACAATAATTAACAAAATCCCAATCAATTTTTTTAGTAGATTTAGCAAATTTAAAATATTCTTTCCATAATTCTTGTCTTTTAGGAGACCTTATCCCTAAAAATTCAAACTTGTTAAGCATATATTTTTTCATATTTACTGCATCTTCTAAATTAGAATTATTTTTAAATATTGTTATTAAATCATATAAATTCATTATTTTATTTTATTATCCAAACTTGCTTTTACAAAACCGTCAAATAATGGGTTTGGTCTCTCTGGTCTAGATTTAAATTCCGGGTGATATTGTGCTGCTACAAACCAAGGATGGTCTTTTAACTCAACTACTTCTACTAATCTTTCATCCGGACTTACACCAGATAATACAAGACCTTTTTCTTCTAATCTTTCTCTATAATGATTATTAAATTCGTATCTATGACGGTGACGTTCTGTTATATTTTTTTCTTTATAAACTGAATATGCTTTTGTTCCTTCAGTTAGTATACATGGATAGCTTCCTAAACGTAATGTTCCACCCATATCTACCACATTTTCTTGATCTGGTAAAAGATTTATTATTGGATATGGTGTATTAGGATCTAATTCTGATGAATGAGCTCCAGTTAAATTACATACATTTCTTGCAAACTCTATAGTAGCAAGTTGCATACCTAAACAAATACCAAAGTAAGGTACTTTATTTTCCCTTGCATATTTTATAGCTGTTATTTTACCTTCTACTCCTCTATCACCAAATCCTCCAGGAACTAAAATTCCATCTTTACCTTTTAGGTATTCTTCAACATTTTCTTCAGTTATATCTTCTGATTGAATCCAATCTATATTTATTTTAGAGTTATATTTGTATCCTGCATGTTTTAATGATTCTGCTACAGAAATATAAGCATCATGTAATTCTACATATTTTCCTACTAGTGCAATATTAACTTCTTTATCTAAATTATTAACTTTTTGAACTAATTCTTCCCATTCACTCATATCAGCTTCTTTAGCAGATATATTAAAGTGTTTTAATAATATGTCATCCACTTTTTGTTTTTTCATATTTAAAGGAATTTCATATAAATTGTTTACATCTCTACTTTCTATAACATTATTTTTAGGTATGTCACAGAAAAGAGATATTTTAGCACGAAGTTCTTCTGTTAAAGGCAATTCATTTCTAACAACTATAATATCAGGTTGAATACCTAATCCTCTTAGTTCTTTTACAGATTGTTGTGTAGGTTTTGTTTTCATTTCTCCTGCTGCTTTTATATAAGGAAGTAAGGTACAGTGAATATAGCAAACATTTTCTTTACCTAAATCTGATCTTATTTGTCTAATAGCTTCTAAAAATGGTAAAGATTCAATATCTCCTGTTGTTCCTCCTATTTCTGTTATAACAACATCAGCATCACTTGATTCTCCTGCTAAAAGAACTCTAGATTTTATTTCGTTAGTAACGTGAGGTATTACCTGAACAGTTCCTCCTAAATAATCCCCTCTTCTTTCTTTTTCTATTATAGAAGCATATATTTTTCCTGCTGTTACACTAGAGTATTTTCCTAGATTTTCGTCTATAAATCTTTCATAGTGCCCTAGGTCTAAGTCAGTTTCAGCTCCATCTTCAGTTACAAAAACTTCACCATGTTGATAAGGGCTCATAGTTCCAGGGTCTACATTTAAATATGGATCAAATTTTTGTAATGTTACATTTAATCCTCTATTTTTTAAAACTCTTCCTACTGAAGCTGCTACTATTCCTTTTCCTAAAGATGATACTACTCCACCTGTTACAAATATATATTTAGTCATGTATATTCTCCTTACATAAATTAATATTTAAAATAAAAATACCCCCTATATCTATCGATATAGAGGGTTTTTCATACTATCACTCTTTTTCAGAGTGCCCATGTATTATATTATCATATTATAATTGAATTTTCAATAATTTACTGTTTTAATTTACTATTATTTTTTGAGTATCCAAAATAAACTATACTTCCTACAATTGTCCAAACAACTAATATTAACCATGTAGTTGCTGTTACACTCCATAAAAGACCAACAAACAATACCACTGATAATGGCGCCACAAAATTTATAGCCGGTACTTTAAATCCTCTATGAGCATTAGGTTCTGTCTTTCTTAATTTTAATGTAGCATAACTTACTAAAGCAAATGATATTATAGCAGCAACATTAGCTAACTCAGCAAGCTGATCTAGTGGTAAGAAACCTGAGAATATAGCTGTTAATATTCCTAGTCCCCAAGTAAGTTTTCCTGGTACTTTATGTTTATTAGTTGCTGTTAAACTTTCTGGTAGTAGTCCATCTCTTGCCATTGTATAAGTTATTCTTACTCCTGCAAATATAAAAGATAGAACTCCTGCCATTAATCCTATAACCGCTCCTAATGAAATTAATCCTGCTGCTTTAACTTGACCTACTTCTGTAAGAGCAAATGATAGTGCATTACCTATTCCTAGTTTTGTATAAGGAACCATTCCAGTAAGTACTAAACATACTACTATATAAAACGCCGTACATAATAATAAAGTTATTATTATTGCTCTTGGCATTACTTTTTGTGGATTTATAGTTTCTTCTGCAGATGTTGATATTGCATCAAATCCTAAATAAGCAAAAAATACTGCTGTTGCTCCAACCATCACTCCATTGATTCCTGATGGTGCAAAATTGTTAGTTAAATTAGCTGGTTCTACATAAAATGCTCCAACTACAACAAATAAAACTACTATTCCTATTTTTACTGCTGCTAAAATATTGTTAGTTATTTTACTACTTGTTGTTCCTTTTGAAAGGATGAAAGTTATTAATATAACTAAAATTAAAGATGGAATATTTCCATATCCTCCTGCAGAAGGTAGTTTAGTAAATTCCTCTGGGATATTTATTCCTAATCCTGATAATAAAGAAATAAAATATCTTGACCAACCGTTTGCCACAGTTGCTGCAGTAAGTAAATAACCACCTATTAAAACCCAACCAACGTTATGTGCTATAAATTCACCTATAGATACATAAGCATAAGCATAAGTACTACCACTTGAAGGTACTGCAGAAGACATCTCTGCATAGCATAGTGCAGCTAAAATACACGCAATACCTGCTATTAAAAATGAGAACATTACAGCTGGTCCTGCTTTAGATGCAGCTATTCCTGTTAAAACTAATATTCCTCCTCCAACAATTGCTCCAATACCAAATAATATTAAATCTAGAGTTTTCATTGTAGGATTAAATGTTTTATTACCTCTTTCTTTAAGTATATCATCTATTGTTTTTTTTCTAAATATACTCATAAATAACACCTCTCAATCAATTTTATATAAATAAATATTAATTATATAATCCCGTTATAATTTTGTCAAAAGAAACAGGGAGTAGGATAGAAGTTTTTATGAAATAAAAATCCCTAATTTCCTATCCCCCGAGTATGATATATTATATTGTTTTTAATAAACTTAAAAAATCATACGTTTCTTATAATTAATAAGGATACTTATAATATTATATAACTTCATTTAAAGGAACATAGTCATATCCTAAATCTCTTGCAACAGCTTCAAATGTAACGCGCCCATTCGCTACATTAACTCCAGGTACTAGCTCTGGATGTATTTTCAGTGCTTCTTTCACTCCATGTTTTGCAATACTTCTTATATATCTAGATGTAGCATTACATAAAGCATAAGAAGATGTTTTAGCTACCGCTCCTGGTATATTAGCTACAGAATAATGAAGTATTCCTTCTTCAACAAATATTGGTTCAGAATGAGTTGTTGGTCTATTTTCTGTATATTCTGTTGATCCTCCTTGATCAATAGCAACGTCAACTATTACACTTCCTTCTTCCATTTCTTTTACCATGTCTTTTGTTATTAATTTTGGCGCCTTGGCACCTGGAATAAGAACAGTACTTACTACCAAGTCTGCATTTTTAACACTTTTTGCTATATTTAATTTATTAGAATAAAGTGTCTCTATATCTCTTCCAAAAATATGAGATAACTCAGTTAATCTATCCAAATTAACATCTATCATTGTAACTTTAGCTCCAAGACCAATAGCAGTTCTTGCTGCAGCAGTACCTGCTACTCCTGCTCCAACTACTACTACATTTCCTACATCAACACCAGGTACTCCTTGAACTAAAATACCTTTTCCTCCGTTAGGTTTAGTTAAGAATCTAACTCCTTCTTGAACTGCCATTCTTCCTGCTACTTCACTCATAGGTCTCAGAAGTGGAAGTCCTCTTCCTACTCTAACTGTTTCAAACGCTATACCGATAACTTTTGAATCTACCATAGCTTCAGTTAATTCTGGTTCTGCTGCTAAATGTAAATATGTGTATATTATAAGGCCTTCTCTAAAATATTTGTATTCACTTTTCATTGGCTCTTTAACTTTATATATTATATCTGCTTTACCCCAAACTTCTTCAGCAGTATCTAAAATTATAGCTCCAACTTCCTCATACTCTTTATCTAAAATACCAGACCCTACTCCAGCATCTTTTTCTACATATACAGTATGACCATCTAAAACTAACTCTTGAACTATTCCTGGTGTTGCAGAAACTCTACTTTCATTATTTTTTATTTCTTTTGGAACTCCTATAATCATTTTATTCTCTCCTTATTTTTGTTTTATTTTTATTTTCAAGTATATATTAACATAAAAAAGAAATCAAGAAAAGCGTTTTCTTGATGAAAGTTATTTGAAAGGCTGGCTTGTGTCTGTTTTGTGAATTTTATATAGGTGTTTTACTACTAAAAATAAATTTATTTTTGTTATAAAAAACACTTGTACTAACTTTTAAGAGTAATCAAAAATATTATTCAATTATAATTTTTATTATTGTTTCATTTAAAACAGTTTTTTTATTAAATATGAAAACAAAAATATATTTTCATAATTTTGTATTCTTTAAAGTCATTTTGACAAAATATAACGAGAATAAGTTTAGGTCTTATCCTCGTTATGAAAGTAATTATTTTACTTAAATATAATTATTATTTTACTAAGTTATATAGTGTTTTTACGTGTATTCCTGTAGCTCCAGACGGTAAATATCTTTCTGGTTTTGATAAATAAGCTGTTCCTGCTATATCTAAATGTATCCATGGAATATTATTAGCAACAAAGTTTTCTATAAATAATCCTGCTGTAATCATTCCTCCGTATCTACCACCTGTGTTTTTAACATCAGCTACTTTAGATTTATTTAGAGCTCTATAGCTATTATCTACTGGCATTTGCCATAGCTTTTCTCCAGCACTATTAGCCGCTTCTTTTAATTCATTAAAGAATTCTTGATTATTAGTTACAGAACCTGTGTATACTTCTCCTAATGCTACTACGCAAGCTCCTGTTAAAGTTGCAACATCTATTACCTTAGATACTTTTAGTTCATTAGTTGTATAGTAAACTGAATCAGCTAAAGTTACACGCCCTTCTGCATCTGTATTTTCTACTTCAATTGTTTTTCCTGATAATGAGTATATAACATCTCCTGGTTTATAAGATGAGCCAGAAACCATGTTTTCACATGCTGCTACAACTGATATTACGTTAGTTTTAACTTTTCTTTTAGCTATTAAGTTTATTGCACCTATAACTGTTCCTGCTCCACCCATATCACAATGCATAGTGTCCATTCCTGTTGATGGTTTTAATGAGTATCCTCCTGTATCATAAGTAACACCTTTTCCTACTAATCCTATTACTTCATCTGATTCTGGATTATTTAAATATTTCATAACTATAAATCTAGGTTTTCTTTCAGAAGCTCGTCCTACCGATAAGAAAGCACTTAGTCCCATTTGTTCACACTGTTTTTCATCATATACAGTTACTTCAACTCCTAGTGGAGATAAACTTTCAACAGCTATATTTGCTAAAGTTTCTGGATATAAATATTCAGCACGCTCATTTACTATATCTCTAGTAAAGAATATAGATTCTACAACATCTTTAGCTTCTTCTATTGCTAATTTAAAGTCTTCTTCAGATAAGTTTGAATTAACATTTACTGTAAGTTCAAATTCTTCTTTTTTATTAGTTTTATATTTATCAAATTTATAAGTAGCGTGGTATAATCCTTCTACTGCAGCTTTTAAATAATTTACATCTTTATTTACTGTTATTGTAAATTCATATTCTTTATTTTCTATTAGTTTTTTAGCTAGTTTAAAATATGCTTCTCTATAAAAATCCTCAGTAAATAATTCTTCATCTCCTAAACCTAAAAATGCTTCTTTAGTATCATTAAAAGGCAAGTGTAAATAAACTTCACCTAAGTTGTTTGAAAATAAATTTTTGTCTGTTGCATAAGAATAAAGTTCTGATGAAGCACTATCTCCTTCAAAAAATTCTGTTACTACTAATCCATTGGTTACATTGTAATTAAAATTCATATTTGTTCCTCGCTTTTATATTTTTTCTACTATGTATCTCGCCACTTCACGAGATTCTATTATAGTATTTTCTAAATTAATTGCCTTTTTAGAATTACCTATAAAATATATTTTATCATAATTAGTCGATAAATACTTCTCTATTTCATTAATATACTTGCTATATTTTATATTAGCATATATATAATTTTTATCTATTTTGTTTATAAATGCTTTTTCAATGACTAAATTCTTATGAATACTAGATAATTCTTTTAATATTATATTTTCTATTTCACAATCACTTTTATCTAAAATTTCATTTACTCTATCTTGTCTATTTATATATACTCTTAATAAATGTATATTTTGAGATTTTATGTCTATCCATTTATTACTAACATACTCAACTTTACTGATGTATTTATTTTCTTCACTAAATATTACGTCACCTATATTGCTATTAATATTTAAATTTTCTTTTTTTACTAACAATGTAGCTACTATGTTAGATGTAAATGTTAACTCTTTATAATATTTTTTAAGTCTTTTATCATCTTCAAAAAAACTTAAAAAATCCGTGTGTTTACTTGTGATAATTACTTGGTCGTAATATCTTTTTTTATCTCCATAAGTAATTATATAGCCTTTTTTATGCTTTTCTATTGAAGTTACTTTACTATTAAATTCTCTAAAAACTTTATTACTTAAATGCGATTCTAAACTTTCTATTAAAGATTTTAATGTGAATTTTAGTCTATATTCTTTTCCGTATAAAATATTATCAGAAATATTACTTTTATACATCTCATTAATTACATTTTCAACATCACTATTTTTTATCGTTGCAAATGCTAAATCTGGCAAGACTAATGAAAAACTTTGCTTTGATATATCACTTCCATAATGACTAGTTAGTATGGGTTCTATTAATTTATCATATACTGTACTATTTATTTTACTAAGAAAAAAATCTTCTACAGTTATTTTACTAATATCATAGAGTTTACTATTTTTGTGTAACTTCATAAATATTGATATTTTTTCTTTTAAATTAAATATATCACTAGATAGTAATTGTCCTTTATCTAAAGGATATCCAAAAAATATTTTTTCTGGTATGTTTTTCAAATCATTTCCGTCATATATTACTTTAACTGTTTGTTTACTTTCTATTAAGTATCTATATAAACCAAGTTCTAATATCATTTGAAACAATATACCATTATCTTTTATAGTATTGTGCCAACCGTTGTCATATATTTCTTGATTATATTGAAAATTACATATTTTACTTTTAGCAAAATCTGAATTTTGTTCTATTATATCTATATTTATTTTTTTTGATTTTATCGTGGCTAGTTTATCTAAAAAATAGGTGAAAGTAAGACCTGATAAGCCTCCTCCTATAACAGCTATATTCTTCAAATCATTATCCCCTTCCTATTTATTTTAATTTTTTTAAAAAGTAATTGTTTATAATTAAAGATAATATTATTGGTATTATAGAATAAATTATATCTTTTGTTATTATCACATATATAAGTACAAGTATTATTGTAAATATTGCTAGTACAATATTAATTAATTTTTTAAAACTTTTTAGTTTAACTTCATTCTTCACTGGTATTGTATAAAACCAAATTATTGATGTTAATCTTTTATATAATGGTAATAGCTGAATAACTGACAGGTAATTAAAAGAAACTATTACTATAAATGATACATACATATTATTAAAATTGTACAAAAATAATAATGCTACTAAAAATAGTCTTAATACTAAAAATATTGTGTTTTCCTGTCTTAAAAAAGCTCTTAAAAAATAATAATTATAGCTATTTTCTTTATTAAAATTCTTCTCATTTAAACTAGGAAGAAGTATATCTAAATATTTCCTTCTTTTTACTTTTACTACATCTATAGGAACATCTACAAACATATTTACTAATTTCAAATATTTTTCTTGTCTCGAACTATCATATTCTGCTGCACCATACCAATTAACATTAACTGATATGTATTTTTTATATAAATATGAAACTAACAAAACAACTAATAAACTTATATTTAAAAGTTCTAATACAAATAATATACTAGATAATAAATAAGTAACAAACGTTAAAGCTATATATTTGTTGTCTAAAGTACCATATATTACTAATTTATAAGTTTGTATTGTATATATAATTATAGTTACAACTATTGAAACAATAAAACTTAACAGTACGTATATATTATTATCAAGTAATCCTAATTTTTTTATTATTGGATATGATACAAAAATAAAAAATATTGCAAAAAATATTCTCGTTATTATTGTTGGGATATATAGCTTTTTTATAACTTCTTTATATCTATTTTCTAATGGTAGTAAAAAGACTGAATCAGCTTCTTTTATAAAAGTTTTTATCTTCATTGTTGATAAAAGGTAAGCCATTATTATTAAAAGTACTAATAATACAGATTTCATTTCTATATTTTTTGCTATATCTAACCAAGATGAGTAGTTAAATAATATAGCGCCAAAAGAAATTAATAAGAACATAACTAGGTGCGAATTAAATATGTACTTATTATAGGTTGCTCTTTTTTCTTTTTCTTTTATTATTCTATCACTAAAAATTGTAGTAATATTACTCATTGTTATTCCTTAGTTGTTAATGATAAGTATATTTCATCCAATGACGCACCTTGCATTGAAAACTCTTCTCTTATTTTTTCTAATGTTCCATTCGCTAATATCTTTCCTTCATGTATAATAACAAAGTTATCGCAATATCTCTCTGCTGTAGCTAATATGTGAGTAGACATTAGTATACTTTTTCCATTATCTTTTTCTGAAATCATTAGGTTTATCAAATCATTTATTGCTATGGGGTCTAATCCTAAAAAAGGTTCATCTATTATGTATAAACTTGGTTCTACTAGAAATGAACAAATAATCATAACTTTTTGTTTCATCCCTTTTGAAAAATATACAGGGAAAAACTTCTTCTTATCTTTTAATTTAAATAATTCAAGAAGTTTATCTGCTCTTTCCCAAGCGTATTTCATATCCAATCCGTATGACATAGCTGTTAAATTAATATGTTCTTCTAATGTTAATTCTTCGTATAAAATTGGACTTTCAGGTATATAAGATATTTCTTGTCTGTACTTTTCTACATCTTTATCAATATTAAGCCCATTAACTGAAATACTTCCATCCATTGGTTTTAATAAACCTAATATATGTTTTATAGTTGTAGATTTCCCTGCTCCATTTAATCCTATTAGTGCTGTTATACTACCTTTTTCTATATTAAAATTTATATTTTCTATTACTTTTTTTCTATTATAACCACCCGTAAGTGACTTAATTTCTAAAACCATAAATTTATCCTTTCAAAACTTCTAATATTTTATCCATTTGTAAATAACTATCTTCTTTAGAACCGTTATTATCTATTACAAAATCTGCAAGTTTAGACTTTTCTTTAGATGTCATTTGACTGTTTATACGTCTTAATGCTTCTTCTTTCGAAAAATTATTTCTCTCCATTAACCTAATAAGTTGTGTTTCTTTTTCTACATGAACCACTATTACCTTATCTACTATGTTATTAAAATTTATTTCATATAGTAATGCCATATCTAGAAAAATTATATTTTTAGCCTCAGAAAATTTATTAATTATTATTTCTTTAATTTTAGGGTGAGTTATTTGGTTTAATTTTTCTAACTTTGATTTATCTTTAAAAACAATCCCACCTAATTTTTTTCTATCTATGGTATGATCTGTTAATATTTCTTTGCCAAATTCTGATAAAATTTGTTTTTTTACATCATTATTTTCTAAAATTTGATGACCTATTTTATCAGCATCAATAACTTCATAATTTTTTGTTAACAAATAATTAATTATTAAACTTTTTCCACATGCTATGCTTCCTGTTATAGCTACTTTCATATTATCTCCTAAACATTGTATATTATATAATTTTAACACAGCTAATTATCTTTTACTATAATAATTACACAATTATTTATATACTATTTTCCAAATAAAAAATAGACATAAGAAATTATACAAATTCTTATATCTATTTTTTGTTTACATATACACTAGAATGTTTTAAATTCACTAAAAGGATAGTATCTAAGCACTACCTTTCCTACTATAGCATCTTTTTTAACAAAACCGAATGCTCTACTATCTGTACTATTAGGTCTATTATCTCCCATCACAAAATACATATTTTCAGGAACTTTTTTAGATTGTGTACTTTTTAAATATTCTATATTAAAATCAGGGGTTAAATTATCCCCACCTTTTTGTTTTAGTTCTTCTTTTTTCTTATCTAAATAAGGTTCTTCTGTTTTCTTTCCATTTACATATAAAATATCATCTATAACCTCTACAGTATCTCCTGGTAAACCTATTATTCTTTTTATATAGTCGTCTGTTTCGTTTGCATGAAATACTATTTCATCTCCATGCTGATAATCGCTACCTATTTTACTTATAAATACTTTATCATTATCTGCAAACGTATAATCCATAGAATGTCCTTTTACTGTATAAGGTGCTACTAAATAAGTAGATATAATAAAGTATAAAGCTATCGATACTACAACTACTAATATCCATTCAAATATTTCTTTTAAAAATTTCACAATATAACCTCTTTACTATTTTAATTATTTTTAATTATATCATAGCGTAATCTTTATTTCTAGTCTTTAATAATTTATATAATTAAAAAGCAGGAAATACATTTATGTAAACAATAAAGAAAATTTCCTGCTCATTATAATAATTATAATTTTATATTTAAGTTTTATAATATATTATATCATTTCACTAAATAAATATGCTTCTACTAACTTATAAGTTTCTTCTACAGAATCAGTATGTGTTCTTTCATAAGCATGGCTAGATTCTACCCCTGCACCTATAAGTCCATGTTTTATATCTGCACCTGCTATTAAAGCAGTAGAAGCATCACTTCCATAATATGGATAAATATCTAATTTATAATTTATATTATTATCTTTGCATAATTTAACAAAATGATTTCTAAGATCATAATGATAAGGTCCAGAAGCATCTTTGACACATATAGATACTGTATATTCATCTGTAAGTTGACCGTCCCCCATAGCTCCCATATCGACTGCAAGATATTCTACTACTTTTGGACTAATACTAGAATTTCCACCATATCCAATTTCTTCATTATTAGAGAAATAAAAGTTAGTAGTATATGGTAATTTTTTATTATTTTCTTTTATATCTCTCAATAATTCTATAAGTATTGCAGCACTTATTTTATCATCTAAATGTCTTGATTTTATAAATCCTGTATCAGTAATTTCAGTTCGAGTATCAAACGATATAAAATCTCCAACTTGTACTCCATATTTTTCTGTTTCTTCTGCTGATTTTGATTTTATATCTAGTCTTATTTCCATATTACTTTGTGTTCTTTCGGCTGTTCCTGCATCTCTGTAAACATGAATACTAGTTTGATGTATAAGAATTGTACCTGTTAATTTTTCACCATTGCTTAGATGCACTATACAATTCTCCCCTTCTATAGAGTTGTAAGAAAATCCTCCTACCAACATAAAAGATAGTCTTCCATCAGGCTTTATTCCTCTAACCATTGCTCCTAAAGTGTCTATATGAGCTGTAACGAATCGTTCTTTATCATCATTTTCCCCTACTACTTTTAGAAGAAGTCCTCCCTTATTAGTTATCTCAGGACTATAACCAAAACTTTTTAGCTCTTTATCTAAATAATTAATTATATCATTAGTATATCCTGAAGGTGATGGAATAGAAGTTAATTTTTTTATGTATTCCACTGTATTTTTAGACATTATATTGTCCCCCTTGAAAAATTTTTATTTCAATTAAAATTATATCATATAAAATTTAATATGCAATAATATTTTAAAAATTAAATTTTATTTTCTTAATATATTTTTTAGAACTTAAATTTTAGTTATTGTTTAAATAATCTTATTTTAAGATAGTTCTAATTCACAAATAACTCTTTTTACACCTTCTTCATCTATAGCTGCTATTTTGATATAATCAAAGCCATTGTTCTTCACTTCTTAAAAATAGATTTTGAATTAGGTATATTTAATTTGGATAATTTTATATTGGTTATATCTTCTAGGTTAAACTTCTTCCAAAAAGTGAATTTTATCAATATTTTGATTAATTATATAGTAAATTTTCTTTTCCTGTATATATTCATCTAGCGACAATTATGCAAGGTTTTTCTTTATTATTTTTTTATCAAAAATACCACAAATCATATTATCATAAACTTCTCCATAAAAATAAACTTAATATAGTTAATTTTTATTTCCGTTTTCTAATTTATTAAAAATACTTATACTATAAAATACAATATCTAATGATTTATCATTAAAAATTAATAAATTAATACCATACTTATTTAGACACGTCGATATCACTATTTAACATACCTCCTACAAAAATATATTCAATAATTACATCGCATATATTTCCATTTTCATCATAACCAAAATAAACTGGATATTGACCATCACCATAACCTGATTGAATCATAGGTATAGTATACTCAGTATTTGGAATTTTAAAATTAATCCAATCCCCTACTTCTGTTTGAAATTTTGGATATTTTAAATAACTTTTTTTAAATTCATCATCAAAAAAGTTATCGTATATATCTTTACCAGGATTTTCTTCACACCAATTATCTACAAAATCACAGTAAGCATCTCTTGTTTTAATGTCAACTATTGTGGCTAAACCTGCATCTACATTAAAACCAAATATACTATCTCTATCTATATCTTCTAAGTTCTCATCTCCCTTTAAAGCCTGATGGTATACTTTAGGAGTGTTGTTGTTAAACTTAATTCTTGTTGCTATATATCTATAGTAATTTTCTTCAATTTCTGCAACTAAAGTTTCTAATTGATACTTACCGATAGGAACTTCTATAATATATGGTTGTTCTTCTCTAGTTAGCCAAACTAATGGATCTCTTACTAATACTTTACTATCATAAAAGTTTACTTCTCCCATATTTAATATAAAAAGATTATTTGCATCTATTTTCTTCATTTTAAAAAGTTCATCAAAATTTACTGGTGAAACCAATAAATTTTTAACTTGTTCATATTTTTCTAACCATTCTTTTGTTGTATACATAATTTCACCTCTTATAAAATCAAATTACAATTTTATCTTTATTACTTTTTGATAGATTTTTTCATCTAAATAGCAATTTACACATCTTCCATTTTCAAATTTATGTTGGCAATTTTTATAGCCATAAAGATAATGAGAACAATTCGGGCATAGATTAGCCATTTTAGAAGTTTCTACAAAATATTTACTTTCACACTCATCACAAATATTAATTGTCTTATTTTTCATAAAATTCTCCTGATATATTAAATTTTAACTTTCCCATGCAATATCAATAATTTCAAAATTACTATTGAATCTAACTGCGAGTACTTCATCACTTTCTTCAGGATATATCATATAGTCTACAATAATTGTATTTTCTCCATCTACCCAAAATCCTATATTTGTAACTTTCATACACTGTACAAATTCTTTTACATCTTCTGGTAAATCAAGTTCTATCTCTTCTCTATGAAAAACTATGTATTCACTATCTTCTAATAAATATGCTTCTAATGCTTTCCTAGCAATTTCATCATTGTTACCAAAATTCGTTAAAAAATCACAAAAAGTGTCTAAAATTTTTGTCGTAATTTTAAATGATTTTTCACACCAAAGCGTTGTATTGATTCCATTTACCTCTTCTTCCCACAATACAGTAACACCGTTACTAAATCCCAAATCATCATCTAATCCATTTAAATCTAATTCTCCAAAAAATTTATGATTTATTTTTTCCATATTATTTCCTCCGTTTTTATTTTTTTAGATTTTTCTAAATCTTCGATTACACTATAAATAACATCTATTATATCTGCTTCATCTAGATGATATTCTTTTAAAAATCTACTAATTTTTTCATATATTATATCCAATTCTTCAATATCTCTATCCCAATAATCATCAGAATCTATAATGTTATGTTTTTTTTAAAATTGACTCAATTTCTTCATAAGCTTTTATTAATAAATGATTTTTCACTCTATTTTTTATTTCTTCCTTACATTCTTCTACGACAAGCAAAGCATTTTTATCACTTGGATCAAGTTCTGCCCAACGAAGTGCATAGACAATTGCAAGTTCTTCTTTATCTTCTAAATACTGATAGCCATATGCCATACGCTTATTCCATTCAGCTTTTTCTTGTCCTTCTTTCCTAACTGATTCTAAAATAAAAATTGATATTTTAAGTAATTCACTTCCTAATTCTATTTCTGTTCCTTTTTCATTCTATCCTATGATTGCAAAATTTTGATAAGCACGAGCAAGTTGATAAGTGATTCTATAATTTCTCTCTTCAACTGGTATACTTTCAAGTTCTTCTATACATGTAAGAAATTGATTTTTATCAGTTAGTTCTTATATTTTTTGAAAAATTTCTCTTCTAGTTCTTTATTATAAATCAGTTTGTTTTCTTCTAAAAAAGTATACCGTTAATGAAAATTGTCCTTGAATCCTACTATTTTTATCCTTTTATTTAAATAAGAAAACAACTTTAAAAATGTACGGTGGGGCATAGGTGAACTTTTCATAAACAATTCTTTTAGGTTATTTTTATATTCTATTTTTATTTTCTTATTAGTAGATTTATCCATATCTCACCGCAATAAAATTTTTATACTTCTTCTTCTGTAATAAGCATTGTAAGAAATTCTTCAAAACTATTAGCAAGCACTTGTATTTCATAATCATATTCTTGAAAGCAAACAGATACTTTTGGCTCTCCATTCTTTCCACATTCACGATAATCTAAATAAATCATATCGTGTCCTCCAGATTCTGTGTCAGCAATAATTACTCCCACATCTCTCGGATATTCCCGCACACTAAACCAAAATTCATTACCAAATTTCCCAAAAAGTGAATAATTTTTTTCACTTCCAATACTATAAAAACATTCAATCCCAATGACATTCACTTCATTGCTTTTTACGTTTTTATTTACCCAATAATTACGAATTAAATTTCCACCATTTCTACTTTTCATCATATCAATATATGCTTGTGGTAATTTATATCCAAGTTTACTTTCTGCATCACGGATAATTTCATTTGTAAGTGGCTCTCCTGTACAATTTTCTTTATAATAATTATGTTCACTCCAAATATATTTTTTCACATTAATCCTCCTTTAGAGTATTATTCAAATTCACTTGTTACATATACCCATAGTTGCTTACATTGTATAATTAATTCTTCGTGGCAACCAAATTTTAAAAATTTTTTATTTTATTTCTTTATTTAATTTTAAAATCTCTCGTATTCTCCCTCAAATACAAATTTTTCAGGATTTGCTTTGATATAGTTTAGTTCGTTTTCTTCGCCTTCATATTTATAAATAAAGTCATCTGCTTCATCTAAAATTTTAAAAAATTCTTCTCCATTTTTGTTTTCCAATGATTCAAGCATATTCCATCGTTCCTCTCTATCAAAGGAAATCGTACCACCACAATAATCAATCACTTTTTGAAAATTAGCTGCAAACTCTGGCATTTCAAAATGTTTAAAACCATTTAACACATCTTCCCAAACAATTCCTGTAGAGTTATAGAAAAATTGATGATGCCCTCCATTACTTACCTCAGCAAAATACCAAGTTATCGCAAATAAATACCTTTGTTCTAATGTTAAAATTTCTGCTGATTTTATATAATCTTCATAACCTTCGTAAATATTGATAATAAACCACAACGGCTCACAAATATCCCAAGACTCCTCAATATTTTGAATATCCTCTATGGTGATTTTTTTGTATATTTTTTTATTTTGTTCTTTTGCCAACTCAATTGTTTCTTCTATTTTCTTGTTTTTTCTCTTCATATATTCAAAATAGTGTTCAGACAAAAACGGATAATTATCCTTTTCATTTTGTAATATTTCCTCAAGACGACTCATAGAAATAAATTCAAAACACCATATTCTCATTTTTTCATCATTTGAAATTTTTACTGCAATCTCAAATTTTTCAAAAGCATTCCTTGCTTGTGTTTCAAAATCATAATTAAGATTTTTTGCTAACTCACTATGTGAATAGGCATAACGATAGTACCACATTGCATCTCTATTTTCTTCTACTACCATATCCAAGATAGCCATTGCCTCTTCGTATTTCCCATTATTGTTGTATGCTCTTCCCAGTTCTGAGAGTAATTTCGAGTCTATCTCCTCTATATTTTCCGATAATAATAAATCCAAAATCAATTCACGATCGTAGTAAGCATGCAAATTTTGAATACATTTCAACTTGTCTTCATTACTTAATTTTATAAATTCTTCTTTCGTTGGTTTCATATATTCCCCTCTCGTAATTAATAAACTTATTAAACTTATGCAAGTTCTAACTCACAGATAACTCTTTTGGTATCTAGTTCATCTATAACAGTAATTTTTATATAATCAAATCCATTTTTCTTCACTTCTTCAAAAGAAATCTTTTCTCCGTTAATAGTTTCTGTAATGTCATCTTCATCAAATTCAAAATCTTCTTTTTCTTCATCAAAATTAATATTATAGGCAAAATCTACTTCAATTTTAGAGTTTGGAATTTCTAATTTAGAAAGTGGACGATTTTTGATATCTTCTAAATTTATCTCATCACAAAACATAGGATTGTATCCATATTTAGCTTCATCGTAGAGCAAAATTTCTTTTCCTGTGTGTATGCATTTTGCTACTATAAGACAAGTCTTACTCATATCATTTTCTTCATCATACAAACCACAAATCATATGTTCTTCAAGAAGTAAACCATAGAAATAAATTTCATATAGCTCATTGATATCTCCACTTTCTAATTTGTTGCAAATACAAATACTTGTAAATGTATCATCTGTATTTACTATATTGTAATTTTCTTCATTGATATAAGTTGGTACTCTCATTTTATTTCCTCTCTTAATTATTATATCGGTTCATTAAAAATAGAACATTCAAAGCCTATTAATATCATCTTATTTTCTTTACTTTCTTTTTCAAAAATAAGAATCACTCCGCTTTTTAATATAATCTTAATTTTATTATTTCTTTCTTGAACCACAAACAACATCTTTTCTATTTTCAGTTCATGTACTACCTTCTGAAACGAATAAACTTTTGATTTTTGAAAAATCCAAGCATCAAAATCAATTTCATCTCCTACATTCAAATCTTTATCTAAAAATCTCAAAGAATCACAAAATATCATAATGAGTTCGTCATTAGAAAAATGAAATTCAATATCTCCATACTTTAAAATTTCAGTATTGATTAAATTATTAATCTCTATATTTTCACCTAAAAAAGACATTACCTTCCACTTTGAAAATCCTAATTCTATAACACCAAATTTTCCTGTTTTTAAAAAATCTAAAATAGATATTTTATACACAATCTAAACTCCTAAATATTTTCTTCATCAATTAAATATTCCATATCTCCACTATTCCAAATGTACATGATAGCTGATACAGGCTCTTTCCCATCTTCCCAAAGCCAACCCATATAAGTAGTGCTATTTCCAAAATATCCTTCTGTAATTACTTCAAATTCTGCATCTTTGTACTTTTCAATAAACTCCTCTAAATAAAAAGATTTTCCCTTAAAATACCCTTTACCTAAGATTTTATTAAAAATTTGCACTTCACATAAATCAATATCACAGTCTTTAAAACAAATTCTTCCTTTGTATGTTTTTTCTTCATAATTAATATATTGAAATATTGAATCCACTTTTAATGTTAATGTATTATTATGAAATTTAATTTCTTTAATTCTACTATCATGAAGACTGTAAGGAATATTTCTATTTTTATCAAATTTAAAAATTTTATTATTTTTGATCATATTTTCCTCATTTTTATATTTTTTTATTTAAAATAAAAGGCAAAAGCTCAATAACATTCATATCATCTTCGTCTTTTTCCTCTTTCAAAGAAAGCTTATTAAAAAACTTTTCAAGTTGCTTATTTATCAACATTTTATTTTTAGCTGTTAATCTGGGATATAATTCACTTAAAATCCAATATTGCCATATTACATTATTTGTATTAAAGACTTTTGATATTTCATCCATAGCAATATCTTGTTTTGCTATAAAAAGTTTTATTATTTCAGGAAAAATAGGCCAATTTCCATCTTGCAACCAAGTTAGTAATTCACTAGTAACTTCAAGAAACAGTTCATCACTTAAGTTTTGAAGATTTTTACAAATTTCTAAATCAAATTTATCTTTTGGAAGAATTATACTTTTATTTCTCATTATTCTATTTATCCTTTCAAAATTAAATAGTGTCGTTAAATACGATATACGGAATAGATATTTTCTTTGTATCAATTTCTTTACTCTCTAAGAAGTGCTTAAATCCATATTTCTCTTTTAAACTCAAATATTCAAACCATAATGGATAATATGTTTTACAGTAGGAAACTAGAAATTCAAAATCTTTATACTTATAACCTAGTTTATCAGCAACTTCTTCCATCTCTTTTACAGATTGTAATTCTTCTTCTAAACTACCTTCTACAAGCACTCCCCAAGGCAGTTCATGAAGATTAAAATCGTGATATCGAATTAATGTTTTTAATTTTAATTTTAAAGCTTTAATATGATATGGATTATATTTAAGCACTGTTGAAACCAATTCCATATGAGAAATATCAAACTTCCACATCATTTCCTGTAAATTCATTTCTATTATAAATTCTGCAAACTGATAACCATTTTTTAAATCCTCTTTCCAAATAGATTGAAATTTTTGAAAAAATTGCGGATTGATATGTACGATATCCTTGTTTTGGGTAATAAACTCTATCAATTCATTAAGCGTCGGATATTCTTGTATTTCTAATTTTCCCCAATCTACCAACATTTTATGACGATTTTTTCTTTCATCTTTCGAAAGATAATTATCAACAGGAAATTTTTGATATATTTCTAAATATTGTTTTAAATGTATATTCATACCCTACCTCACAGTATATCAATTATATTCCCTAACTTTATAAAATTTTAAATTTCACAGAACTATTTGGATTCTGTAACTTAGGAAATCCATAAAACTCTCTCAAATAATTTAAAATTTTATCAATAGAATCATCCATTGTATATTTATTAAAAGGCAACTTGCAAACTATATAAATAAGTCCATCATATTTTACTGGATAAATAATTCCAGACTTTTCATTACCATTTATTAAGCGTAATAAATAAGTATCATAATTGGTTGAAATATAAAAATCGAATTCTTGATTATCTGATATATTTTCTGGAATTTTATGCACTGATGCCACTTTATAGTCTTTTATACCAAAATTATCATTATCAAAATATACTTTAAATTTTTTCTTTCTCTTCTTTCTTTTTATATATTCAATAAATTTCTTTATCATTAACAACTTTTATCCTTTAAAAATTAAAATTTACTATTTAAGTTTCATCACACCATATTTTAACCTTACAATATTCTTTATTTTTTGCATAAGTAAAAACTTTTGAATTTCTAATATAATCAAATATGTTTTTACTTAAATCTTCAGCCCAAACCGCTCCATTAAACATTTTATTTTCATTGTCAGGTTCATATAAAATATCTACACGAACTTGAAGAAACTCTTCATCTTCATTAGAGAATTGCCTAACGAATGAAACTTGAAACATTTGGGTATTTAATGAAGTGGTAAATGTCCCTGTTTCGAATAAAATCATATCTTCTTTGGCAGGTATTTCACACATTTTCTCAAATATGTTAACAATATTCTCTAACGAGGTTTCTTGGTTTATATTATTTTTTAAAAAATTGGTTAAATTATCCATAAATTCCTCATTTAAAAATTAAAATTTATCCATTCATTCCGCCAAATTCTATATTGTATTCATCATCAATTTCTAGAGTAGCTAAATGCCCAAATAAATAATCAGGTTCTGCATCTAAGTCAATCATAAAACTGGAATCCGATACATTTATGGAAACATTGTTGATAAACAAAGCATCGACAAAATCCTTATAAGTAATTTTTGACCTTGCTTTGAATTCTCTTTTTTCTATTGCTTCATTTACAACATCTACATAATGATCATTTTCTATCATAAAGCTATCTAAAATCAGTTCCTTATTTTCATTTATCCAATTTATTTTTTCTTTAATAAAAGAAACCGCATCTTCTATTTCTTCAAAATCATCTACAAAAACTAATGTTTCTCTATCCCAAATATTTAATTTACCTTCGTATTCTGTATCTCCTACTAATGTAAATTCGTAATTATCTATAACAAGTTTTTCCATACATTTTTCCTCACAAACTTTTTTATTGATAAATAAAGCTAATAAATTCCAAGTCTTTCCCCACGCATTTTAAAAACCGTCTCAAAATCCATATCAAACATCTTACTTTGAAGATTTATTTCTTCAAAATAATATCTCACTTTCTCTTTCCCAAATTCATTTTCTAATTGTTCCCATAAGTCTTTCGTTAATACAACATATGCTAAAGTATCATTACCTAAACTTTCAATACAAAAACGAATTTCATACTTGGGTTGAATAAATGCATTTAGATACTTAATGGTAGTATCTCTATCCATTTTTTCCTTATAAGGAATCATAAGCGATTTATCTTTATGCTTTAAAATAATATCCTCTCCATAAGGTTTGCCATTATCTTGTAATACTATTTCTATCTTATCTTCTATCTTTTCATTGACATAAGAAATAATATCCTCATCATATTCTCTCCAATCAATCCATATAAGAGAATCTGAATCTAAAAGTTCTTCAAAATTATTAGGATCTTCTAAAAATTTTTTGACATTTTCATAATCTAATTTCATAATTGCTCTCCTATTTTAGTGATTAAATTCTAATCTACAAATTAAGTTTTCTTATTCATCGTATTTTCTCCAAAAAGTCCAATTTATCCATTTTTCAATATATTCTACGATTTCATTTTTCGATATCTAGTTGCGTATATTGTATAATTAATTCTTCTTTACTCTCATATTCTGATACTTCTACGATTCTTTTTTCTATTTTAATATTAGCAATATGATCAAAACCATACTTTAATTCTTTTTCACTTAAAGAGTTATTAATTGACCTATTCATCTTCAACTCTCATTATTTTTTTATATATCTTTTCATCTAAATAGCAATTTACACATCTAACGTTTTCAAATTTATGTTGCAATTTTTATAACCATAGATATAGTGAGAACAATTAGGGCATAAATTAACCATTTTTGAAGTTTCTGCAAAATATTCACTTTCACATTCATCACAAATCTTAATTGTCTTATTTTTCATAAAATTCTCCTGATATATTAAAATTATTTTCTTTTTTCTATAAAATAAACATATTCAAGAAGTTTATTGACTAAGTCATTATTAAAATCACAACAATCAACTAACATTCTCGAATAAGTAAGCTGAAATTGTGGGTTTTTCTCAAGATGTTGAAGTTCAAAAAGAACTCGTTTCATCATATTCATTCCAATTATATCTGATACACTTTCTCTATTTTTAATTTCTAATTGTACTAAATTTTGAAGTTCTTGATTTTTCATTTTATTTTCCTTTTAATTATCATTTACTGATAACAGTAAATTCTCTAAATGTGTCTTAAATAAGCTTTCTGGTGTAATTAAAAAGCTTTTTTCTGCAATTTTTTTATTAAAAAATTCAACACAATCATCATGATTTAAAAATTTATGAATAGTAAGATATTGCTGAATTTCATCTAATACATAGGCACTTTGCTTTAAATCCTCATCTTTAAATCCATTGGCATAATGAATACTTTTCATCATTGGTTTTAGTTTTGTTTTAGGGTACTTATTTTTAAATATCTCCTTCAACAATTTTACGGATTCATAAATGGTTTTATCATCAAAAGTATTTGTATCAACTTCAATTATTTTCTCAGTATTGAAATGCGTTACTAAGTCCATTAATAACTGTTTTAAACTATCCATATTAAGACCTCTTTTCTACTAATAAATAGTAACTAAAACATTTCCATTTATTTTTAGTATTTTTTCATAAAACTCTTTCAAATTTCCAAAATACTCCGTAAGTTCTTCAATTATTTCATCTTTCTCTTCTTCATAGTCCCAGATAGCAGGATAAAGATTAGCGTTTTTACAAGCTTGCATACTGAAATCTTTCATTGATTTTTCAAAGTCAAAGCTTTCAAGTGCACTCACGATTTCTTTCACTCTGCTTTTTTCTATATATGCAACAAACTCAGCGACCTCTTCTAAAGCATTTACCCCAACAATTGCCTCGCTTAAGGGATGATTTTTGATTGGAGTATTACTACCTACACCCGTGAACACAAAATGTAATACATCCCACATTTTATCGATATTTGTAGAGAGTTCAGCTTCTTCGTCCCAATCCTCTACATTTTCAAAAACTTCGTCATTTTCAAAACTTTTTAAATCTAGTAAGTTTTTATCACTTAAATACATATAATTCGCATACATTCCCATAGTCATAACTCCTAATTTTAAATTGTACTACCATTTTTCATTTTAATTCTCACACCAGTTTATCTAGAAAATATACGATCAAACACTTCTTCCATATCTTCATCCGATAAATCATGCTCTTCTTGTACTATTTTCATATTTTCATAAATTACAGCAAGTTCATCTTCTTCTGTATTTAAATAATCTTCTCCATTGTTAATGCTAAAATCAGCTAGTATGTTATAAATTTCTTTTATATACTCTTTCATAATCTACCCATCAATTCCTATATCAAAAATATCTTCATACAAACCTTCAAATTCAATATCCAAAATATGATCATAGTCAATGGTATGTTCTGTATAGGTTAATAAAGTTGTATTTCCCATTCTTCTAAATATTGGATTACCTAATTTTGAGATAATACTTTCGGTACTTTCATTAGGATAACAGTATTTAAAAGTATCTGATTCTACACAAGCCAAAGCTATTTTAGGTAAAGTCTCTTCATAAAGATTAATTAACTTATTCGTAAAATCAATTTCTTCCTCTGTAAAATCTTCTTTATAAATGGTTACTTTAATATTTTCATTCTCAAATTCATAATTCGAAACATACTTTGATTCATTTAAAATAAAGTCTTCTTTTTTCAATAAATAGTTCATATATACTTTCCTTTCAAATTAGTTTATCGGAATATACTCCAAAACAACATCACAAATATTCCCTTTATCATCATAACCAAAATATACAGGATACTGTCCATCTCCAAAACCAGACTGAATCATTGGAATAGATAAATCTGTATTAGGAATTTTAAAGTTTATCCAATCTCCATCTTCTCTTTGAAATTTTGGATTTTTCGTAGCATTTTCCTTAAATTCTTTTGCAAAAAAATCATCATAAATATTTTTTTCAGGATTTTCTTTATACCATTCATCTACAAAATCACAGTATTTATCTCTTGTCTTTACATCAACAATCGTTGCGAGTCCTGCATCAACCATAAATCCAAAAATACTTTCATTGTCAACTCCTTCTAGGTTTTCATCACCTTTTAGAGCTTCATAATAAACTACTGGCTTATTTTCATTAAATTTTACTCTTGTTAGTACATAACGATAATATTTTTCTTCTATTTCTGCAACCAAAGTTTCAATTTTATATTTACCAGTTGGTACTTTTGTTAAGTAAGGTTTTTCTTTTCTAGTTAGCCAAGCCAAAGGATCTCTAACCAAAATTTCACCAGTAGGAAATATGATTTCTCCCATTTCTAAGATAAATAATTGTTTACCATAAATTTCATTTTTTTCAAAAACTTCTGCATAATTAACAGGTGCAGTTAATAAATCTTTTATTTTTTCATATTTTTCTAACCATTCTTTCGTTGTATTCATATATACTCCTTCAAAAACTGTAATTTATTCTTCATAATATATTGCAATTACTCCACTGTCTACTTTTTTATTATTCTCTTTTCCCCATTCTAAAAAAGATAAAGTTCCTGACTTTTTCCATTCAATATAATTTTCTATAAGCTCCTGATAAAAATATAAATCTCTAAATAAATATTTTCTTTTTTCCTCGGATGAGAGCTTTTCGATTTCTTTTTGAGTCACTTCACATAATTTTAAATCTTCCTGTTCTTGTCCATCTTTACAATAATAATCCGGTAAATGATGGGTCGCAAACCAAAGTCTATCTAATTTCACTTCAATCATATAAATCCTTGCATCGTCATAATATGGATTGATTGCAAGCGATTTTCTGACATAATCCATACGATAGAGGTATTTTCCAGCCCAATAAAAGATTTTTTCATCGGCTTTTCCATTTTCACAGTATTCTTCTAACTTCTCATTCAAAACCTTTTTTAATGGGTATGGAAATCCTACATCCATCATAAAGGATCGATTTTCTAATGCAAACAAAGTTCGAATAAAGTCCATTTGTTTAACTTCTTCTCTGGTTTCAAAATCTTCAATAAATAAATCTAAATGTTGAAATGCTTCTTTTCGAAAACCTTTTTCTCTGTTAATCAAATAGTTTTTATATTCTTCTTCCTCATCAAATACTTCTATTAAAAACTCCAAAGCTTGATTCAACACCATATCATGAGCCATGTTTTTCTCCTTTTTATCTCTTTTAAATCCTAATTATTGCCTAATTTGACCATCATAAATTAAAACTTCTTCTCCTAATTCATCCTTTGAAATAATCCTTACTTCATTATTAGAATATAAAAAATAAAATTCTACCACAGGTAATATTTTGGATAACCCTTCAAAAAAACCATATCTGGTAATTTGCACTATTTTTTCATTATTATATTGGAAAAAATAGATATAGAATGATTTTTCATCATCATCTTCATCATTCAAATAGCATATAACCTTAGTATATTTATTAGCTTTAATATAAGCTATTTTAAGTTGTTTCAGAGTCATATTTTCATCATCATCTTCAACAAACAAAAGAGATTTCTTGTAATTATCATACTCTTCTAAAAAAAGACTTCCCCAATTATTATTCCTATTATCACAAGAAAAAATTAATTTACTATCCAAATAACAATTTTTTATTGAAGTTTCTCTTTCGTCTTTATAAATCAAAGCAGGTTTTGATTGATTAAGAGAAGATTCATAGGGAAAAAAATCAAGGTAGGAACTACTCCAATTTATTAATGTAAATGGTGTCGTACTTATCTTTTCACTTCTTTTATCAAAGGTGTTTTTTTCTAATTCAAAAATTCTATCGATGACTTCGTATTCATCTATAATATTTTTCATATTTTTCTCCTTGCACATTTTTTAAAGTGATCGTATACCTTCTACTCTATCCCTAATCTTTCTCCTAGTATCTTAAAAACTGTTTCAAAATCCATATCAAACATCTTGCTTTCAAGAGTTATTTCTTCAAAATAATATCTAACTTTTTCTTTTCCAAATTCATTTTCTAACTTTTCCCATAAAGATTGATATAATACCACAAATGCCAAAGTATCGTTACCAAGACTTTCAATACAAAAACGAATTTCATACTTGGGTTGAATAAATGCATTTAGATACTTAATGGTAGTATCTCTATCCATTTTTTCCTTATAAGGAATCATAAGCGATTTATCTTTATGCTTTAAAATAATATCCTCTCCATAAGGTTTGCCATTATCTTGTAATACTATTTCTATCTTATCTTCTATCTTTTCATTGACATAAGAAATAATATCCTCATCATATTCTCTCCAATCAATCCATATAAGAGAATCTGAATCTAAAAGTTCTTCAAATTTATTAGGGTCTTCTAAAAATTTTTTGACATTTTCATAATCTAATTTCATAGTTGCTCTCCTATTTTAGTGATTAAATTCTAATCTACAAATTAAGTTTTCTTATTCATCGTATTTTCTCCAAAAAGTCCAATTTATCCATTTTTCAATATATTCTACGATTTCACTTTTCGATTTTGAAACAATTTTTTCTAAAGGATAATCCCAATCATAATTTTTAATAAGCAACAAAATATAGTTTCCATTTTCATCATAATTTGGATACCATCCCAAATCTATGATTAAATTTGCTTTCTCATTGAATAATTGTAATAAATCTTCATGTAATTCATAGCAATCTCGTTTGCTATGAACACCTATATCATATTCTGTAAAATTATTACATTCTATACGCCATCCAGCTTTAAACCTAAGTGGTTGTAACTCATACATAATTCTATTTACCTCCACAAATTCTAATTTATCTTTTTCTACATCAACAAGGTCAAGAAGCATCCCTCACTCTGAAGAACTCGGTCAATTCTAATTTATTTCCTTCTCAAAAGTTATGGGATATTACTATATGTTAAGGTTGAAAAATCTGTATCCTCTATTTCTGCAATCATAACATCATTTTTTTCAACAATAAGTCCTGTTTTAAAAACTCCATTTTTTACTTTTTCTTCGATTGTCATTAAAAATTTCGCATCATCATAACATATATAATCTTCTTTTGGGCAATTTTCTAAACTACCATATTTTTCATAAATATAAGTAGGTGATGAAAGCCAATAAATAAGTTTTGCAGTTTCTATATCACATAAAGAATGGTTAATTATTTGCTCTGATAAAAAATTTCCAGCATCAAAATTGTATTCAGCAGCCAATAGATGAAGTTCCTCTGATGATGAAATCTGCTTAATTTCTTCTTTTACTTGATTTTTATAAGCTTCAAATCCCATTTCTCTTTGTTTAAGGTATTCCTTATAAAAATCTTCCTCTTCATTGCCTTTCATGGCTTTGTAAAAGTCTTCTTTTTCCATATTAAAATAATACTTATCTCCTGCAATTTCTGCTTTTAATAGAATGTTTTCTAAAGATTCTCTTGTATCCATAATCTGCCTCCTACTTAAAATTAGAAATCCTACTAAATAAACTTATCTTTTATTTTTAATAATTCATCACATTTTCTTTCAAATACAGCCTTATTCATCCCCTTTTCTATGGCTAAATTGTAGTATTTATCAAATTCATGATGATCATTTGCTTTTATTACAGCTAAAATTTCTGCAAAATATCCCCAAGCATCGTTAAACTGCCTTGTTGTTTTATAATTTTCTCTTTTAGGTATATAGTCTAGTTTAACAAAATATCTGTGTAAAACTTGACTCCACGATTTAACATCATCATCATAACAAAAGTATTTCGTCTTAAATAAATCCCCAAATCTTCTATTCCAAATTTTAAATTCATCAGGAAGATACCAATACTTTAAATCTAAAATTTCTTTAACCACTCTTTCAAAAATAGCACTTGGTTGCCCTTCAGAGATCATAATCTCTGCTGCCTCTTCTTTAAGAACTTCATAAACTTCTTCTTTGTCTAATAATAAAAAAGATATTTTTATTTTATATGAGAATGGTTTTTCTTTGGTTAAAATATTATATTTTTTATATTTCATAAAAATCTCCTTTATATTTGAATTGTTTCATACTCAAATTAAATGTTTTCCATATTTTCCACTGTTTAAAACATTAAAAATTTATGTAACTACCTTGTTAATACACGAGTCAGAAACTCTTTTTCTATTTCTGCAACTGTCATTTTTGTCCTAACATCAAGATTTTCTTCGTAATTTTTCGTAAGTACTCTCATCACGCACTCTTTAAATTCTTCTGCTGTTTTTTGCCTATAATAATCAAAGTAATGAAATGCTCCACTCGAGCATCTTCCCCAGTCAGCTAAATATCCAATAATTTCAAAAGCACAGTCATTATATTTTTCAAATCGTTTTGTTCCATTGCTCTTTAAATATCCGGAAACTAAATTTACAAAATAGTGATAGAATATTGGGTCTCTAAATGAATTATATTCTTTACTATGAAAACTTGGATCAATAATATGTGCTTTTAACACGTCTTCCATAGTTGGTTTTTCTTTCATTTTAATATCCGTTTGAATATAATGATAAAATGTTTCTTTATCATAAAATTTACCTTCAACAGCGATAATAACTCCCCACATACCATCTACATAATTAAATAGCATCACAGCACCATTTCGATATTTACTTTTTATCTCAACAGGTGGAGCTACTCTTTTCTTCGGCTTTTCTTTTTTAACACTAATTTTTTCAAAAAACTTTTCTAAGTTTTTACTTCTTTGTTTGATAAATTTATTATCTGCACCTAATTCTTCATTTACTTTTAAATCTTCCTCACTAATAATGATATTTTTTACTTCATTTAAAAATTCATCATCAAGTTGTCCTATTTCCCACATACAATGAGCAAGAGCAAAAATTACATTAAACCTATCTTCATTATATTCTTCTAAGAGTAGTGAATTTTTTATATCTTGTACTTTTTCTCCGAGATTGTATCTTCTGTAAAATTCTTCTTTTATATCAAGTGATGTATCATTTCCAAAAATACTAGCACTCCAAGCTCCCATTGTTTTCTCCTTTCCAATTAATATCCATCATATTCTCCCTCAAATACAAATTTTTCAGGGTAATCTTTGATATAGTTTAGTTCATTTTCTTCTCCTTCATATTTATAAATAAAGTCGTCAGCTTCATCTAAAACTTTTAAAAATTCTTCTTCATTTTTTTCTTCTAATCTTTCAAGCATATTCCATCTTTCTTCTCTACTAAAGGAAATTTTTCCATCACAATAATCTATAACTTCCATAAAATTAGCTGCAAATTTAGGCATTCCAAAATGTTTAAAACCATTTAAAGCATCTTCCCACACAATTCCTGTTGAATTATATAAAAATTGGTGATGCCCTCCATTATTTACCTCTGCAAAATACCAAGTGATAGCAAGTAAATACCTTTGCTCTAAAGCAAAACCTTCTGCGGATTCAATATAATCTTCATAGCTATCATAAATATTAATTGTCCACCACATAGGTTCACAAATAGCCCAAGACTCATCAATATTTTGAATATCCTCTATGGTAATTTTTTTGTAGATTCTTTTCTTTTTCAATTTCGGTCGCTCCTTTTCTTCTTTATCTTTATATTCTAAATATTTTTACTCTGTATAATTGTATTTTTCCTTATTATTTTCTAAGATATATTCGAAATATATTTCTGCTATATAATTATATGTCCCCTATTATTTTCTAAAATATAATTAATCATTTTACTGTAACAAATTACTTTTATACAATCACTAACTATTTCATCATAACCCTTCTGAAAAGATTTATCTAACATACTTAAAGCTTTTTTACATTAAATTAACAACTTTCTATGTATTCTTCTGCTACTCTATAAAAAATAGTCATTGACACTTCGTACTTTCCAATATTGTTATACGCTCTTTAAATTCAACTAATTAATTATCAACATCTTAATTTACTTTATATAATTATATCATTTAAAATTTAAATTGTATAATTATATCAGTAAAATAACAATTATAATTACATATTAATTGAAATATTATTTTATTTGTATTTTCATTTCAATTATTTTCTTCAAATTATCATTTTATAAAATTAGAAAATATTAAAAAAAGGATAATAAACAATAACTTTTAATTTGTATTGAGCATCAACTTTTTACATGATACAATAAAAGTGTGAATGGGAGAATTATTTTAAATATATTAATTAAAAATTTTTAGGGGAGGCATTTTATGAAAAAGAAATTTTTAACTACACTTTTACTAACATCATCAGCTATTTTGCTTACATCGTGTAATACCACAAATACTAGTACAATTAATAGTACAGCTGATGAAAAGTTAGAATATGTATTTAATAATACTAAAGTTTTACATAGTATAGATACTGCATCTTTACAAGAAATACAAGCCAAAATGGAAGAAGCAATAGCTCTAGGTAAATCTACTAATTATGAAAATTTACCTTTAAAAGAAAATAGTAAAGAATTGTTATTTAATTATAGTGTAACAAATGAGCCAATATCTTATGTAAACTATAACTTTTTTAATAATCTTACTTCTGCTGATAAAGAAAAAGTTTATTCTTTACACAACACACAAGTATTTAGTGAAAAAAAATCTGTGCAATTTGCTGATTACGTAAAAATAAATGCAGAAAAATATTCTCTAGACAAATCTTTTCTAAATAAAAATGAATTGTTGGCTGTAACTCACAATTATCAAATTAATCCAAGATTAGATATAATATCGTTAAAACGAAACTTTTTTGAAGACAAAGAAAATATTGGGAAATATACAGTTATATATGATTTAAAATTATCTCTAAAAAACTTAAATCACAAAGAAATAGAAGATATAAAATCAGTTTCTAATTCACTTTCAGAAAAAATAGGTGCTCAAGTAACTGTAGAAAATGAAACTTTAAATGTTAGATTTACTATTTACGTTTAATTTAATACATACAAATCCAAGACATCAAAATCTTGGATTTTTTATTTTTAATATATTAATATTTTTTAATTTTGGTTAAAACAATTTTATTATATTAATACTTTGCTCTTAACTTAAAGTTTTTTAATAAATTTATGACTAATTATAGTTTTCTATGTAATATTTTATTTATTAAAAATCAATTATTTATTTTATACAGATACAACATTTTAATTATGAAAATTATTAACAAATTATATTTTTACAACTTGGAAATCTCTAAGCTGATTTGAATGATAACGATTTACATGATATAATATAAATGATAACTAAATATCTATATTACTTATATTAATTTAAAAATTTTTAGGGGGTTTTTATTATGAAAAAGAAATTATTAGTTTTTATGTTAGCTACATCGACTATTTTAACTGCTTGTAATAGTAAATCAGCAACTACCTGTCCTAGTGCTGATGAAATCTATGATTATTTATCTATGCAAAGCAACACATCAGATTTCTCAACAACTAAACCTAAAAAAGCTACTGATACAGAGGTTTTTTATAGTATTCCCGCAATAAAAAATTTAGAAGAATCGGCAGAATATAAACTAAAAGGTAGAAATAAATATTTACAAATTATAGAGCATGGTAAAGAAAATGGAAAGTCAGAATATTTTAATGAAAAAGAATACAATAAAGCCGTGGAAAATAAAGAGGATATTTTTTATGCAACAGTAGAAAATAATCTAGATGGCTATTTCAAAATAGGTCTTATAAACTATTCTACAGATAAAACTTTTAAAGATCAAAGTAAGCTAATAGCCGCTTATCCTTACATAACTATAAATCCTAGAATTAAAATAAAAAATGTTAACGAATATAATTACAATAAAGATACTAGAGCACTTTTTAACTATGAACTTTATTTAGACTTATCAAATTTAACAGATGCAGAAATAAAAGCAATTAATAAACAGCTAAATATTGAAAGTGACAAGCTTGAAAAAGAAGTTTTAATAAAAAATTTACTACCTTTATTAAATAACGATACAGCACAAGAATAGGAGTGATTTTATGCTAGATAGAACTAAATATTTTACGAAAACTATTTTAATATTTTTTTCAATATTTATTATATCTATTGTACTTAGTGTTTATTTTAGTAACTTTAAATTATGTAGTTGGTTAATTATTATAGGAGTAATCTTTTTCTTTTACAGACAATATAATTTTATAAAATTAAATTATAACTATAGTAACAATAAAACTTTTATAATATTTCTAAGTTTATCCATATTATTAATAATATCACACTACATTTATTTAAAAGATATCAATAAACCTATTAATTTTATAAGTAATATGATTTTATACATTGCTTTACCTACATCTTCTTTAATTTTTAATACTATTGAGTCAAAAATTAAAAGTTCTATTAATTAGATATAGTAAAGATGTGCATATTATGTATGAATTAAGAAAAAAATATTTATATAGACCGTTAATATTATTTATAGTATGTTAATAAAAAACATCGAAATATAATAATAGCTATGGGCGTATTAGGATATTTAGCTGCAATAGTATTAATTTTTATACATAGTGGCTTTTTAAAATTTGTTATTAATTCAATTTTTGTAGCAATACCTATCGTTACTAATAATATAGACCACAAAATTTTAAATCAAACAGAATAATTTTAAAGGAGAAAGTTTATGAGTAGCAAATTTATAACTACAGAAGAAAAAATAAAAATAGAAAAACTAAATAAAATATCTAATATTTTAAATTTTTTATTTGCTATGTCTCTTAATATATTAACTCATGTAAATTTTAAAAAAGAATTAGCTATTGTTTTAATAATTTTGTCATATATCCTTGCTTATATAGGATATAAATTAGAGTTAAAGCAGTTTATAGTAAAAACCGAAAGAGTAAAAAAATGGACTTTTGCTTATTTTGTTATAAATATAATATTTTCACATTTAGTAATAATAGCATTATTATTTATAGAAAAAGAAGATCCTAATTTTTATATTCCTATTAGCATAATAGCAATTTTGGTAATAATTAATATAGTTTATAGTAAAGTTTTTAAAAATAATGAATACAACAATTTAAAAATAAACCTAGAAGAAATTTAATAAAACTGGAGGTATTTTTTATGAATAACTTTTTTGAAAATAAAGACCCACAAAATAAATTTATGAAAATTATAGTTGCTGTTATCGTATTTCTTATATTTTCTTTCTTACTTTCAAAAGGATATACATTTATTGCAATATCTATATTTTCTCTTTTTGTATTTTATTTGTTAATAACAAACTACTTGAAAGAATTAAAAAAAATAAAAATATACTCAAAAAAAGTAAAATATCTAATAATAACAGAGTTTTCTTTAATAATATTAATATATATTTTATTAATAAATCATTTAATAAACTACAAACCCTCAGGAGAAAAACCTATTATACTATTTTTCGCTATAGCATTAGGATTAATAATTAAACTAGTTACAGAAATTTTAAAATATAAAGAAAGAAAAAGTATAAAGGAGTGATATTATGAATTTATTAAAAAATCCTTTTATTCAAATACTGATATTAGCAATAACAACAGTACTATTTTTTGTTGCAATTTACTATAATTATCACAATTTAGTTTCTGTACTATGTATTGTAATTACTATAGTTTGGGGAATATATAGATACAAAAAAGCTCTAGAAATAGTAAAAGAAAAACAGAATAATATGTTAGTAAAAAAATATAAAAGATTAGTAATTTTAGACAATTTATTAGTAACAGGTATTATTATAATCATACCTATACATTCTTTATTAGCAAATTCTGGACTAAGTTATGAAATTAAAAAAAATATATCCAAACTTTACATATTAGTACTATTAGCTTATATTATTATAAACTTATACTATTTATCAAAAAGAAAATCATTGTTTAAAAAAATATACGAACAGTTAGGAATAGATCCTAATTTTGAAAGATTAGAATTTTAATTATAAAAAAGGAGAAGTATTATGATAACTATTTGGACTAAAACACAGAAAATATTATTTTTAATTATTGCTGTTATTATTATATATATTGTATTTGCTATTCATAATCTATATTATCTTCCTATAATAAATATATTAATTTCATATTCAGTATATTTGGAGTATAAAAACATCAACAATAAAGTTAGTAAACAGAATAAACATTATAACGAATTTTTAAAACTATCAGCTAAAAGCTTCATTTCAAGTTTAATTTTTGTAAATCTATTGGTGTTAACATTAGTAGTAAATGAATTAAAAGAATTTTTATATAACAAATACAATATTGAAAATTTCTTTTTAATACTTATTATTTTTTACTTATCTATAGCTTTATTTAGTACATATTTATACAACAAGAGAAAAAATTTTTTAAACAATATAAATAAGTAATTTTTCAACATATCATACAAGGGAGATTTATATGATAACTATTTGGACTAAAGCACAAAAAATACTTTCTTTAGCTATTATTGTTACGATGATTTCAATGCTATTTATTAAAAATACACTTTAAGCAGTACCAATTATAATTCTATTAATTAGTAGCTCTGTCTATTTAGAATACAAAAATATAAAAAATATAACTAACAAAAATAATATAAAATACGATGAATTTGCTAAAATATTAAAAGTAGAATTTATTAAAAACTTAATATTTTATAATATGATATTTTTAATTATTCCTTTTTCACATTTAAACATTTTATATTTAGAAAATGACTTCTTTTTAGTTAGAATGATATACACAATAATCATAATTGCAACCTTAATTTTTAGCGTAATTTTAAGAAGAAAGAAAAAGAAATTTTTATTAAATATTTAAAATTAGAAAACATACCAAAATAAAAACTCAAGTGAAATATCACTCGAGTTTTTTATTCATATTATTGATTTTTTCTTCTATTTAGTAGATAAGCTCCAAATAATGGTACTAATCCATAGATTCCTGCAACAGAATTTAAACCTGTAGATGGTAATTTATCTTTTTTAGAAGTTGTTTTTGAAACTTCTTCTGCAGAGATTGTATGTTTATCTTCGTTTTCCAAATTATAATCTGGGACTTTTGTTTCTAAATTAAACTCTGGTTTATCTTCATTTTCTAAATTATAATCTGGAACTTTTGTTTCTAAATTAAATTCTGGTTTATCCTCATTTTCCAAATTATAATCTGGGACTTTTGTTTCTAAATTAAACTCTGGTTTATCCTCATTTTCTAAATTATAATCTGGAACTTTTGTTTCTAAATTAAACTCTGGCTTATCTTCATTTTCTAAATTATAATCTGGAACTTTTATTTCTAAATTAAATTCTGGCTTATCTTCGTTTTCCAAATTATAATCTGGGACTTTAGATTCTCCTATTCCAACTTCAATAACTCTGGCAATAGCATTTTTTATTTCTCGATTTGTTGAAACTGTTACTTCTCCAGTATTTATATCTACTACATAGCTATTAGTTACTTTTTCGTAACCATCCTTACCTTCTGTAACTTCTGCTACTTCTCCTAATTTTAAATAAGTAACTTCTTTTCTTATAGTCTCAAATTCTATAGGAGTAATAGTTGAGTTTGATTTTGCCCCAACGCTAATGATTTTATTTTCAGGTTTTGTTACAACTTCACCATTAGAATTTATTACACCCTTTTTACCTTCTTGAATTACTATATTAGGTGTTCCATATTCACGAGAATAATCTGCTTCATATTTAACAGAATAATCTATAGATGTATCATTATTTATTCCCAATTTTATTATTGTTGGTGTAGATTCTTTTATAATTTTAAAACTTCCAACAACTACCTCAATATTACCTGTTGTTGTATCTAGAATATAATTTGTAGTTTTTCTCTTTAGACCTTTCTTACCTGGCAATTCTTCTTTAAATGTACTAGGTTTATCAGATAGGTAAACATATTTTATTTCAGGATCTATATCAAATTCTTCTATTAAAGGTTTTGTTCCTTTTGTTATTATTTTATTTTCAGGTTGTTTTGTTACTTTTCCTGCATTTTTACTTGTAGTTATATTTCCTGATGTTGTATCTAATGTATACGTTGTTATATATGTTCTTTCCCCGTCTACTCCACCAGTTTCTGTATCATCTCCGTAAGTTTTTTCATTATCTGCTCGGTACTCTGTTTCGTACGCTATAGTTTCTTTTTCTTCTAAAGATTTTGTTCCTTTTGCTATAACTTTATTTATAGGTTGTTTTGTTACTTCCCTTACTGGCTCCCCTATTTTTTCTTCAGTTCTTTCTCCATTAATAGTTTTATAAGTTGTTCTAATTGTAGCTAATCCATTTTGGGCATTAGTTATTACTCTTTCACTTCCGTACGAACTTTCTGGGTCAGCAACATATTCTATAATATTTGATTCTATATCTTCTGTTGTTTCGACAACTGTTTCCCCAATAACTTCTGTAGAATTAGGAGATTTATCTTCAATTATTACTTTGAATTTTACTACAACTCCTGCATCATTAGTTTCTTTATCAAAAACACTACTTTCTTTTACTTGTTTTCCTTGTTTGTTTAGATGCTCATTAAGTTTATTTATGTAAGAAGATAAATTATCATCTACATATTGTAAATTTAAAAGTTCTCTAAATTCATCTTCATCATCTATAGCATTGTTCTTATCTATGTCTAAATAAAATTCTATATCAACATTAAATTTGTCTCTAGACAATAAATATCCTGCATCTGTTTTTCTTAAAGAATAGCCATCTCTATCTATTGTTACATTGTTTACTACATTTTCTGTATTTATAACACGAGTATCAATTTCATCATCTATAAGTCCGTTTTCAGGTTTTAATTCTATATTTACTGTATTTGCAACATTATTTACTGTTAAAACATCTCTAACTAAATCTAATTTTAAAGTTCCTGTTCCATTTATACTATCAACTATAACAGGAGTAGTAGAGGTAACTGCTCCATTTAACGTTAAGTTTTTAATATTAACTATTTTATTAGCTTTTATATCTTTTGGTAGATTTACATTTTTTATACTCTCTACAGAATAGTCTTTTAATGAACTAGCTGTTATGTTAACATTTCCTTTTTCTAAATTATTTCCATTAACCGTAGTTATTTTGTTACTAGCAATATTTATAGTATAGTCGCTCTCTGCATTATCTACATTTATACCTGAATAAGAATCTACATTACTATCTATATTTAAAGTATGATTGTTAGGATTAGCTCCTCCTAATTCTATAGAGTTAAATATTGTATTAGATTTTGAGTTTGTAAATGTAACATTAGCAACTTTTTCCGCACTAGATACATCTTTATTTCCTATAACTAGATTTGGTCTTTCAGCAGCTTGTCCTTCTGATACTAGTGTAGTTACATTATCAAAATTAACATTATTATTTCCAGTATATATATTAGGTATATATTTACCATCTCTTAACATAGATAAGTTTATATTACTCATATTTACATCTTCTTTTATGTCTATATTATGTCCACGGACATTTAATGTATTTCCGCTTCCCTCAATAGTTATATTCTTATCTATTACTATATCTCCTGTTCCTGCAACAGTTACACTTTCTTTTAATACAATTTTCCCTCCAGGTTTAACTACTTCTAAAGCTTTTCTAAAATCATTAAAAGGACTGTTTTCAGAACCGTCTCCATTAACAGTAGTTGCATCAACATAAATTATTTCACTTTCTTCTTTAAATATTGATGTTCTAAAGTCATTAGTTAATTTTTTATATCCTAGGAATAAAGCTGCTTTTAATTTTTCTACGTTACTTTCATTAGCTAATTTTCTAGAAAGTGTTGTTCCGTTATTATTGTATTCTCCTGATGATGCTACTAATAAATCTTCTGTAATAGCATTTTCTAATAGAGTAACAATATCTGCTTTATTACGTATATGTTCTTCTTTATTATTAAACATAATACTAACTGGCTTAACCTCTTTATTTAGTCGTTTTTCATACATTGCTTTTTTGAATGCTTTAACATCACCATTGTATTTAGATAATATACTGTTATATACATCTGTATCTGTTATTCTATCTCCAGTTTTTAATTTATTTGATAAGAATGGAACAAAACCTTCGTGGTAACCATATTCTCCTAATAATTCGTAAGCCATTAATCTAGAAGTTATGTCTCCGGATACTCCATTTGGATTATTAAAAGCTGAATATAATGGTGTAAATAAAGGAATTACATAATAATCGTTAGATCCTGCTGTTCCATCAAGAGCAAAACCTTTATAGTTATATCTTCTAGCAACAATATCATTATCAATTAAGTCATTTATTGTTGTTAAATTACTTGCATTATTTAAAAATGAGAAGTTATCTACTGTATGAGTATATGTGCTAGTGCCATTATTCTTTCTTTCTCTTGTATCTACTACTTGAGAATGTTTTTTAAACCATTTTAGTTTGGCTTCATCTCCACGAGTCAAAATATCATTTGCTTCTAGACCATTTAAGAAATATGTAACATCTAATACACCTTTCATATATTCTTGTATATCTTCTGGTGTTTTAAATCTTTCTGGTGTTTTGTTTACAAAATCTTCATCTGTTTTATCAGTAAAAGTAGTATTTAAGTTAAATATAGGTTCTTTGGTATTAGTATATGCTTCTAGTAAACCACGAGCAAAAAACTCTACCTCAAGTCCATCTCGTCTAGTATAACCATCGAAAAATACACTTTTATCATAAATATGTGTTAATTCGTGTGTATATGTAGTTACTCCTCTATCATATAAAGCTGGAGTAAGAATTAAACTCATTCCACTTTCACCGTCTGCATAACCATCAACAAATGTAAATAATTTCCATTTATTCATAGGTCCTAAAAATTCTTTTATACCAAGTGTAGAATTTTCTCCTATTCTATCTGCCCATCTGTCCCTTACTGGCTGATTTGGAGTAGTTTCTTTTTTAGCCATTGTATCAATAACAAGTTTAGTTCCACTTAATTTTGACTTTACATTTGAATCAGCATTTCTAAGCCAAAAATCAATAAACTGTGCTTGTTTATTAGCTATATCTTCTATATTAGATTTTACATGTTCTACTCCATAAGTATCTACCATACCAAATGTTACTGTTGTTGGATTAGAGATTGCATATATAGAATTTTCACTAACGTTTAATAATGGTAGTATATACTGTACATGTGTATCTTTTAATTTGTCATACAATTTATATTTATATGTTGGTTCTACAGTTGATGCTTTCTCGCTAATTATTGCTTTAGAAGTTTCTTTAAACCAAGTATCTACATCTAAATTAGCAGGTTTAACACTTTCTATAAAACTAGGTATATTTTGTATATTAGTGTAATTTTTTATTACATTATTATATAAAGTTGTCGTATTTAAAAGTGTTAAATTGTTAGCATTTTGCTTACCTATATCGATTATAAAATCAATATTATTTTTACTAGCATTAAAATAATCAATGTGATTTGCTAATAAATCTTTAGCTTTTATATTACCTACATTAAAATTATAAAGTCTTTCAAGATAAGTTAATCCTACCATAAATTCCACAGGATTATTTTTTATAATATCAACATTCCTCTGAACATTATCTTTAGAGTTTTGAAGCACGCCCCTTATAATATCTGTTTTACTATTGTATACATTATTATAAGCAACTCTCATATCTAATAAGTCCATTCTTTCAGCTTTAGCTTTATTTTTTGCTTGAATTGTTGCTTCTTTAGGAGGTACACCTTGTTTTATTAATCTTATCATTTCTTTTGAGTAGTCTGAAGTAGGAATATATCCTCCTCCATACTTATCTATAATACTTTGATGACTGCTATTATACTCATTTAAAAAATTATCTAATTCACTAACTGCACTATCTATGTTATTATTTTTTTGTTTTATTACTCCATTGTCATAAGTTATTGTGCTATTACTATCTGTTACTTCTACAGCATAAGAGTCAGTAGACAGACCTATAAACAATCCTATTAAACAAGAAGCACATCCTATCGTTAATTTTCTTATACTATATTTTTCTTTTTTATTATTCATTTTATATCTCCATATTTTTTAATTACTTTAATATAGTTTTAAACAATTCTATTATAACACTTTTTTTAATATTTTTCTAAAATTTAATGCAGCTTATAATAACTTTTATACTAATTAACTATTAATTTTTTCTTAATAAAATTATTTAAAAATCAAAAACTCAAGTGAACATTCATCACCTGAGTTTTACTTAATTTATACACTTTTATTATTTCTTAATTTTATTTAGTGGCTTCTTAAATTTTCTTTTCTTTCTTTTCTAGTTATATTCTTCTAAACTATCGTTATATTAAGCAGGTACTACAGCTCCATTGTATTTTTCTTTAATGAATTTTTTAGTATCTTCTGATTGAAGTGCTTCTACTATTTTTTTAGTTACAATCTTATCTTTATCTCCTGCTCTAACAACTATTATATTTCCATAAGGATTGTTATCTGGACTCTCAACAACTACTGAATCTTCTAATGGTTTTATTCCTGCATCAACAGCAAAGTTAGAATTAATAGATATTAAATCACCTTCTCCATTTTGGAAATATTGAACCATAATTGCTGGATCATTATCATATTTGAATTTTAAGTTTTTAGGGTTTTCTACTACATCTTCAAATGTTGCAGTTATAACATCCACACCATCTCTAATTTTTACAAGTTTTGCATCCTGAAGAATTTTTAACACTCTTCCCCATTCTGATTTATTGTTACTTACTAAAACTAATGCTCCGTCTTGTAATTCTTCTAATTTCTTAACTTTTTTAGAGTAAAGACCTATTGGCTCAATATGTATTGCTCCTGCATCTTCTAATTTATAACCTTTTTCTTTCGTTTCATTGTTTAAGAATGGAACATGTTGGAAGTAGTTTAAGTCTATTTCTTTATCTTCTAAGTTTTTGTTAGGTAAATAGTAATCTTGGTATGTTACTATATCTAATTTTAGCCCTTCTTTTTCTAATTTAGGTGCTATGTATTCTAAAAGCTCTGCATGAGGAACGTTAGTTGCTCCTATTTTAACTGTTACAGGTTTATTAGGATCTAATGAATCTACATTTATTCCTTTCTTTTCTTCAGTTGTTGAAGATTTAGATGATGAACATCCAATTAATGTTATTGTTACTATAAATGCTGCTAATAATGCTATTAATTTTTTCATTTTTATAATTCCTTTCAAATTTTTATTTTGTTTGATATTAAAAGTTTATGTAAAATAAAAACGCCCTTACTCTCCTAAGAGAATAAGGGCGAAATTAACTTCACGGTACCACCTTACTTTTTTCGTAAACTACGAACTTAGCCATTACGAAATACACTTATCTAGAATTTAGGTATTTTAATAATGCGTGTTTGTAACGTAACACAAAAACGAAAAAAGTTTGCTTTTATACTCACTTTTTTATACCATTCAAACCATTTTCATCTATCTTGGCATTGTGTAATTTCAGCTACATACACTCTCTGTTAAATGTTCCAATAAATTACTTATTTGAATATAGGTAAATATCTAACGTTGGATATATATTAGCATTTATTTTTTGAAATGTCAATAGATTTTTTTTACTTTTTTAAAAGTTTTTTGAAAATTCTTTATAAATCTGATATTTTAGGTTTGAGGTACTATAAATTTATTTTTCAATAGCTATAACTTCTATTTCTATTTCTGCATTTAATGGTAGTGCTGCTACTTGAAATGCTGATCTAGCTGGTAATACATCTTTAAAATTTTCTGCATATATTTTATTTACTTCTGCAAAATCCTTAATGTCTTTAAGTAAAACTAGTGCTTTTACTATATGATTCATAGAGCTGCCAGCTTCTTCTAATACTGCTTCTATATTTTTAAAAATTTGTTTTGTTTCTTCTAAAACTCCACCTTCTACAATTTTTCCTGTTTCAGGATTTATTCCTAATTGACCTGAACAAAATATAAGGTTTCCTACTTTATTTGCTTGAACATAAGGTCCTACTGCTTTTGGTGCTTTTTCTGTATTTATTTTTTGTATCATTGTTATTTCTCCTTTAATTTTTTATTTTATTGTAATGCTTGTTCTAAATCTTCAATTAAGTCTTCTAAGTCTTCTACTCCACATGATAAACGTAGTAGATTATTTGATATACCCTGTTCTAATCTTTCTTCTTCTGTCATGCATGCATGAGACATACTTGCAGGATGAGATATGATAGATTCTACTCCTCCTAAACTTACTGCATATATTGGTATTTTAATTTTTTCTAAAAATTGCTCTCTATCTTCATCATTATAAAATTCAAAAGATAATACTGCTCCACCTGAAGTTGCTTGAGATGTGTGCTCGTTATAATAAGTACAACTTTCTAATTCTGGATAAAAAACTTTTTTTATTTTTTTGTTTGTTTCTAGATATTTTGCTATACTTACAGCATTTTTTACAGATGTACTCATTCTTAAACCTAACGTCTTCATACCACGAAGAACTAACCATGCATCTTCTACACCCATAACTGCTCCAAAGTTTTTTTGTAACAGTGAAACTTCTTCTGCCAGTTTATCATCATTAGTGGCTAACAGTCCTGCTACAACATCACTGTGACCATTTATGAATTTTGTCATACTTTCTACTACTATATCGCATCCTAAATCAAGTGGTTTTTGATATAGTGGTGTCATAAATGTATTGTCTGCTATCGTTAATAAATTATGTTTTTTTGCTAATGATACCAATTTTCTTATATCTGTTATTTTTAGTAATGGATTAGACGGAGTTTCTATATATATTAACTTTGTATTTTCTTTTATATGTTTTTCTACTTCATCTACATCATTACAATTAACAAAAGAACTAGTTATTCCATATTTTGGCAATATTTCTGTAGCTAATTGATATGTACCTCCGTAAACTTCTATAGGTAAAATTAAATGATCTCCAGCTTTAAATAACATAAGTGCAGTAGTTATAGCTGCCATACCTGATGAAAAAGCGAAGCCATGTTTTGCATTTTCTAATTTTGCTATTGCTTGTTCTAATGCTGAAACAGTAGGATTAGCAAATCTACTATATCTATACTTCTTGCCATCTAAATAAATATCTTTTTGATCAAATGTAGATGTTTGATATTTAGGTATAGACGCTGCTCCTGTATAGTTATCAATGACTGGATAACCATGAAGTAATTTTGTATTTTCTCCCTTGTACATATTTACACCTTCTTTTTATTATATTACAGAATAATTATACAATAAATTGGCAGTGTTTTCAATCTTGTAAATAATGATTTTGGGCATCTTTAATTTTTATAAATCAATTATAAACATTGACATATTAACATTTATACAAAATATGTAACTATTGACCTCTATTTATTTTAAGTATATACTGTAATAATGTTAAATTTTTTAAAAGGAGCATATTATGCAAAATAAATTAATTAACAAATTGGCAATTCTGTCAATATCAATATTTTTAATGTCTCATTTAGCTATAGCACCTGCTATTCCAAAACTATTTGAAATATATAATAAATCTAATATTAATATAGGTTTAGCTTCTGTTGAGACTTTAGTAACTATTCCTGCTATGATGATAACTATATTTGTTGTACTGAGTAATGTTATAGTATCGTTTTTAGGAAAGAAAAAAACTGTATTATTAGGTCTTGTACTTATTGCTTTATCAGGTATTATTGCTTTAATTTCTTCTAACTTTACAGTAGTGTTAATATCTAGATTAATACTAGGTATTGGAGTTGGATTATATAATTCACTATCTATTAGTATTATAAGCGACTATTATACAGGTAATGAAAGAGCAACTATGATTGGACTTAGAACAGCCTTTTTAAATATAGGTAAAGCTCTTACTACTTTTATTGCAGGATACGCTTTAATAATTAATCCTAAATATGTATTTGCTGTATATTTATTAGTTATTCCTGTATTTATTTTATTTTTACTTAAAGTTGAAGAAAAGCAAGAAGTTAGTAAAAAATTAAAATCTGTAGTTAAATTTGATAAGGATGTCATTTTACTTATGATAATGACTTTCTTTGTAGGTATAAGTTATATAGGTGCAACAATTAAAATTCCTACTCTACTTATAACTAAATATAATTTAGCTACAACAACTTCTAGCAATTTATTATCAATACTTGCACTAAGTGGTATATTAAGTGGTTTTATTTTCGGTAAGTTAATTAAACATTTCAGTTTAAAAACTATGCTATTTATGATTACAGCAATGATTTTTGGTAATATTTTATTTATAGTTACTAAAAATATAGCTTTACTTTATGTAGGAGCTATATTTATTGGTACAAGTTTTGTAGGTGTAATGTCTTCTGTCTTTTTCTTTATATCTAAATATTACGAAAAACAAAACATTAACTTTGTAACTAGTATGGCACTAACTGCTGGTAATATAGGAGTAATATTAACCCCTGTTATATTAACTAAATTACCTGAAAAATTAGGTTTAGAGTTGTTTAAAACACCATTTTATATAACTTCTTTTATAATGATTATAAGTGTGTTAATTTACATTATTTTAACTAAAAACAAAAATAAAGTTGAAAATTAAATATTATTTAAAATAACTAAAAGAAAACTTTTTCATATCTTATTTTAAAATAAAAGTAGAGCTTATCAAAAATGATAAACTCTATTTTTTTATAATTAAAATATAAATTTTTTTGTTAAATATGTATTGATTATTCAGTATATAAATGTTATAATTTCTTTGAATAATTATGTTTTATTTAAGGGGGCTATTTTATGACACTAAATAATAAATCTAGAGAAAATATTATTAAGCATAGTACAAAATTAATTCAAATTCATGGATATAACGAAACTAGCATACAAGATATAATAGAGAAATCTAAAGCCCCAAAGGGAAGTTTATACTATTATTTTCCTAAAGGAAAAGATGATATTGTAATTTCAGCATTAGAAAAAATCGATTTAGAATTTACTAAGAAATTTAAACTTGCAGCTAAACAATGTCAATCAATAGAATGTGTTTTACTAGCATTAATAGATTTGTTTAAAAATAAAGAAAAAAACTACGGTACTCCTAGTTTTAGAATGACACTACTTGCTTTAGAGACTATTGGTCAAGCACCAGAAGTTTATGAAAAATGCGGAGAGATACTTTTAAATTGGAAAAATCAATTATCTATTCAACTAACAAATGTTGGCTGTGAAAAAATTTTAAGCGAAAAGGTTAGCGAATGGTTCTTTACTACATTACAAGGAGCAATATGTGCCTCTGTTATACATGGAGATAATGAAAAAATGACGTTAGGAGAACAATCAATTAAACTTATTACTGCTCTACCTAAAGAAAAACTAGAAGAAATTTTCAAATAAAATATTTATAAAAAACTCGAAAAAATTTAATATAATTTTTTCGAGTTTTTTTATAAAGAATTTTCTATGAACTAACTTGCAATTTATACATACTATAATATGTTCCTTTTTGTTCCAATAATTGCTCGTGCGTTCCACTTTCTATTATTTCACCTTTATCTAAAACATATATACAGTTTGCATCTTGTATTGTTGATAATCTGTGAGCTATGGCTATTGTTGTTCTACCTTTTCTCATTTTTCTTAAAGAATTTTGTATTAATTCTTCTGTTTCTGAATCTATATTAGCTGTTGCTTCATCTAATATTAGCACTTTAGGTTTTAGAGCTATTGTCCTTGCGAATGCAATAAGTTGTCTTTGACCACTAGAAAATGTAGTACCTCTTTCTGTTACTCTATGATTATACTTATCTTCTAGTTGTTCAATAAATGTATTAGCATCTACAAATTTAGCCGCTTCTTCTATATCTTCATCACTTAAATTATCTGTAAAAAGTTTTATGTTATCTTTTATGTTACCGTGATATAAAAATGGATCTTGTAAAACTAAACCAATGTTAGTAAATAATTCTTTTCTACTAAAATCTTTTATGTCGTAACCATCTATAAATATATTTCCTCTATCAAAATCATAAAATCTCATAAATAAGTTTATTATAGATGATTTTCCAGAACCCGTATGACCTACAAAGGCGATAGTTTCTCCTTTTGATACTTTGAAATTAATATTTTTTAAAACATCTCTTTTCCCATCATAACTAAATGATACATTTTTAAATTCTATATCTCCTCTAGTTATTTTAATATCTTTATTGTTTTGTGACGGCTCGTAATCATCATTATCTATAAGTTCAAATATTCTATCTGCAGATACTACTGATCTTTGAAGTACTGCGAAACTTTGAGTCAACTCAATCAAAGGATCGAATAATCTATTTATATACTGTATAAAAGCATACATAATACCTGCTGTTAATCCAAGTTCAACTCCTCTAAATCCAAAATATGCAAGTAATATTGTATATGCCAGTATTTTTAAAAGTGCTAAAGCTGGTCTTAGTAATAAACTATCAACTTTTAAATATTTTATGTAATAATGATAATATTCATTGTTAGTTTTTTCAAAATCTTCTTTTAATCTTTCTTCCTGACTAAAAGATTGTATTATACTCATACCATCTATACTTTCTGCTAACTTTGAGTTTATCTCACTTATTTTAGAACGTGTTTTTTCAATAAGTGGTATAGATAGTTTTCTATAGTAATATATACATAGTGCTATTATTGGAAATAATAACAGAATAAAAAATCCTAAATTGTAGTTAAGTAAAAATATAGAATATATACTTACTAATATTAAAAATATCCCTCTGATAAACCCACTAAACACTACTCCAAACATATTACTTATATTTTCTGTATCGTTTGTTATTCGTGATACTATAGAACCAGATGCAGTTTTATCAAAATAATTCATACTTAATTTTTGCATATTAGAAAAAGCATCATTCCTAAGATCTTTTACCACACCGTAAGAAACTTTCGCAAAGCTAACTCTACCTATATAGTTAAAACCAGCCTGCATTAAAAATAGTAAATAGTATCCTGCTAAAATAAAAATAATAGTTTTGTTAGTAAAGCTATCCCCTATGTAGTTATCTATAAAATATTTTGCTACTTGAGGAATTATAGCCTGAACTAATGTAGTTAAAAACAAAAATAACAAAGCCATAATTAGTAATATTTTATATTTAGAGGCGTAATTTAAAAGTCTTTTAGCAACATTATAATGATTTTTCTTTGAATCTTTTTGTAGTTTATTCATTAAATTCACCCTCCTCTAAATTATTTTCTATTTGTTGTTTGTTATAGGTATCGTAATACCAACCTTTATTTGCTAAAAGTTCTTCATGCGTACCTTTTTCTACTATTGTTCCATTTTGCATAACTATTATCAAGTCTGCATGGACTACTGCACTAAGCCTGTGAGCAGTTATTATAGTTGTCTTATCTTCTCTTAATCTTCTTAAATTTTCTAAAATAAAATCTTCTGTTTTTGCATCTACTGCACTAAGTGAGTCATCTAATATTAAAATTTCAGGATTTATTATTAGTGCTCTACATATTGCAATACGTTGTTTTTGTCCCCCAGATAGCGAAACTCCTCTTTCTCCAACAACAGTTTCAAAACCTTCGGGCATATCCATAATATCTTTATATACTCCACTAAGTTTAGTAACTTCTTCTACTTCTTCATCTGATAGGCTTGTGTCTGCAAATTTTACATTTTCTTTTATAGTAGTTGAAAACAATATTTGATCTTGTGGAACATAACCCATTAGATTACGTAATTTATGTATATCATATTCTTTAATATTAGTATTGTTTAAATTTATATAACCTTCTTGGATATCTCTTTCTCTTAGTAATAGTTTTAAAAGTGTCGTTTTCCCTGAACCTGTTTGTCCTACTATACCTAGTGTCTGTCCTTTCTTAATTGAAAATTCTACATCTTTTATTACAGACGTTTCTTCGTATGAAAAATTAGAAATGTTATATTTAAGCTCACCATTATTAATATCTGTTAAAGCATTATCAGTATTTTCTACATCACTTTTTTCAAATAATATTTTTTCTATTCTATCGTAAGAAGCACTACCTCTTTGAACTAGATTAAATAAATACCCCATAGCAAGAAGCGGCCAAAGTAACATATCAAGATATGCTATAAAAGTTACAAGTCCTCCAATAGTAAGATTACCTAAACTTATTAAATATCCTCCATAAAGTAACGAAAGCATATAACACATACCTACAAAAACTATTATTACAGGATCAAATAAAACGTCATATTTCATAGTAATTATATTTTTATTGTAAGTATTATTATTTGTCTCTTTGAATTTAGTAACTTCTTCATTTCCGTAATTAAATGATTTTGTTACTTTAATTCCAGTTATAGACTCTTGAACGTTATTATTTAATTCAGAAAATGCTTGTTGAGAATTTTTAAAACTCGTATGTATTTTTTTCCCTATTCTATTAGTTATTACAACTATAAAAGCCATAGGTATTAATACTACTAATGTTAATTTCCAAGATAGTGTAAAAAACATCATTAACAAAGTAACTGCTATTGTTATCGTTGAATCTACTGCAGACATAACTCCAGGTCCTGCTGTTTGATTTAGAGCATTCACATCATTAGTTACATGTGCCATCAAATCTCCTGTTCTATATTTTTGATAAAAAGAAGGAGACATTTTTGTAAAATGATTGTATAACTTAAATCTCATCAGTTTTCCCAATCTTTCAGAAGTTCCAAAAAGTTTTATTCGCCATATATAACGAAGTATATACATCATAATAGCCGCCAACAATATTGCTATTATATTTAAAATCAATTCATTTTTAGTTAAAGTATCGTAACCTACTTTATCTATAACATTTCCTATGACTTTAGGTGGAATTAGATTCAAAATACTAACAAGTATCAAAGATGATATGGCGATAATATATTCTTTCTTTTCCAACTTAAAAAACCACCAAAGTTTTTTTACTATATTCATTTTTCCCCTCCTTAATAATAATATTTTATTATAACATTTTTTATATATTTTGTGTTTATTTAAACAAAAATATTTGTTGCTTATTTTAATTATATATGTTACTATATAACGAAATATTTAATAAGGAGGATTTTATGAATAGTAAAAAAATTGCAGCTTTTTTTGATATTGATGGTACTTTATACCGAGATTCATTAATGACTGAACATTTTAAAAAATTAATTAAATACGAAGTTCTCGACGAAAAAATTTGGATAAATGATATTAAACCACTATACACAGGATGGGACAATAGACAAGGAGATTATGACAATTACTTATTTGAACTATCTTCTGCTTATGTAAAAGCTATTACTGGTTTAGATAAAGATACTATTGACTTTGCTACTAACCAAGTTATGAAATTAAAAGCAGATAGAGTTTATAAATACACTAGAGAAATAATTCAAAAACATAAAGATTCTGGTCATCTAGTATTCTTTATTTCTGGAAGTCCTGATTTTCTAGTTAATAAAATGGGAGAAAAACACGGTGTATTTCTAAGTGTTGGTAGTGGATATATTATTAAAAATAATAAATTTACAGGTACTGTAATTCCTATGTGGGACTCTGAAAGTAAAAACAATATGATTGACGAATTAATTTCAACCTATGACATTGATTTAGAAAATTCTTATGCTTATGGAGATACTAACGGAGACTATAGAATGCTAAAAAGAGTAGGTAATCCTATAGCTATAAATCCTAGTAGCGAACTTTTAAATAATATAAAAAACGACAAAGAACTTTCTAATAAGGTTAATATAATTATAGAAAGAAAAGATGTAATTTATAAGATTAAACCTGATGTGGAAATTTTAGATATATAAAGGGGCTGTAAAAAGCCCCTAATTTTATTGTCCTAAAGTAAATATATCTTCTTCTTTTATTTCTTCTTGCTTATTACCCTTACTTAAAAAATTTATCTTATTAGCTATTAGCGACATTTGATAATGCGTAACCCCATTTTTATCTTTGTAAACATTATTGCTAAGTGATCCTAATAAATTTATTAAACTACCTTTATCACAATATTTAGCTGTGTTTTGAGCTACTTTTCCAAAAGCTGTAAATTCTAAAAACTCAACTTCATAATCTCCATCTTTATTTTTATAATTAGACTGTACTGCAATAGTAGCTTTTAAGTAATTTAGTCCTCCTTCACTTTCTCTTAACTCTGGTTTTTTTACTAGCCTTCCTATTAAAGTTACTTGATTTAACATAATTATTTACTCCTTTTTATTTGTTTTATTTTTTACATTTTAATATTAACATATTTATTTATTGTTTAGCAAAGTTGGAAAAAATTATTTTTTACAAAAAAAACTTATGAAAAAAAGATTTTCATAAGTTTTTTTGAATATTTTTTATACTAATTTTTTAAAAATAAACTTTTTATAGTTTTAGTTTTAATTAAATTTATAGACTACCACTCATCAAAGAATGAGAGTTGAGCTTTTTCAGGTAATCCTTTTAAGCTACCTAAATCTTTTAAATACTCTAGTACCGTAGAAGATACTCCCCCTCTTTTAGAAAAGTCTTCAATAGATAAAAATGGCTTTTCTTCTCGTGCCTGAGCTATTTTTAATGCTACGTTTTCTCCAAGACCTGGAACAATAGAAAACGGAGGTATTAGACTATCTCCTTCTATTATATAGTCAAAACTTTGTGATTTTTCTAAATCTATTTTTGAAAAAGTATATCCTCTATTTAACATTTCAAAAGCTATTTCATAACTAACTAAAGATGCTTGATCTTTTCCTGTAAGCTCGGATTTATCCATATTTTTTATTTCAAATATTTTCTTACCTAAAAAATCTTTTCCATGAACGACTGTTTTTATATCATAGTCATTTGCTCTAACAGAAAAATATGCACAATAGTATATTAAAGGTTTATGAACTTTAAACCAAGCTATTCTTAATGCCATAAGAACATACGCTGCTGCATGGGCTTTTGGGAACATATATTTTATTTTTTTACACGAATCTATATACCAATTAGGAACTTTATTGTCCTTCATGGCTTTTTCAAAGTCTTCTGTTAAACCTTTTCCTTTACGAACACTTTCCATTATTGTAAATGCCGTACTTTCCTCAAGACCTGCATAGATTAAATAAACCATAATATCATCCCTACAACCTATAACATCTTTAAGGGTACATGTACCATTTTTTATTAACTCTTGAGCGTTCCCTAACCAAACGTCTGTTCCATGAGAAAGACCTGAAATTTGAACTAGTTCTGAGTAAGTTGTTGGCTTGGTATCTTGTAACATCTGAATTACGAACGGTGTTCCAAACTCAGGTATTCCTAAAGTTCCTGTAGCACATCCTAATTCTTCTGCGCTAACTCCTAAAATGTCAGGTGAAGAAAATATTTTCATAACATCTTCATCTGAAACGTCTATTTGGGTCGGATCTATACCAGATAAATCTTGTAATTTTCTTATCATTGTAGGATCATCGTGTCCTAAAATATCAAATTTTAAAATATTATCATGAATAGAGTGGAAATCAAAATGTGTTGTTCGCCATGCACTAGTTTCATCATCTGCAGGGAATTGATAAGGCGTAAAATCAAAAATATCCATATCATTAGGAACTACTAATATACCACCTGGATGTTGGCCTGTCGTTCTTTTAACACCTTCACAACCACTTGCTATTCTTTCTAGATCAATATTTCTTTTTTCTATTTCATTTTGTTCAAAATAGTCCCTAGTAAATGAATAAGCTGTTTTTTGTGCAACCGTAGATATTGTTCCTGCTCTGTATACATAATCTTCCCCAAATATTTCTTTAGTAAAATTATGAGCAGTTGGCTGATATTCTCCTGAAAAGTTTAAATCTATATCGGGTACTTTATCCCCTTTAAATCCTAAAAAAGTTTCAAACGGAATATCTTGACCATCTTTTTTCATAGGAACATCACATGTTGAACACTTTTTATTAGGTAAGTCGAATCCTGAAGCATATTCTCCTTTTAAGAAGAACTCACTATTTTTACATTTAGGACAGACATAATGCGGTACTAAAGGATTAACTTCTGTTATATCCATCATTGTAGCAACAAGAGAAGAACCTACAGATCCCCTAGAACCTACTAAATAACCATCTGATAAAGATTTTTTAACAAGTTTACTAGATATTAAGTATACAACTGAAAATCCATTTCCTATAATAGAATCTAACTCTTTTTCAAGTCTTTTTTCTACTATTTCTGGCAATTCATCTCCATATATGCTTTTGGCTTTTTCGTAACTAATATTTCTAACATCTTCAGCTGCTCCCTCTATATTAGGAGTGTATAGTTTATCCTTTAGAGGAACAACTAGTTCTATCATATCATTGATTTTGTGAGTATTGTTTATTACAATGTCTTCTATTAATTTTTTATCTTCTAAATATGAAAATTCTGATAGCATCTCTTCTGTTGTTAAAATGTTAGCCATCGGCATTAAATCTCTTGCCCCTGGATTTTGCTTTACAGTAAGTCTAAGTATTTGTCTGTAGACATGTTGATATTCATGTATATAATAAACATCTCCCGTAGCAACTACTATTTTATTATTGTAAATTGATCTGTCTATTAACTTTTTAATTATTTCTTTTAATTCTTCTTTATCTTTTACTCTTTCATCTGCAATAAATTTTTCGTAATGATGTAATGGCTGAACCTCTACATAATCATAGAAATCTAATGTTTCTATAAATTTTTCTTCTTTTGAGTTAAGTAAATCCTCAAATATTTCATTTTGTAAATTACCTGTACCTATAAGTAAATTTTCTCTATATTGAGCTAAAATACTTTTAGGTATTGTAGGTTTTCCTGAAGATAAATATTTTGTAGAACTATATGATACTAACTTAAATAAATCTTTTAACCCTTTAGCATTTTTTACTAATATTGAACAAGGAAAAGATCTTGATTTTTTATGAGCTTCTTGTAAATCAATTATTTCATCAATATCTTCATGTTTTATAGCTCCTAAATTATGAAGTTGCTCTAACATTTTTACGAATATTTCTGCTGTGGTTTTAGTATCGTAAATAGCCCTATGGTGCTGTATCAACTTAACTTTATACATTTTAGCCAAATTATTCAAAGAATGTCTTTTAGCCTCTTTATTAATTGCTCTAGATAAGAAAAGTGTGTCAATACTTCCATAATTAAAGTTATCTATCAATTCAAGTCTCTCAAATGACTTACTTATAAATCCTAAGTCAAATTTAGCATTATGAGCTACTAAAATATCATCTTCAGATAACCAATTATAAAAATTAGTCATTACCTCTTCTTCATAAGGTGCATCTTTTACATCTTCATCTGTAATACTTGTTATTCTAGTTATTAACTCTGGTATTTTTATTTTTGGATTAATATAACTTTCAAAACTATCTATTTCTTTTCCATCTTTTACTTTTATAGCAGCTATTTCTATTAATCTATCTCTTTCTGCAGAAAGTCCTGTAGTTTCAACGTCAAATACAACATAAGTCAATTCTGATAATTTTTTATCCTTAGGATTAGTTGTAGCTTTTATACTATCATCCATTATAAAAGCATTTAATCCATATATAGGTTTTACATCTTTACCTTTTGAAGATATACATATATCAGGATATGCTTGGACCCCGTAGCTATCTGTAAATGCTATTGCTTCATGCCCCCAAGAACTTGCTAAAGAAATATATTCAGAAGCACTAGATACACCTTCTAATGGACTCATTTTTGTATGAACATTTAGCTCTATTCTCTTTTTACCTTCATATTCATCTATTTTAGATTTCTTTTCTGCAACTTCAATTATTTTAGGTTCAATTACAGTATCATTTAAATAATTATCATAAGAAACTGTACCTTCTATTTTAAGCCACTGTCCAGCTTTTATTTTATCTAATGTTTCCAATAATTCTAATTTCTTGGGACTAGGTTTAAATTTATCATTATTTCCACCTATAAACATTTTCATTAAAATAGATTCTGAATAATCTGTTAACTTAACTCTATATTGACCATTTCCTGCTCTGAACTCAACTTTTTCTTTATCAAAGACCTGTGCCATTATTGTAGCTTCACCTATATATCCCACAAGATCTTTAATTTCTACTACTTTACTAGATATAGTCTTATTTGGTACTTTTTCTTTTTTATTACTTTCTAATTTTTTCTTTTCTTCATCTTTTTTTATTATTGTTTCTATCTTAGAAATTTCATTAGAGAGTATATTTTCTTGTTTTTTTTCTATATTACTTTCAATAAAATTAGCTTCTAACCTTAAATTCTTTATACCTAAATTACTATATACTTGTAAAATTTCTTTTTTCTTTAAATCTATGTAATTATTCCATAATGTTGGAGTTATTATATTTAAAGTTAAAACTTCTTCTTCAACAGTTAATTCATTAGCTAGTATAGCTTGTATCAAAGTACTGCTATCTCCAACCGAAAAAACTTCATTAACTACATAAGGCCAATAATTAGTAATTATTTCATTATTTACTTTATCAGATATTTCTACATTATAATTAACGAGATAGTCTTCGAAAAAACTATCTCGCATATTATTAATAAGTAGTATCCAATCAGTAACACTCGGTAATTTTTCTGCTTTAAAGTTAAATGTCCATATCTTATTATCATTATCTTTTTTTATTGAATGTAAAATAAAACTTTTAAATTCCTCTTTTTCAATAAAATCAGATAAATTAATAGATTTCAACAATAAAGAAAAGTGTTTGTTACTCATTGTTCCTCCTATTATTTATAAAATTGTTTTACTTTTTCTAAAACTGAATCAGAAGATATCTCTTCTTTTTCTCCAGATCTTCTGTACTTTATTTCTACAGTGTTTTCTCCAGCTTTTTTACCTACTATTATTTGAAGTGGTATACCTATTAAGTCTGCATCGTTAAATTTAACTCCTGCTCTTTCTGCTCTATCATCAAATAATACTTCCACTTTATTATCTCTTAAATGTTTATAAAGTTCTTCTGATAATTTTAATTGTTCTTCTTTCTTAACATCTACACATAATAAATGAACTTGGTATGGTGCTGCTTCTTTAGGCCATATAATACCATTTTCATCGTTATGTTGCTCAATTATTGCTGAAAGTAATCTTGATACCCCAATTCCATAACATCCCATATAGAAGTGATTTGCTCTACCATTAGCATCTAAATATTTAATATCCATTGATTCTGAATATCCTTTTCCTAATTCAAATACTTGACCTACTTCTATACCTTTAGCGAATTTAACTGGTCCTGATAAGTCCTCTGCTAAATCTCCTTCTTCTATCATACGAAGGTCATAATAGCCTGAAACTTCATAATCCCCATGATTTACATTTATATAGTGGAATCCTTTTTTATTTGCTCCACAACTATGATTATACATATATTTTACAGCGTTATCAGCAATTACTGTACAATTTTTAATATCAAATGGACCCATGTAACCTACTACTGAACCCATACTCTCTATTTCTTCTGGAGTTGCCATTCTTACATCGAATGTATTAGTAGCTTTTTTGAATTTTATCTCATTTAACTGATCATTTCCTCTCATTAAAACTAAATAAAGGTTACCATCAGCATTTAGAGCTAATCCTTTCATAGCACGATTAACTTCTACTCCACAGTATGCTGCTATTTCATCAATAGTTTCTTGCGCTGGAGTTTCTAATAATGATCTTTCTTTTTTCTCAAATTCTGGTAAAGAATAGTTTTCTTCTACTACTTTAGCAGTTTCAATATTTGCTGCATAATCACTTTCTTCAGTATAAACAATAGTATCTTCTCCAACCTCTGCTAAGGCTTGGAATTCGTGTGTATAACTTCCACCAATGTTTCCTGAATCTGCTTGTACAGCTCTATATTTAAGTTCTAATCTATCATATATATTACTATATGCTCTATAGTAATCATTGTATGTTTCTCTTAAAGATTCTGGACTATCGTGGAAAGAATAAGCATCTTTCATAATAAATTCTTTACAACGTAATAATCCTAATCTTGGTCTTACTTCATCTCTAAATTTCGTTTGAATTTGATATAAATTCAACGGTAATTGTTTATATGAAGTAACCATATTATTTACAGTTTGACATATAATTTCTTCAGCAGTAGGACTAAGAGCGTATCCTGCATCTTTTCTATCTTTAAGACGCATTAATTCATCTCCCATTTTACCCCATCTACCTGAAGCCTCCCAATATTCTTGAGATTGTAATATAGGCATTAATAATTCAGCTGAATCAATAGCATCATGTTCTTCCCTTATTATTTTTTTAATTTTTTCTATTACATTGTTAGCTAAGGGCAGATAAGTATAGACACCAGCTGAGACTTGCTTGACCATACCTGCTTTAATTAACAACTTATGACTTATCGCTTCTGCATTGGCTGGTACTTCCCTTGTAGTAGGAATAAATGTTTTACTTTGTTTCATATTTAAAATACCACCTTTTTAAAATTTTATAAATATAATTATAACATAAAAAATATATAAACACTATATTATCATTAATAAAAAATAAAAAAAGAGATAAGAATAATTCTTATCTCAAATGATGACCCGTACGGGATTCGAACCCGTGTTACCGCCGTGAAAGGGCGGTGTCTTAACCACTTGACCAACGGGCCAAAATAAAATGCCAAATGGCATTTATTTATAAAATGAGCCATGAAGGACTCGAACCTTCGACCCTTTGATTAAAAGTCAAATGCTCTACCAACTGAGCTAATGGCTCATGGCTGGGATACCTGGATTCGAACCAGGGGAATGACGGAGTCAAAGTCCGTTGCCTTACCGCTTGGCTATATCCCAAAAATAAAATATGAATGGTGGGGAGAAGTGGATTCGAACCACTGAACCCGAAGGAACGGATTTACAGTCCGTCGCGTTTAGCCTCTTCGCTACCTCCCCATTATTAAAAATGGTGGAGGTTAACGGGATCGAACCGCTGACCCCTTGCTTGTAAGGCAAGTGCTCTCCCAGCTGAGCTAAACCTCCAAAAATATGACCCGTACGGGATTCGAACCCGTGTTACCGCCGTGAAAGGGCGGTGTCTTAACCACTTGACCAACGGGCCAAAAAATGGCTCCACAGGCAGGACTCGAACCTGCGACCCTCTGATTAACAGTCAGATGCTACTACCAACTGAGCTACTGTGGAACAATAAGCCTGAAGCTTTTGCTAAAGACTCAACGCCTGGCAACGTTCTAATCTCGCAGGGCGTAAGCCCAACTACAGTCGACGCTAAAGAGCTTAACTTCTGTGTTCGGTATGGGTACAGGTGTGTCCTCTTTGCTATCGCCACCAGACGAAAACTAT